>NZ_JBEXRT010000048.1:0-35135 GCF_040613235.1 Streptomyces sp. NPDC006296 | reverse complement strand
GGAGAGCCGGAGAGCCGGAGAGCCGGAGAGCCGGAGAGCCGGAGAGCCGGAGAGCCGGAGAGCCGGAGAGCCGGAGAGCCGGAGAGCCGGAGAGCCGGAGAGCCCGAGAGCCCGAGAGCCCGAGAGCCCGAGAGCCGGAGGCCGCGGGGCGCCGGTGTCAGTCCGAGCGGTCGCCCATCGCGGAGGAGAACGCGTCGGGATCGCCGTCGAACCCGCGCACGGTCCCGCGGAAGCCCCAGGAGCCCGAGGCGTCCCGGACGAACTCCGCGACGACCGCGGCGGTGGCACCCCCGACCGCCGAGAAGTCGTCCTCCGCCAGATTCGTGTAGCCCTCGCGGATCTGCACGGCGGTGTGCTCTATGTCCGCGAACGTCTTGCGGCCGTCGCGCTGCTGGATGGCCACACCCACCACGACCCTGGCGTAGGCGTCCGAGAGCCGGTCCAGTTCGATCGTCATGACCTCGTCGAAGCCGAAGCCCTGCCCCGTCCGGCTGTCCCGGTTCAGCGTGATCGTCCCGTCCGGTGATCTGCTGTCGAAGTGCACGAGATAGGCGGGACCGCCGTAGGGGGCGTCCGTCCCGTACGTGGCCGCGATGATGTCGAGGTCGTTGGCGGGTTCACCGGTGGCGCTCGGGTCCCATTTGACCCTCACCTCGACCTTCTCGATGTCCTTGTTGGGAGTGCTCATCCCACGTGCCTCCTCGCTGCTGGACCGACGGACCTCTTCCATCCCCAGATCATGTCCGCAACTGTCGGCGGAACCAACCGCCTTGGGAACGGACGTCGGTTTCGGGCCACGGTGTGGCCGGAGGCGTGCGCTGCCGGCTCCCGCCGGACCCCGGTCCGGGCGGGGCGTGAACCGGGCCACGCCGGGCGCCGTACGATGGCGCAGTGCTGGTCAAGTGGATTCGCTGCACCGTGGTGGACCGCCATGGTTTCGAGCGCGGGCAGCGGAAGTGGGCGGGACTGCTCGGTGAGCCGGGATTCCGGGCGCAGAGCGGCGGGTGGAGCCGAATGCAGCCCGATGTCGCCCATGTGTTCGCGTTCTGGGAGAACCGGGTCTTCTACGACTCGTTCATGGCGCGCGAGCACGAGCGGCTGTCCGCCGCGCAGTCCGGTACGTACAAGGACATGCAGGTCAAGCTCTTCGAGTACCGCTTCGATGTGAAGACCGGCTTTGAACCGGACTTCACGGACGCGGACGTCGTCAGGGTCGCGCACAGCCGGGTCTACGAGGACCGCGTCGACCACTTCACGCTCATGCAGCAACGGGTCTGGAACCCGGCCGTGGCGGGATCCCCGGGCATACTGCGCGGAGTCTTCGGCGAAGCCCCGGGCCCCGAGTTCCTGGCGCTGTCCATGTGGCAGTCGAGCGCCGAACGCGGCAAGTACCGGCCCGGGAGCGCCGCCCGGCTCGCGGCGCGGGCGGAGACCGAACGGGACGTCGAGTCGCTCACCGGTGACGTGGTGCTGCTCGAACCGTCGTGGACGGTCTGACCCGAGCCCGCAGCCCCGTTTCCCCGGTCCCGCACGCACGGCCGTTCCGTGCGCGCCGGTCACCCACGCGCGACGGGGACCGCATGCGCGACCGGTCCCGTGCCCGACCGGTTCCGTCCGCCGGCCGCATCCGCGCGATGAGGACCGCACCACCGCCCGGTCGCACCGGACGCCGTCCGGGGCCCGTCCCGTCGTCCTTGGCGCGTGCGCGGCACCGCCCCCGGCATCCCGACGCGCCGTCGGAGCGCCCGCACCCGTCCCGTGCGCGGATCTCTCCGCCCCTGCCTTGCGGTGCGCCGCCGACGCCGCGCCCTGATCACCGGGGACGACGGAAGAACCCGTAGGGTCGGGTCATGGCACGACCGCAACGTATCGTTCTCGTCCGCCACGGTGAGTCCGAGGGCAACGTGGACGACACGGTCTACGAACGCGAGCCCGACCACGCGCTGAAGCTCACGGCGAAGGGCCTGCGCCAGGCCCGGGCGACCGGCTCGCGGCTGCGTGCGGACTTCGGCGACCAGAGGGTGAGCGTCTACGTCTCGCCCTACCGGCGCACCCACGAGACCCTCCGGGCGTTCGGACTCGAACCCGCACATGTGCGCGTCAGGGAAGAGCCCCGGCTGCGCGAGCAGGACTGGGGCAACTGGCAGGACCGGGACGACGTCCGACTGCAGAAGACCTACCGGGACGCTTACGGGCACTTCTTCTACCGCTTCGCACAGGGTGAGTCCGGCGCCGACGTGTACGACCGGGTGGACGCCTTCCTGGAGAGCCTCCACCGCAGCTTCGAGGCCCCCGACCATCCGCCGAACGTCCTCCTGGTCACGCACGGGCTGACCATGCGGCTCTTCTGCATGCGCTGGTTCCACTGGTCGGTCGCGGAGTTCGAGTCCCTGTCCAACCCCGGGAACGGTGAGTCCCGGACGCTGCTGCTCGGCGAGGACGGCCGCTACACGCTCGACCGGCCCTTCGAGCAGTGGCGCACCCCGGAGCCGTACGGCCGCACCGGATAGAGTGGCAGGGCGATGACCGCTGAATCCGCTTACGACCGTTTCGGGCGCGCTCTGGCCAGCCTGCGTGGGCTGTCCGTGGGAGACGCCCTCGGCTCCCAGTTCTTCGTCCCGGCCCACTACCCCCTGCTCAAGGACCGGACGCTGCCGCCCGGTGACTGGCAGTGGACCGACGACACCGAGATGGCCTGTTCCGTACTCGCGGTCCTCGCCGCCCACCGGCGCGTGGACCAGGACGCGCTCGCCCACTCCTTCGCCCTGCACCATGACTTCGACCGGGGCTACGGGCCCGCGGTGAACCGGCTGCTCAGGCTGGTCAGGGAAGGCGGCGACTGGCGTGAGCTGGCGTCCGCGCTCTTCCAGGGCCAGGGCTCCTGGGGGAACGGTTCGGCGATGCGTATCGCGCCCCTGGGCGCCTGGTACGCGGACGACCCGGAGCAGGCCACCCACCAGGCCGAGATCTCCTCGTACCCCACCCACCAGCACCGCGAGGCCGTCGTGGGTGCCATGGCCGTCGCTGCCGCCGCCGCCCTCGTCGCCGCCCCGGGCCGGCCGCCGACGCCGGAGGGCCTGATCGACGACGTGGTCGCCCTGATCCCACGCAGCGCGGTCGGCGCCGGACTGCGGCGGGCGCGCGACATGCTCGACTACCGGGACGCGGGGACGGTCGCGGCGGTGCTCGGCAACGGACGCCGTACGAGCGCCCACGACACGGTGCCGTTCGCCCTCTGGTCCGCCGCGCGGAGCCTCGGAGACTTCGAGGAGGCCTTCTGGACGACCGCGCAGGCGGGGGGTGACGTGGACACCACCTGCGCCATCGTCGGCGGGATCGTCGCCGCGGAACCGGTCGGAGCCCCTCCCGCGGACTGGCTGGCGCGTACGGAGGAACTGCCCGAGTGGTTCCCCACGGTTCCCGCGCGGGGCTGAGTCCGCCGGTCACGGGTCCGACGGGGGTCGCGCTGCCGGGCACGGAGACGGGGCAGGGCCGCCGGGAGCGGGTGCCGGGCGGTCAGGGAGACGGGGAAGGGACGCCGGGAGCAGGTGCCGGGCGGTCGGCTCGGTCGGACGGCGGGCCGACGGGTGCGTGGCCTCGCTCGCCGGCGCCGAGGACGCGCGCTGTCCGGGTCGTGGTGTTCAGAGGTCGGCCCGGTCGGTTCACCGGTGCCGGCGGGCACCGGACAGTCGGTGAGGACGATGACGGTCCCCAGCCGTTCCCGTCGGCCGGCCGGAGAAGGCCGTCCGCCTTCTTCTGCTCACTGTCACGGTCCTGCCACAGCGGCGGCTCCGATCGGCCGGGCGACCCGGCCGGGACCTAGTCTTTCGCCCACGCCGCCCTCTTCGATCTTGCTGGGCGTGCGTCTGGAGACGCCGGGGCCGACGCGCCGCGACATGGCCGCGCGAGCGGACCTCGGTGGGGGGAGGGGTCCCATGTCCGAACATTCGCCCGATGCGTCCAGAAGGTCCGACGGGTCCAGCGGGTCCGACGGGTCCGACGGGTCCGACGGGCCGATTGGGTCTGATGGACCGGTCGGGTCAGGCCGGTCCGACGCGTCCAGTGGGTCCGATACGCGGCCGGAGCCCGGTCCTGCTGACGTGGGGAAATCCGAATCCGCACCCGTGCCCGGGGTCGAGCCGATGCCTGAGCCTGCGGCCGCTGCCGGGCCGGTGAGCGGCGGGGGCGGATCCGCCGGGGCACCGCGGCCCGAAGGCGGATCCGTGTCCGAGCCGCTGTCCCAAGCGGCCGAGCGGGGGAGTGCGACAGCGGGGCGGGTGCGGGTCTCCGGCCCGTCGGTGCCGCCGCAGGGCGCCGGTCCGGAGGTGCCGAAAGTGCCCGCCTATCTCCGGCCCCCTCCGCCGGCGGACGTCTGGCAGCGCCGCGGGCCGCAACCGCCCGGCGTCCTGGTCCGGCTGCGGGCCGCGTCCCCGCCCGTGATCGGTCCGGGCACCCTCTGGTCGGTTCTCGCCACCGGCCTCCTCAGCGCTCTGCTGCTCGGCGACGGGCTGGGCCCCAACCTTCTGATGGTGGCCGTGCCCGCAGCCCTGGGGGCCTTCTTCGCCGCCCGTTCGGCAGGACGCAGACTGCGGCCGTGGACCGCGGTCTGGGCGCTGGGCGGTCTGGCACTCCTCGCGCTGCCCGCCCTCCGGGACGCGGGGTGGCCGGTCTTCCTCGCCGTGGCATCGGCCCTCGCACTGGGCTCGCTCGCCCTGCACGGAAGCCGCAGCTGGCCCGGCGTGCTTCTCGGGTCGCTGGGACTGTTCCCCTCGGTGGCGGGCGGGGTGCGCTGGGGGTGGCGCGGAGTGCGCGCCCGGGCCGACGACTCCCGCGGCAGAGTGCGTACCGTGGTGCGCACCACGGCGGTGGCGGTCGTCCTGCTCCTCGTGTTCGGCACGCTCTTCGCGTCCGCGGACGCCGCCTTCGCCGACCTGCTGGGCAGCCTCACCCCCGAGGTGTCGATCGGTGACAGTCCCTGGCGTGTCCTCCTCTTCGCACTCGGCCTCCTCGGATCGCTCGCCGCCGCCTACAGCGCTGCGGCGCCGGTGCGCTGGGACGGCATCACGGTCCGCCCCGGAAAGGCCAGGAGCCGGGCGGAGTGGGCACTTCCGCTGATCGTGCTCAACCTGCTCTTCGCCGCCTTCCTCACCCTCCAGCTCGTCGTTCTCCTCGGTGGGTACGACAAGGTGCTGGAGGAGACCGGTCTGACACCCTCCGAGTACGCCCGGCAGGGCTTCTGGCAGTTGCTGTGGGCCACCCTGCTGACCCTGCTCGTCATCGCGCTCGCACTGCGCTGGGCTCCGCGGGGCGAGCCGGGCGACCGGGCCCTGGTCCGTGGCGTGCTCGGTGTCCTGTGCGTGCTCACACTGGTCGTCGTGGCGTCCGCCCTGCGGCGCATGGACCTGTACGTGGACTCCTTCGGGCTCACCCGGCTGCGGATCTCGGTGGCCGCCGTCGAGCTCTGGCTGGGGGTGGTGCTGGTCCTGATCCTCGCGGCCGGTGTGTTCGGCGCCAGGATGCTGCCGCGCGCCGTCGTGGTGAGCGCGGCGGCTGCCGTGCTCGGCTTCGGCCTCATCTCGCCGGACGGACTCGTCGCCGAACAGAACGTCCAGCGCTACCGCAGCGACAGGACGGTCGACATCGAGTACCTCAAGGGGCTCTCCGCAGACGCCGTACCGGCCCTGAACGAGCTGCCGGAACCACTCAGGTCCTGCGCGCTGGAGGATTTCCAGCGCGACCTGACCTCACCGGACGCCCCCTGGTACGCCACGAGCTGGGGCGAATCCAGGGCCCGGGACATCCTCGAACAGCACCCGGCGGAGAACCACGGGACCACGTGCCACGACTTCGGCCGTGACGCCGATCAGCGGGAAGCGGACGAGCGGGACGGCCGTGAAGGGGACGGCCGTGACGGGGACGGATTCGACCCGTACTGATCGGGGGTGAGCGGTCGGCGCCCGGGCCACGGGTCTCCGGAATCCGGCCGGTGGCCCGGTGGCCGGGCGGTGTCCCGGGAACGTGCGGTGTAAACCGGGCGGCCGTGCCCCGAACCTGGTCACGACGCTCAGGACTCCGTGGCCCTGGTGGCTGCTCCCCGGAGGACCGCGGCGCTGACCGCGGTGCTCCGGAGAGTCGACCCGACGGCCGGTGTCCATACGCCGGCCGCTGCTCTGACTCGGGTGGTCCGGGGCGGGCCTCCGCGGACCGGACGGCCTCCACCGTCCGTCCGGTAGACATGGGACAGCCGCTGATCGTTCAGATGGTCGACCGAACACTCCGAGGCTCGAACGCCGCTTTGGTCCACGGATGTTCGAGGTGGCTCTCCTGCCGGGGCGGCCTACGGTGTGCGGAGTCAGCGGCGTGCGGTCGAGCCGGAGCTGCGGGCGGCCGTACGGACCTCGGGCGAGCCTTCCCCGGGGTGGTGCGGGGCTCGATCGGGCGATATTCGCTTCTGCTATGGAGTGTGCGCAGGGCGCCTCGGCGAGGTGAGCCCTTGTGGAGGTGCGCTGCCGCGGCCCAGCCGTGTCCGGTCGTCGTCCTGCTGTCCTCCAGCCGTGTCCGGGCACTGCCCTCTCACCCTTTCTTCCGGCTCCTTTCGCAGTCGTCTCCGAGACTCGTGCGCACGCCCGTTGGGGCGGGGTGCAAACTCCCAGGTGCTCCCTGTGGGCTCGCCCGAGGCTCCGTCTTCACCTACGGAGAGCGAACGTTTCATATGTGCGAAAGCGAAGATGTGGGTGGGTGTGCGGAGTGCGCGACCGGTCCGGCGTGAGGTCCCGCATGCCTGCACGGCGCCGCCGCTGTCCGCCGGCTCGCCCCGACGCCGCACACCGGCCCGCGGGGGCCCGGATCGTCGCCGGACGCAGGCCGAACCGATGGACGGTGCCCCGGGGTGTTCTTGCCGTGTGCATCGGCGTAACCTGGCACGCGCCATGCCGTACGAACCACCCACGCACACCGTCGAGCGCTCTCTGCGCGCCACTTCCGGCGCCAGGACCGTCGCCGGTGTCGACGAGGTCGGACGCGGAGCGTGGGCCGGCCCCGTCACCGTGTGCGCGGCCGTCACCGGTCTCCGCAGACCCCCCGAGGGTCTCACCGACTCCAAGCTGATCACCCCCAAGCGCCGGGCGGAACTCGCCCCGACGCTCGAGAAGTGGGTCACGGCCTACGGGCTGGGGCACGCGTCACCTCTGGAGATCGACGACCTCGGCATGACCGCGGCGCTCCGTCTCGCGGCCGTCAGGGCGCTCGACGCCCTGCCCGTCCGTCCGGACGCCGTGATCCTCGACGGCAAGCACGACTACCTGGGTCCGCCCTGGAACGTCCGCACCGTGATCAAGGGGGACCAGTCCTGCATCGCCGTGGCCGCGGCCTCGGTGATCGCCAAGGTCCACCGCGACACGATGATGGCCGAACTGGGCGCGGAATCAGGTCAGTACGCAGACTTCGCCTTCGGTGCGAACGCCGGTTATCCGTCACCGGTGCACCGCGCAGCACTGGAGGAACGGGGGCCTACGCCTCACCACCGTCTCAGCTGGGCCTATCTCGACGCGCTGCCCCGGTGGCAGCACCTGAAGAAGGTCCGATTCTCCGCCGAGGCGGCGGCACTGGAAAGCGGGGGCCAGCTCGGCTTCGACTTCTGATCGCGCAGGCGCACCCGTCCGCCGACCCCTTCACGTCGGTGGCGACAGACAACCATTCATGCCTCTCATCCCCCAGGAGCCTCAGATTCCCGAGAGCGTCCAGGGTCCCCGCGTCGCTACGGCCGCAGGCCGCACCACGCCGACCCCCCGCCCCGTACCCGGCCCGCGTTCCGCGGCCACACCCCGTCCCGGAAGCCCGGGCCGCGGCCCTGTGCGGCCCGCGCCGCCGGCGCAGCGCCCGCCTCACGCACCCGCGTCCGCCGCTGCCCCGGCCGCTGCCGTGCAGAAGGCGGCGGAAGCGACCTCCGCAGCGCAGTTCCAGCTGATTCCGGCGACGCCGGACGGCGCGGTGGACGCCGCCGACGAGGCCGTCGATCTGCTGCTCGACTCCGGCCAGGTGCCCGGCGGCATCTTGGTGCTCACCACCGGTGACCAGCACCCCTGGGCCGCTCACGAACTCTCCTTCGGAGAGGCGGCGTACTGGGCCCAGCACGACGCCGGTGACGACGTCTTCTTCGCCCGCACCGCGAACGCCGACCGGTGCACCTCCCGTTCCGTCGTCGTCGTCGCGGTCAACGGAGACCTCGACGCAACGGCCGCCCGCGCACTGGCGGGTCTGCGGGAGCGGGCCGGCGCGCTGCTGATCGTGTGCGGGGAGCCGCAGAAGGTCAACTCCGCGCTGGGCGCGGCTGTCTGAGCCGTACGACCGTGGGTCCTCGCCGTCCGCCCGGACGGCGGGGACCCACGTCGCGTTTCACCGGGCGGCGCTCCGCCGCAGTGCCTCGGCGGCTCCGCCGCCGGTGCGCAGCGGGCCGGACTCGTGATCGGTGGATGCGTCCGCCAGCGCCGACGGTGTGGAGAGCAGCGTCGGCCGACGGCCTCCCCGGCCCTCGCCGAGCACCTGCCATCCGCCGCGCGTCAGGGTGATGTAGGCCCCGCAGCGAAGACCGTGCAGGGTGCAGGCGTCCCGGAGCCCCCACATCCACGCACCGTCCTCCTCCGTCCAGCGCTCGTCACCTTCACGGCAGTAGAGCAGGACCGCGGTGCGCACCGGGGTGCGGCGGCGCAGGTCGTGCGGGATCACCCGGCGCAGATGGGCGAGCAGCGCGTTGCGGAACTCCCAGCCGTCCGCCGGCACGGACGACCGTCTGACGAACGAGGCGCTGGCCGTGAGGCGCTCCTCGTGGTCGAGCACGGCGACGACCGCGGTGGCGGGGACCGGACGGTGCCGGGCATGGAGACCGCTGACGACCTCACGCGGACTGCGGAGCAGGGGTATGCCCGCCGCGGCCCACTCGGCCGGTTCGAGCATCCTCGCGACATGATTGACGGAGCCCGCGGACGCGGACAGAGAAGTGGCTGCGGACGGAGCGAATCCGAAGGTCACGGTCCTCCCTTCGCTACGCGCCCACGATGCGGGCAGGGTCGGGTGAGGGCGCGCCGCGGCACAGCCCTTCCGGGCCCGCGAAAGACCGTGCGGGAGCGACTCCAATTCTTCCTGTCGTATCGGCAGGCGGCAACGAGCAATTGGCTCTGCTGACGGATATCTGACGGTATGACACGGATATCCCTGCCCGTCGTGGTGTTGAACAGAGCCCGCGTCACGCCTGGACCGCGAGGACCAGCGGGAACACCCCCTCCGCACCCGCACGTCGGAGCAGCCGCGCCGCGACGGCAAGCGTCCATCCGGTGTCCGACAGGTCGTCGACCAGCAGGACCGGACCTCCGGCCGCCGCGAGAGCCTCCGCGAGCGCGGGTTCCACGACGAGGGTCTCGTGCAGGGTCTTCACCCGCTGCGCGCTGTTGGTCTGCGAGATCCGCAGGTCCTCGCTGCCCGGCGCGTAGGTGACCGTGCCGAGCAGAGGCATTCGCCCGACCTCGGCGATACGGCTGCCGAGCGAGTGGACCAACCGCGGTCTCGTACGCGACGCGAGCGTGACGACGCCGACCGGTCGGGGGGCCGCGTCCGGGGCCCCGGACGCCCAGCCGCCCGGCCCCTTCGCCCAGTCCGCGATCACCGTGACCACCGCGCTGGCCACGTCGTCGGGGACCGGAGCGTCCTGCGCCTGTGCCGTCAGCAGCGGGCGGAGCCTGTTGCCCCAGCCGATGTCGGAGAGCCTGCCCAGAGCCCGCCCCGGACGGGCCAGCTCGCCCGCCGGGATGCGCCCCTTGAGATCCACCCCCACCGCGGAGAGTCCGGTGGGCCACATCTTGCGCGGCTCCACCTCCACACCGGGGCGGCCCAGCTCACCGCGGGCGCCGTCCAGCGCGGCCGTGGAGACCTTGTCGTCGAAGCGCGCCCCCGCGCAGTTGTCGCAGCGCCCGCAGGGGGCAGCCTCCTCGTCGTCCAACTGGCGCCGGAGAAACTCCATGCGGCATCCGGTCGCCGCGGCGTAGTCGCGCATCGACTGCTGTTCGGCGGACCGCTGCCGCGCGACCCAGGCGTAGCGCTCCGAGTCGTAGACCCATGGTTCGCCCGTGGAGATCCAGCCGCCCTTGACCCGCTTCACCGCACCGTCGACGTCCAGCACCTTGAGCATCGTCTCCAGGCGGGTGCGCCGCAGATCGACCAGCGGTTCCATGGCGGGCAGCGACACGGGGCGTCCCGCCTGGGCGAGGACATCGAGCGTCCGGCGGACCTGCTCCTCCGGGGGGAAGGCGACCGAGGCGAAGTACTGCCAGATGGCCTCGTCCTCCTTGCCGGGGAGCAGCAGCACCTCGGCGTGCTCGACGCCACGGCCGGCGCGTCCGACCTGCTGGTAGTACGCGATGGGCGACGACGGTGATCCCACGTGGACGACGAATCCGAGGTCCGGCTTGTCGAACCCCATACCGAGCGCGGACGTGGCCACCAGGGCCTTGACCCGGTTGGCCAGCAGATCGTCCTCGGCCTGCTGCCGGTCGGCGTTCTCCGTCCTGCCGGTGTACGAGGCGACGGGGTGCCCGCACTGGCGGAGATAGGTGGTGATCTCCTCGGCGGCCGCGACCGTCAGTGTGTAGATGATGCCCGAGCCCGGCAGCTCCCCGAGATGGTCGCCCAGCCAGGCCAGACGGTGCGCGGCGTCGGGCAGCCGCAGGACGCCGAGGCTGAGGCTCTCCCGGTCCAGCGGTCCGCGCAGGACCAGGGCGTCCGTGCCGGCACCCGTGCCGAGCTGCTCCGCGACGTCCGCGGTCACCCGGGCGTTGGCCGTGGCCGTCGTGGCGAGCACCGGGACGCCCGCGGGAAGGTCGGCGAGCATCGTCCGGAGCCGCCGGTAGTCCGGGCGGAAGTCGTGCCCCCAGTCGGAGATGCAGTGCGCCTCGTCGACCACCAGCAGCCCCGTCGCGGCGGCCAGGCGAGGCAGCACCTGATCCCGGAAATCGGGGTTGTTGAGGCGCTCCGGACTCACCAGGAGGACATCCACCTCACCGGCCGCCACCTCTGCCTGGACGGTGTCCCACTCCTCGGTGTTGGAGGAGTTGATGGTGCGGGCGCTGATGCCGGCCCTGGCCGCCGCCGCCACCTGGTTGCGCATCAGGGCGAGCAGGGGCGACACGATGACCGTCGGCCCGCTGCCCTGTGCCCGCAGCAGTGACGTGGCCACGAAATACACCGCGGACTTGCCCCATCCCGTCCGCTGGACGACCAGAGCTCTGCGCCGGTCGGCGACGAGGGCCTCGATGGCCCGCCACTGGTCCTCACGCAGCCGTGCGGTGCCGGTGTCGTCCCCGACCAGTCGGGCGAGTACGGAGTCGGCCGAGGCCCTGAGATCTGCGCGGTCTGCGTTGGTCATGCCCCCATGCAACCCGATGCCTGTGACAAACCGCGAACGGTGGCCGCCTCCTGTGGACAAAGTTATCCACAGGGGTCGCGGGAATCGGCGGCACGCGGGACGGTCGTCCCATGAACCAGCACGATGCATCCAGCGGACCGTCCGACGTGCAGCAGATCACCCTGCGCGGCCCCGCCGAACTCGCCGACGCCCTGCCGTACCTCATGGGCTTCCATCCGAACGACAGTGTGGTCATGGTCGCCCTCCACGGAGGCATGGGCCGCTTCGGCGGCAGGCTCAGGCTGGGCATTCCCAAGGACCCGGAGGAGTGGGCGCCGGTCGCCGACCAGCTGGCGCAGAGCCTGATCGAGGGGAGTGAGCGGCGCGAGTCGCGACCCGACGCGATCGTGGTCTTCCTCTGCCAGGACCCGGTCGGGGGAGAAGGGGCCCCGGGGACCATGGAGCGGCTGAGGCCCCTCGCGCAGCGGCTGCGCAGGGCCTGCGGAGCGCTCGACGTTCCGGTGCTCGAGGCGCTGTGCATCTCCGACGGCCGCTACTGGTCCTACTGCTGCCCCGACGCGCGTTGCTGCCCGGTCGAGGGCAACCCGCTGGCGCTCCCGGGGACCACGGTGATGGCGGCCGCAGCGACGTACGCCGGTGTCCAGGTGCGCGGATCGCTCAGGGACATGGAGGCACGGCTCAGGCCCTCGGAATCCGCTGCGGCACAGGAACAGGAGCGCGCTCTCGACGCGGCGGGCGCGGTAGTGGTCTCCCGGATCCTCGATGCCGGCGGCCGTGGCGAGGTGGCGGCGGAGACCCTGCGGCTGGCCCGTGGCCTGATGGAGCGCCTGGGGAGCGCACCCACCGCGGCGCCCGCCGAGGCGGACGGTGCCGACGACCGCCTGATCGCCCCCGAGGAGGCGGCTGCCGTGATCCTGGGGCTGCAGGACCGGGAGACCAGGGACCGGGCCGCAGAGTGGATGGAGGGCCGCGAGGCCGAGACGGCGCTGCGGCTGTGGCGCGCACTCGCCCGTCGGTGCGTCGGCCCGTACATCGAACACGCCGCCGCTCCGCTGACCCTGGCCGGCTGGGTCTCGTGGTCCAGCGGTGACGAGGCGGCCGCCAGGGTGGCGCTGGGGCTGGCCCTGCGGGCCGACCCCGACTACACGTTCGCTCAGCTCCTGCACCAGGCGTGCAACCAGGGCCTCGACCCCGAGACCCTGCGTCGCTGCCTTCGGGGTGAGCGCACTCTGCGTGACGGACGGGGAGGTGGCGGGTCCCCTCGGCGGCGGGACGGGAGGAAGCCGGGACGGCGGAGCGGGCCGAGGCCGGCGCTCACCCGGTCAGGACGGCGCAGGGGCGGGCCCGCGATGCGGCGGTCACCGGGCGCCGCCGCTCGTTCCGGTGCGACCGCCGTGGGCCGGGGCCGGGCACGCGACGCGCGGCGGCAGGGGCAGCGTGGAGCGAGGAGCCGCGATTGATCGAACGCCTTCTCGCCGGACGGGCGAGGGAAGAGCCGGTGCGGTGCGACGTGGACCGCACCCGAGGAGGAGTCAGGAGCGGGGCTCGGAACGGGAATCGCGAAGGGAGTGTTTATCGTCAGGAAGACGACTATGATTTCGGCATGCCGCGCTACGACCCGTCGACCTTCCCGCCCTTCGCCGTCACGGTCGACCTGGTCGTCCTCACGGTGCGACGTCATGCGCTCTGCGCGCTGGTGGTGCGCCGCGGTGAATCGCCGTTCCAGGGGCGATGGGCGCTGCCGGGCGGATTCGTCCGGACCGATGAGGATCTCGACGCGGCGGCGGCGCGCGAGCTGGTCGAGGAGACCGGGCTCTGCGCACACGACCCGTCCGCCCCCGCCGTCGGGAACGGCGCGCACCTGGAACAGCTGGCCACCTACGGCGCACCGGGGCGGGACCCCCGCATGCGAGTCGTCAGCGTCGCCCACCTCGCCCTGGCTCCCGATCTTCCCGCCCCGCGGGCCGGCGGTGACGCGAACAGTGCCCGCTGGGCCTCGGTCGAGGACCTGTTCGGGCCCGGGGGCGGCTTCGGCCGGGAGGACGAGCAGGCGGCTTCCCTCGCCTTCGATCACGCGAGGATCCTCGAGGACGGGGTGGAGCGCGCCCGCTCGAAGATCGAATACTCCTCGCTGGCCACGGCGTTCTGCCCGCCCGAGTTCACCGTCGGCGAGTTGCGGAGGGTCTACGAGGCGGTCTGGGGGGTGGTCCTGGATCCTCGCAATTTCCATCGCAAGGTCACCGGTACGCCCGGCTTCCTGGTTCCGTCCGGAGGGACGACGACACGTCAGGGAGGTCGCCCCGCACAGTTGTTCAGGGCCGGAGCGGCGACGGTGCTCAACCCTCCCATGCTGAGGCCGGACGTCTGACCGGGCCCGGCGGCGGAGGCTCGCGCCGGGTTGACCCGCGGAACGCCCACAAAAGCACCAGTGCACCAAAAGTCTGAAATGTCGCGTTATCTTGCTGGGATGTCCCGCCCTGCCGCCGGGCGGCCTCACCCTCTTCGAGAGAAGCGATGCTCCAGGCCATCGGACTCACCAGTGCCCCCCGTCGTGACGGCCCGCCCGTCGTGGACGACCTGACCTTCGAAGCCCGGCCCGGCCATGTCACGGTGCTGCTCGGTGCGCCCGGCTCCGGCAGGACCACCGCCCTCCGGCTGATGCTCGAACTCGAAGCGGGAAGGGGGATCACCTACTTCAGGGGCCGCCCGCTGCACCGCATCGGCCATCCCGCCCGTGAGGTCGGGGTGCTCCTCGGAGATGTACCGGGTCATCCCGCCCGCACCGCACGCGGTCAGCTCCGCATGCTCTGCGCGGCGGCGGGCGTTCCCGCCTCGCGAGCGGACGAACTGCTGGAGGTCGTCGGCCTCGCGGGGCTGGGGGACCAGCGGATCGGGACCCTCTCGGCCGGAATGGACCGGCGGCTCGGGCTCGCCTCCGCACTGCTGGGCGACCCGCACACGCTCATCCTCGACGAGCCGGCCGAGGGGCTCTCTCCGCGCGAGAGGAGTTGGCTCCACGGTCTGCTCCGCGCGCACGCGGCCGAAGGCGGAACGGTCCTGCACACGACCGCCGACCCCAAGGAGGCGGCACGCGCCGCCGACCGTGTGGTCACCATCGACGAAGGGCGCCTCGTAGCGGACCAGGATGTCGCCGACTTCTCCCGTACCCGCCTGCGGCCCCGGGTCGCGGTGCGCACCCCGCACGCGGCCCGGCTGGCAGCCGTGATGAGTCGTGAGGCCCGGGCGTCCCGGCGCTCGGTCGAGGTGGTGGCCGAAGGCGGGAGCAGGCTCTCGGTGTACGGCAGCAGTTGTGCGGAGGTCGGGGACGCGGCCTACCGGCACGGCGTCCCCGTGCACCAGCTCGCCGACGAGACAGGGGACGCCGGTCCCGGGGCTGCTCACCCCGGCAGTACCGGCGCCGGTCCTGGCGGCGGTCCGTCCGGCGGCCCGAGCGGTGATCCGGGCGCCGGGCCGGTGAGGACCGTCCTGCCGGGGCCCGCATCGACGGTGGCGCTCTCGCACCTGCCCCCTCCGATTCCCGTCCGCCCGGCCCGGGGCCCCCTGCGGCCGCTGCGCTACGAGCTCCGGCGGCTCTTCGGCGTCAGGACGACCGTTCTGATCACGGCGGCCGCCCTGATCGTCTCCGCGAGCCTGTCCGTACTGCTGGCGCGCTCGGGGCGGACGCCGCTGCCCGACCTGCTGGTCGCCTGGCCCGATCTGCTGCCGCTTCCGCCGGCCGCGTTCGCCGCCGGACTCCTGGGCGCGCTCGCCTTCGGTGACGAGTTCCGCTATCCGGCACTCGCCGCGGGACGGGGGACGGTGCCGCGCCGCCTCGGCCTTCTGGTGGCGAAGCTGGTGGTCTCGGCGGGTGTGGCGCTGCTGATCGCACTCCTCGCCGTCCTCGCGGACCTCCAGTCCCTGCGCCTGGTGTACGGCGAGGACTTGTCGGCCGTGCCGGACAACGTCACACAGCTGGCGCTCAGTTGGGCCGGGCTGTCGGTGGGGTGCGCCTGGGCGGGGCTGCTGGGGGCCGGTGTGTTCCGCCTGACCGTCGCCGGAGTCGCGGCCGTGCTGGCTGTCCCGGTGCTCGTCGTGCCGTTGATGCGGAAACTCTTCGAGGTGCCGTCCGCCCGTTCGATCAGCGGACTGCCGGGCCGGCTGAGTGAGCTCGGCTGGCTGCAGTGGCCGTACGGGGCGGACCGATGGGCCTTGGTCGCCGTGCGTGTGGTCGCCCAACCCGTGGGCCTGGCGCTCTCCTTGTCGCTGTCCGTCTTGATCTGCGCGTACGCGTTCACCAGCCTTCGCGGCAGGGCTCGTTGGTGATCGAATCGGTGATCCACGAAGTCGATATGTGGGTAACTCCCCTTAAAAGATGTGATTTCTACTGGTAACACGTCAATTGAGGGGAGAGTGCCGATCACCCTTTCGTGTGCTTTTCAGCAAAGACCTCAAGGGGTCGCTGAGCCGCGCCGAAAAAGGATGCGTGAGTACCCTTGCGCACACCATGATGACCGCCGCCCGCTCCGCCGATTCCGGCCTTGCCGGCCCGGGCGAACTCGACCGCTACCCCTACGCGGAGGCGCCGGCCGGCGAGCGCTCCGCCGCCCGTTCCTGGGCGGGCGCCGAATCCGAACTGGGGCGGGCGAGCCGACGCGGCACGGCCAGTCGTGGCCGCGGACTTCACGGCCAACTGGTCCAGCAGCTGGGTCAGATGATCGTTTCGGGTGACCTCGGTGCCGACCGCCCGCTCGTCCCGGAGGAGATCGGGCAGCGATTCGAGGTCTCGCGCACCGTGGTGAGGGAGTCCCTCCGCGTTCTCGAGGCCAAGGGCCTGGTCAGCGCCCGGCCCAATGTGGGCACCAGGGTCCGGCCGGTGAGTGACTGGAATCTGCTGGATCCCGACATCATCGAGTGGCGCGCCTTCGGCCCGCAGCGCGACGACCAGCGCCGCGAACTCGACGATCTCCGGTGGACCATCGAGCCGCTCGCCGCCCGGCTGGCCGCAGGGCACGGACGCGAGGACATCCAGCAGCGCCTCGGCGACATGATCGAGATCATGGGGCACGCGATGGGGCAGGGGGACGCCATCACCTTCTCCCGTGCCGATGCGGAGTTCCACGCCCTGCTGATCCAGGCAGCGGGAAACCGCATGCTCGAGCACCTTTCCGGGATCGTCTCCGCGGCTCTGCACGTGTCCGGTGGCCCGGTCACCGGCTGTGACCGCCCCGCCGAGGCGTCCCTCGGACACCACGCGCGCATTGTCGACGCGCTCGCATCGGGCGACTCCGCCGGCGCCGAGACCGCCATGCGGCAGCTGCTGATCGGCCACACCGACGGAGATCGGGTGGTTCCCGCGCCGCGCGAGCACTGAGTGCCGCGAGACCGGGTATACGGACCGTGTGCCGCCGGGCCCGAGCGGTCCGGCGGCATGATTACACGGAAATGTGACCTCTCGTGCTGTTTGTCGCGAATGAGGTGTGACTGGGGCCACGCGAATTGGGCGTAACACTCCTCGAAACAGTGCGATGACCTAAGAGGTGACCGCCGCGGAAGGAATACAGCAGCCACGCAGTGCGCTGTGCAGTTCTGAGGCCAAGCCCGCGACGTCGGCGACATCCCCTGCCGGCGGTCGTCGGTTCCAGCCCTCTCCAGGGCCGGGCCGGAAGCCGTTTCCATCGTTCCGAGAGGTTGTTCGTGTCGGCCAGCACATCCCGTACGCTCCCGCCGGAGATCGCCGAGTCCGAGTCTGTGATGGCGCTCATCGAGCGGGGAAAGGCTGATGGGCAGATCGCCGGCGACGACGTGCGTCGGGCCTTCGAGGCTGACCAGATTCCGCCAACCCAGTGGAAGAATGTTCTGCGCAGCCTCAACCAGATCCTCGAGGAAGAGGGTGTGACGCTGATGGTCAGTGCCGCGGAGTCGCCGAAGCGCGCCCGCAAGAGCGTCGCAGCGAAGAGCCCGGTCAAGCGCACCGCCACCAAGACGGTCGCGGCGAAGACGACCGTGACGCGGACCGTCGCGGCACCGTCCGCCGCCCCTGCCGCCCCGAGCGCGGACGTGGTGGCCGACGACGCCCCCGCCGCCGCTCCCGCGAAGAAGGTGGCGGCCAAGAAGACGGTCGCCAAGAAGGCCACCGCCAAGAAGGCCGCGGTCAAGAAGACCGCGGCGAAGAAGACCGGCAAGCAGGACGACGAACTCCTCGACGGCGATGAGCCGGTCGAGGAGGTGAAGGCCGGCAAGGGCGAGGAAGAGGAGGGCGAGGGCGAGAACAAGGGCTTCGTCCTCTCCGACGACGACGAGGACGACGCGCCCGCGCAGCAGGTCGCCGTCGCCGGCGCCACGGCCGACCCGGTCAAGGACTACCTGAAGCAGATCGGCAAGGTTCCCCTCCTCAACGCCGAGCAGGAGGTCGAGCTCGCCAAGCGCATCGAGGCCGGGCTCTTCGCCGAGGACAAGCTGGCGAACTCCGACAAGCTCGCGCCGAAGCTCAAGCGCGAGCTGGAGATCATCGCCGAGGACGGCCGCCGTGCCAAGAACCACCTGCTGGAGGCCAACCTCCGCCTCGTGGTCTCGCTGGCCAAGCGCTACACCGGCCGCGGCATGCTCTTCCTGGACCTCATCCAGGAGGGCAACCTCGGTCTGATCCGTGCGGTCGAGAAGTTCGACTACACCAAGGGCTACAAGTTCTCCACGTACGCCACCTGGTGGATCCGCCAGGCGATCACCCGCGCCATGGCCGACCAGGCCCGCACCATCCGTATCCCGGTGCACATGGTCGAGGTCATCAACAAGCTCGCGCGGGTGCAGCGCCAGATGCTCCAGGACCTGGGCCGCGAGCCCACCCCGGAGGAGCTGGCCAAGGAGCTCGACATGACCCCCGAGAAGGTCATCGAGGTCCAGAAGTACGGCCGCGAGCCGATCTCGCTCCACACCCCGCTGGGTGAGGACGGCGACAGCGAGTTCGGAGACCTGATCGAGGACTCCGAGGCCGTCGTGCCCGCGGACGCGGTCAGCTTCACGCTGCTCCAGGAGCAGCTGCACTCCGTGCTCGACACGCTCTCCGAGCGCGAGGCCGGTGTGGTCTCGATGCGCTTCGGTCTCACCGACGGCCAGCCGAAGACGCTGGACGAGATCGGCAAGGTCTACGGGGTGACGCGTGAGCGCATCCGTCAGATCGAGTCCAAGACGATGTCGAAGCTGCGCCACCCGTCGCGTTCGCAGGTGCTGCGCGACTACCTCGACTAGGCCGTCCGTGCCGGCACGGGCCGGGGTCCGGAACCTCCGCGGGTTCCGGACCCCGGCCCATGTCCGCGTGCGGCGGACACCGGGTCGGATGACGCTGAGTGGGCACTGCTCACCTCGGCGTAAGGAGCCCCCATGCCCCGCACCACGGCCCGTGTCCTGCCTGCCGCCTGCTCGCTCGCGGTCGCCGCGGCGGTGATACCGCTCGTCTCCCCGGTCCCCGCGGCGGCGGACAGCATCATCGTCGGGGGGAAGCCGGTGTCCGTCGCGGACAGTCCCTGGGCCGTGGCGCTGTCGAGCCGTGACCGGTTCGGAGGAACCCGGGCCGGTCAGTTCTGCGGCGGCGTGGCCGTCGGGCCCACCAAGGTGCTGACGGCGGCCCACTGCCTGAGGGAGGACGTCCTGGGGACCACCGCCCCGGAGGTCGGAGACCTCCGGGTCATCGCAGGGCGGGACGAGCTCGACGGGCCCGGGGGCCAGGAGATCCCCGTCCGCTCGACCTGGGTCAACCCCGGTTACAACCCGCGCACGAACGTCGGTGACCTCGCGGTCCTCACTCTGGCCCGCGCGCTGCCCGAGGGCAGCGACATCCCCATGGCGGGTGCCGGCAGCTCCGCCTACGAGCCGGGTACCGCGGCGACGGTGTACGGCTGGGGCGACACGACCGGTTACGGGTCCTACGCGTCCCGGCTGCGGGCCGCCACGGTCCGGCTGATGCCGGACAGCGACTGCGCCCGGGCCTACCCCGGCGGCACACAGGTCGCGTACGACGCTTCATCGATGCTCTGCGCCGGTGACACGGCGGGCGGGCGGGATGCATGCCAGGGGGACAGCGGAGGCCCGCTGGTGGCCCGTGGGCGCCTCGTCGGGCTCGTCTCCTGGGGGAGCGGCTGCGGCAGCCCCGACAGCCCCGGGGTGTACACCCGGGTGTCTGCCGCCATCCGGTGGATGGAAGGCCTCAGCTGAGGGTGGGGCCGACGTCCCGGTGCCCACGCACGCTTCAGCGGCGGCCCGCCGGAGCGGGTCGCCGTGCCACGTCGCGGTGAAAACCCTCCCACGGGTGTGAGAACGGGCGGCCTTCCCTGGGGAAGGCCGCCCGTCGGCCGGTCCTGGACCGGGCCCATGGCTCGTCGTGGATGCGAGGTGTCAGTGTTGTTCCTCGTCGGCCGCACTTGCCTGCACGGCAGTGAGCCGATCCGTCTCATCCTGTATTTCCGCGGCGATCTTCTTGAGTTCCGGCTCGAACTTGCGCCCGTGGTGGGCGCAGAAGAGCAGTTCACCGCCACTGATGAGGACGACGCGCAGATAGGCCTGGGCGCCGCAACGGTCACAGCGGTCTGCTGCGGTCAGCGGGCTCGCGGGGGTCAGAACAGTAGTCACGTCGCCTCTTCTCTAGCTCGACGAGCTGTCGTACCAGGGTCAACATCCAACCAGGCCGAAAACGTTCCCGCTCGTGGCATTTCCTTGAAACTTCTTCTCAGGATGGCTGTCTGTCGCCGGTTGGCGGCGAATGTGCCGTATTGCGTAGCGCTACGGTTTCGCGTTGCTTGTGTGGGCCGGTCCCCCGGCTGGGTTGCCGGTTGTTCATGAGGACGTGCCCGGAGCCTAAATGGTTCATGCCTCAAAGGGAACGTGATGTGAGCGTCACTCCTACGAATGATCGAACGTGCATGCGAGGCTGCACTAGCATGAGGATTCCCCCTGGGTGGCGTTACAACCGCTCTACCAGGCCTCGGTAGGCTCTCAGCGGCCACCGAGGCCGAGCCCGCCACCCACCGGGCCCCCAATGAAATTCAGCGAGGAGCGAACCGCGTGACCGCCGATTCCGTGCCGTCCACTGCGCTGCTGACCGGAGCAGGCGGCTCAGACAGGGACAGCTCCAACTACACCGCGCGGCACCTTCTCGTCCTCGAAGGGCTCGAAGCGGTCCGCAAGCGCCCCGGGATGTACATCGGGTCCACGGACAGCCGCGGACTCATGCACTGCCTCTGGGAGATCATCGACAACTCCGTCGACGAGGCTCTCGGCGGCTACTGCGACACCATCGAGGTCATCCTCCACGACGACGCCTCCGTCGAGGTCCGGGACAACGGCCGGGGCATTCCCGTGGACGTGGAGCCCAAGACCGGGCTCTCCGGCATCGAGGTCGTCATGACCAAGCTGCACGCCGGCGGAAAGTTCGGCGGCGGCTCCTACGCGGCGTCGGGCGGCCTGCACGGCGTCGGCGCCTCGGTCGTGAACGCGCTCTCCGCCCGGCTGGACGTCGAGGTCGACCGGAGCAGCGCCACCCACTCCATCAGTTTCCGGCGCGGTGTCCCGGGCATGTTCACCGAACAGGGCCCGGACAGCCCCTTCGACCCCGCCAACGGCCTCCGCAAGGGCAAGCGCGTACCGAAGACGCGTACCGGTACCCGGGTGCGGTACTGGGCGGACCGGCAGATCTTCCTCAAGGACGCGAAGCTCAACCTGGAGACGCTGTACCAGCGGGCACGCCAGACCGCGTTCCTCGTGCCCGGCCTCACCATCGTCGTGCGCGACGAACGGGGCATCGACGGCGAGGGAAAGACGGAGGAGACCTTCCGCTTCGACGGCGGAATCAGCGAGTTCTGCGAGTACCTGGCGCAGGACAAGGCCGTCTGCGACGTCCAGCGCCTGAGCGGCACGGGAACGTTCAAGGAGACCGTGCCGGTCCTCGACGACCGCGGGCACATGACGGCGACGGAGGTCACCCGTGAGCTCGGCGTCGACATCGCCCTGCGCTGGGGCACGGGCTACGACACGAACCTCAAGTCCTTCGTCAACATCATCGCCACCCCCAAGGGCGGCACGCACGTCACCGGATTCGAGCGGTCCCTCACCAAGACGGTGAACGAGGTGCTCCGCTCGGCCAAGCTGCTGCGTGTCGCCGAGGACGACATCGTCAAGGACGACGCGCTGGAGGGCCTGACCGCGGTCGTCACCGTACGTCTCGCGGAGCCGCAGTTCGAGGGGCAGACCAAGGAGGTGCTCGGCACCTCGGCGGCCAACCGGATCGTCGCCAACGTGGTCGCCAAGGAGCTCAAGGCGTTCCTGACGTCCACGAAGCGCGACGCCAAGGCCCAGGCGAGGGCGGTGCTGGACAAGGCGGTGGCCGCGGCACGCACCCGCATCGCCGCGCGCCAGCACAAGGACGCCCAGCGCCGCAAGACCGCGCTCGAGTCCTCCTCACTGCCCGCCAAGCTCGCCGACTGCCGGAGCGACGACGTCGAGCGCAGCGAGCTTTTCATCGTGGAGGGCGACTCGGCCCTGGGCACCGCGAAGCTCGCACGCAACAGCGAGTTCCAGGCCCTGCTGCCGATCCGGGGGAAGATCCTCAACGTCCAGAAGTCGTCTGTCTCCGACATGCTCAAGAACGCCGAGTGCGGGGCCATCATCCAGGTCATAGGAGCGGGCTCCGGGCGCACCTTCGACATCGACGCGGCGCGCTACGGCAAGGTCATCATGATGACGGACGCCGATGTCGACGGTTCGCACATCCGGACGCTGCTGCTCACGCTGTTCCAGCGCTACATGCGGCCGATGGTCGAGGCGGGGCGGGTCTTCGCGGCCGTGCCCCCGCTGCACCGGATCGAGCTCGTCCAGCCCAAGAAGGGCCAGGACAAGTACGTCTACACCTACTCCGACAACGAGCTCCGGCAGACCCTGCTGGAGCTCCAGCGGAAGAATGTCCGGTTCAAGGACTCGATCCAGCGCTACAAGGGTCTCGGCGAGATGGACGCGGACCAGCTGGCGGAGACCACCATGGATCCCCGCCACCGCACCCTGCGCCGGATCAACATCGGTGACCTGGAGTCCTCCGAGCAGATCTTCGATCTGCTCATGGGGAACGAGGTCGCCCCGCGCAAGGAGTTCATCACCAGCTCGGCGGCCACCCTCGACCGCTCGCGCATCGACGTCTGAGGCACTGCACCCGTGGGTGGAGACGTTTTCTCCACCCACGGTCGGCCCAGGAGCCGATCCCATGATCCCCGCGCCTCCGTAGCGTCGAAGACCTCACCTCTTCACGCCATACGGAGGCTTCCATGGCAGAGCTTCTCGACATCCTGGTGACCGTCGCGGTCGCCGTGTTCGTCGTCGTGCGGCAGCTCTCGGCCCGGCGGGTCGGGGACGGGAAGCGGTGGTGGGTGCTGCCGGTGATCCTGCTGGTGGTCGCCCTGCGCGCCGACGGGGTCCTCGACCTCCGTCACGAGGCGGTGTCGGCGGCGATGCTGGGCGCGGGGCTCGTGGTGGGGCTGGTCACCGGTGCGGGATGGGGCTGGACCACCCGGTTGTGGCAGGGGCCGGACGGCTCCCTCTGGAGCCGCGGCACCAGGGCCACCGCCTTCGTGTGGGCGGGCGGGATCGCCCTGCGTGCCGCTCCGGCCGTGGCCGCCGTTCTGCTCGGTGTGCACCAGGGGACCGGGGCCCTGCTCATATCGCTCGCGGCGATGCTCTTCGCCCGGAGCGGGATCCTCGCCCTGCGGGCCGGGCAGATGCGGGAGCAGTGCGGTGTCGCCCCGGGCCACGGGGCCGGCGGCGCCTCTGCGGCAGCCGTGCCGGCCATGTCGAAGGGCGGGGCGTGAACCGCAGCACGTGGACGAGCTGGCCTTCCGAGGAGGCTCTCACCCGGGCTCCCCGTGCCAGGTCCCGGGCACTGATCGGATGCTTCGTGTGGAGCGCCGTGTTCCTCGGCCTCCTCTGGAAGGCCTTCGCGGTCGGAGATGCCGCGCTCTGGCAGATCGGCGTCAGTCTGGTGCTGTCGGCGGGCTGCGTGGTGGCGGGCAGAGCGTTCCTGCTCAGCACCAGGGGCCACCGGCTCCTGCCGTCCCTCGGGTTCCTGGTGCTGCTGACGGCGGCCGCGGTCGGGGCCCTGGCGGCGGGCGCCGGTGTGCTTGCCGCCGCGCTCTGGTGCGGATGCGCCGTGGTGGCCCTGGTGAGGCTCCCGCTGGTCGCCGCGGTTCCTTTCACGGCGGCGGCCCTGCTCGCCTATGCCGTCGTCGAGGGGGACGGGTGGCTGACGACCGTGATCACCACGGGCAGCCTGTGCCTCGGCGGGTACGTGCTGAGGCTGGACGCCGAGGCTCGCGGCAGCGCACGCCGTCTGCTCGCCCAGGAGCGGGCCGCGCGGGAGGCGGAGGCCGGAGCGGCGGCGCTGGCCGAGCGGTCCAGGATCGCCCGCGAGATCCACGATGTCCTGGCGCACAGCCTCTCCGCCCAGCTGGTGCACCTGGAGGCGGCCCGGCTGCTGATCGAGCGCGAGCCGTCGGCCGCATTCCGCGACCAGGTGCTGGAGAGGGTCGTGGCGGCACGCTCCATGGCCCGGGAGGGCCTCGCGGAGACCCGCCAGGCGCTGTCCGCCCTGCGGGGCGAGATGACACCGGTGGAGGACTTCCTGCGCCACCTCGTCGCCGACGGGCCGGCCGGGATCTCGGTCGTGGGCGAGCGGAGGGAGCTGACCGCGGAGGCCTCGCAGACGGTGCGGAGGGTGGCCCAGGAGGCATTGACCAACACCCGCAAGCACGCTCCGGGGGCGTCCGTCTCCGTCCGTCTGGAGTACCGGCCGGACGCGGTCGTCCTGGAGGTGCGGGACGCCGGGGGCCACCGCCCGGCGGGCGAGCTCGCTGTCAGTGGCTCCGGCTACGGTCTGACGGGGATGCGGGAGCGCGCCGAACTGCTCGGCGGGACGCTGGAGGCAGGCCCGGGCGAGGAGGGCTTCGTGGTGAGTCTGCGGGTGCCCGCGTGAGTGCGCGGGTGGTGGTCGCCGACGACCAGTCGGTGGTGCGCGAGGGCATCGTCATGCTGCTGGGCCTGCTGCCCGGGATCGACGTGGTCGGGGCCGCGAAGGACGGCGACGAGGCGGTCGCCCTGGTCGCGGAGAAGGCGCCCGATGTGGTCCTCATGGACCTGAGGATGCCCCGCTGCGACGGCGTCGAGGCCACACGCCGGATCCGCAGGGAGCACCCCGGGACCCAGGTGGTCGTCCTCACCACCTTCGACGACGACGAATCCCTGTTCAGCGCACTTCGGGCGGGCGCGCGGGGCTATCTCACCAAGGACGCCGGCGGGGAGGAGATCGCCCAGGCCATCGTGGCCGTGGTCGCCGGCGAGGTGGGGCTCTCACCGGACGTGCAGAGCCGGCTCCTGGAGCGGGTGACCGCCCCGGCCGCCGAGTTCGTGGCGCCGTCCGCCTCGGAGCTGCCCGACGGGCTCACTCCCCGAGAGGCCGAGGTTCTGGTCCACATCGCGGACGGTCTCTCCAACACGGAGATCGCGCGTGCCCTGCACATCTCCCGGGCCACGGTGAAGACCCACATCAACAACCTCTTCGCCAAGACGGGCGCACGCGACAGAACGGGGGCCGTGCGCTATGCGTACGGCCGGGGCCTCGCGCACCCACCTGGCACTTCCGTCACCTGAAATGGTGAAGCACGGCGAAGGAAGTGCCCGGGATGTTCCCGGTCTGCCCATTCTTGGCTACGCGGCCGAAGAGGCTCGTGGACAAGGGAGTTGTTGGTGGAGAAGGAAGCAGGGCCGGACGGCGCCGTGCTACGGCTCGACGACCCGTGGTGCGAGGTACCGGCAACCGGATGGGGCGGGCCGGACGGCACGGGCGCCGTGGCGGCCGACGAGCGGCCCCGGCCGGAGGAGCAGCGCAGCCGCACGGCGGCCGAGATCTATCTGGAGGTGCAGAAGAGTCCGGCGTTCCGCGAAGTGCGCCGTCGGTACCGACGGTTCGTGGTCCCGGCCGCAGTGGCCTTCCTGCTCTGGTACCTCGCCTATGTGATCGCGGCGACCACGGCGCACGACCTGATGGCGCGTCCGGTGGCCGGCGCGCTCAACGTGGCCATGGTGGCCGGTCTCGGGCAGTTCCTCACCACGTTCCTGCTCACCTGGGCCTACGCCCGTCACGCGCGTCTTCACCGTGACCGCGCGGCTCTGGAACTGCGCTGGGAGACCCAGGAGATGACGCGAGGGGCCGGCCGGTGAGAGGGGACCACCAGACACTGGCGCTGCTGCTCTTCAGCGCGTTCGTCGCCGTGACGCTCGGCATCACCACCTGGGTCGGCCGCAACCGGCAGGGATCCGCCGAGGAGTTCTACGCCGGCGGACGGCTGTTCTCGCCCCTGGAGAACGGATTCGCCATCGCGGGCGACTACATGTCCGCCGCGTCCTTCCTCGGCATCTCGGGGCTCATCGCCCTCTTCGGCTACGACGGCATGCTGTACTCCGTCGGGTTTCTCGTGGCCTGGCTCGTGGTCCTGCTGCTCGTCGCCGAACTCGTCCGCAACTGCGGCCGGTTCACCCTCGCCGACGTGGTCGCCGCCCGCATGGCGGAGCGGCCGGTCCGCACGGCGGTGGGCACCTCCTCCGTCACCGTCTCCGTGCTCTACCTGGTGGCCCAGATGGTGGGCGCGGGGAGCCTCGTCGCGCTGCTGCTCGGCGGCACCAGCGACACCGCCCGGTCCTGGACCGTGGTCGGGGTGGGCGCGCTGATGGTGGTCTACGTGTCGCTCGGCGGCATGCGGGCGACCACCTGGATCCAGATCGTCAAGGCCGTCCTGCTGATGGCCGGAGCCGTCGCGCTCACCGTCCTCGTGCTGGTCCGGTTCCACGGGGACTTCAACGCCCTGCTCACGTCCGCCGCCCAGCGCAGCGGACACGGCGGCGACTTCCTCGCCCCGGGGCTCCGGTACGGCGGCGGCTGGACGGCCCGGTTCGACTTCGTCAGCCTGGGGCTGGCGCTCGTCCTCGGCACGGCCGGCCTGCCGCACATCCTCTCGCGCTTCTACACCGTCCCCACCGCGCGCGCGGCGCGGCACAGTGTCGTCTGGTCCATCGGGCTCATCGGCAGCTTCTACCTGATGACCGTGGTGCTGGGCTTCGGGGCGGCCGCACTCGTCGGTTCCGCCGAGGTGAGGGCGTCCAACGCGTCCGGGAACACGGCCGTTCCGCTTCTCGCGCTCGTCCTGGGGGGAGGTGAGGGGTCCACCGGCGGCACGGTGCTTTTCGCTGTCGTGGCCGCCGTGGCCTTCGCCACGATCCTCGCCGTGGTCGCCGGGATCACCCTGGCCTCCTCCGCCTCCGTCGCCCACGACCTCTACGCCTCGTTCCGGCGGCCGGACGCCGAGCCGCGCAGTGAGGTGGGCGTGGCCCGTGTGGCCGCGGTGGGCGTCGGAGCGGTCGCCATCGGGCTCGGTCTCCTCGCCCAGGACCTCAACGTCGCGTTCCTGGTGGGTCTGGCCTTCGCGGTCGCCGCCTCCGCGAACCTCCCGGTGCTGCTCTACTCCCTGTTCTGGCGGAACTTCACCACCCGAGGAGCCGTCTGGTCCGTCTACGGCGGACTGGTTCCCGCGGTGGTGCTCGTCCTGCTCTCGCCCGTGGTCTCGGGGAGCCCCACCTCGTTCTTCCCCGGTGTGGACCTCGCGGTCTTCCCGCTGGAGAACCCCGGGCTGGTGTCGATCCCGGCGGGCTTCCTGGCCGGCTGGATCGGCACGGTCACCTCGGCCGAGCCGTCCGACCCGGCCAAGCACGCGGAGACGGAGGTCCGGTCGCTGACCGGTGCGGGAGCGGCCTGACGGTACGGGCGCGGGCCGGGGCCGCAACGTGATCGTCAGGAGCCGGACGCCCAGGTGTACCGGTGTTCCGGGCGGCCCGTCTCGCCGTACTTGAGGGACAGCCGCACCCTGCCCGTGCGTTCCAGCAGCTTCAGATAGCGCTGTGCCGTCTGCCGGCTCATTCCGGCGCTCTCCGCGATCTCCTGTGCGGAGAGCGGCCCGGCCGCCGTGCGCAGCGCCTGACGGACCAGTTCCGCCGTCGTGGTCGAGTGCCCCTTCGGGAGGTCGGACCCGCCCGTGGCCCACAGGGCTCCGAACAGGCGGTCGACCTCGGTCTGCTCGGCCTCCCCGCCGCCCTCGAAGCCGCGGCGCAGCGCCGCGTACGCCTCCAGTTTGGTGCGGAGGCCGGCGAAGGCGAACGGCTTCACCAGGTACTGGAGCGCTCCGTGACGCATGGCCGCCTGCACGGTGGCGACGTCGCGCGCGGCCGTCACCATGATCACGTCGGTGTGGTGGCCGAGTCCGCGCAGTTCCCTCACCACCGCGAGACCGTTGCGGTCCGGCAGGTAGTGGTCGAGCAGGATCAGGTCGACCGGCGTCTCGTCGAGCCGTGCGAGGGCCTCGGCCGCCGAGTGGGCCTCGGCGGCCACCCTGAAGCCCGGCACCTTGGCGACGTAGGCGGCGTTGATCCGGGCGACCCGTACGTCGTCGTCCACGACCAGAACGTCGATCACGGGGTGTCTCCTGATGTCGGGGGCGGGACGGCGGCCGGTGCGACGCCCGGGCGGGTGCCGCCGGGCCCGTGCGGGTCGGCCGGGGCGGGACTGCCGGTCCGGCCGCTCCCGCCCGGACCGGAGTCGTCGGGGCGGTCCGGTTCGCGCAGGGACTCCGGCAGGACGACGGTGAAGAGCGCCCCGCCCTCGGGGGAGGCCGACACGGACACGCTCCCTCCCTGCCGCTCCGCGAGCCGCCGCACCAGCGGCAGTCCCAGGCCGCGCTTTCCGTGTGCGGGGAGTTCCTTGGTCGACCAGCCCTCCATGAAGATGGCGTCGCGGTCGTCGGCCGGTACACCGGGACCGCTGTCGCGCACCCGCAGGACCACCGTACGGCCGTCGGCCCTCAGCCCGACCTCGATCCGTGAGGCGTCCGACCCCGCTGCCGCGTCCAGCGCGTTGTCGACCAGGTTGCCGAGGACCGTGACGAGGCCGCGCGGATCCACCAGCCGGTCCGGCAGCAGGGTCTCCTCCGCGACCCGCAGCGAGACGCCGCGCTCCGCCGCCACGGTGGCCTTGCCCACCAGCAGCGAGGCCAGCAGGGGGTCCTGGACCTTCTCGGTGACCTGCTCGGCGGTCGCCCGGTGGACGCCGACGACCTCGGTGACGAACTCCACCGCCTCCTCGTGCATCTCCAGCTCCAGCAGTCCCAGGAGCGTGTGCAGCCGGTTGGCATGCTCGTGGTCCTGGGCCCGGAGCGCGTCGATCAGTCCCCGCGTGGAGTCCAGTTCGCGGCCGAGGTACTCCAGCTCCGTACGGTCGCGCAGGGTGGCCACGGCCCCGCCGTCCTCGGTCGGCATCCGGTTCGCGAGCAGCACCCGGCTGCCGCGGACCGCCACCAGGTCCTCACCGGCCACCTTCCCGGCCAGCACGTCGGTGGTCCGGCCCACGCCCAGCGCCTCCTCGAGGCGCATCCCCGCGGTGCCGGGGCCGAGCCCCAGCAGCCGCTGCGCCTCGTCGTTCAGGAGACGGATGCGCCCCGTGCGGTCCAGTGCGACGACCCCCTCGCGAATGCTGTGCAGCATGGCCTCGCGTTCGGTCAGGAGCGCCGAGATGTCGGAGAACGCCAGGTCATGGGTCTGCCGCTGGAGACGGCGGGAGATCAGATAGGCGGCGAGCGCCCCCGCGGCGAGTGCTCCGCCCGCGTAGGCCAGCAGTCCGGGGATCGCGGCCAGCAGCCGGGCGCGGACACTGTCGTACGCGATGCCGACCGAGACGGCGCCGACGACCCGGTCCGATGCGTCGAGCAGCGGTACCTTCCCGCGCGCCGAGCGGCCCAGCGTCCCGCTGTCGATCTCCATCACCGACCTGCCGGCAAGAGCGGCACTGGGGTCGGTGGACACCACCCCTCCGATACGGGAGGTGTCCGTGTGGGACCAGCGCACCCCCCGCTCGTCCATGATCACGACGTACTCGGCACCGGTCGACCGCCTGATCCGTTCCGCCGCGGTCTGGACCGGGCCGTCGGGCCGGGGCCCGGTGGACAGCAGCGAGGCGGCGATCTGCGGCTGCGCCGCCGTGCTCTGGGCGATCGCCAGGGCGCGGCGCATCGCCTCGTCGTCCAGCTGGGCGCTCAGCGGAGCCAGGAAGAGGCCCGTGACGAGGACCGTGACGCCGGTGATGATGGCCAGCTGCATCAGCAGGACCTGCGAGAAGACCCGCTGCGGCCAGCCGAACCGGCGCGGTCCCCGCGGGGTGGTCGGTGGGGCGCTCATCGTACGAACGGTAAGGGGCGACGGGTACGGACCGAAATCCCCCTCGGCCGACCGCAGCGCAATCGCCGCACGATCGCGGCCCGGCGGTGATGCGCCGCCCGTCGCCCGCGCGCTCCCGCCGGCCGGTCGATCGGGGCGCGGGAGGCCGGCCCCTTGCCTCCGGGCCCTCCGTCTGTGAGCGTTCCACCGGTACCCGCCGCAACGCAATCTTCTTGCGTTTTTTGCGCTAATCTTGCGCTCATGACGCGACGACTTGCTCAGGTTGCCCAGAAGGTCGGAGTCAGCGAGGCCACGGTCAGCCGGGTGCTCAACGGCAAGCCGGGCGTCTCCGACGCCACCCGGCAGGCCGTCCTCTCCGCTCTGGACGTCCTCGGCTACGAACGCCCGACCCAGCTCCGCGGCGAGCGGGCCCGGCTGGTCGGGCTGGTCCTGCCCGAGCTGCAGAACCCGATCTTCCCGGCCTTCGCCGAAGTGGTCGGGAGCGCGCTGGCCCAGCAGGGCCTGACCCCGGTGCTCTGTACGCAGACCAAGGGCGGGGTGTCCGAGGCCGACTACGTCGAGCTCCTGCTCCAGCAGCAGGTGTCCGGGGTGGTGTTCGCCGGCGGCCTGTACGCCCAGGCCGACGCCCCGCACGATCACTACAAGGTGCTCGCCGACCGCAAGATCCCCGTCGTCCTGATCAACGCCGCCATAGCGCACCTCGGATTCCCCGCCGTCTCGTGCGACGACTCGGTGGCGGTCGAACAGGCCTGGCGCCACCTCGTCTCGCTCGGACACGAGCGGATCGGCTTCGTGCTCGGCCCGGCCGACCACATGCCCTCGCAGCGCAAGCTCGCCGCCGCCCGTGCGCTGGCCGCCCGGTCCGGGGCGGCCGTGCCGGACGAGTGGGTGGCCCGCGCCATGTTCTCGCTGGAGGGCGGGCAGGCCGCCGCCACGCGGCTGCTCGACCAGGGGGTCACCGGCATCATCTGCGCCAGTGACCCGCTGGCCCTGGGCGCGGTCCGCGCGGCGCGCCGCAAGGGGCTGTCGGTGCCCGGCGACGTCTCCGTCGTCGGCTACGACGACTCGGCGTTCATGAACTGCACCGAGCCGCCGCTGACCACGGTGCGCCAGCCGATCGAGGCCATGGGGAGGGCCGCCGTGGAGCTCCTCTCGGTACAGATCGCGGGACGCACGGTGCCGTCCGACGAGCTCCTCTTCGAGCCGGAACTGGTCGTCCGCGGTTCCACGGCCCGGCTGCCCGGACAGCGCGTCGGCGAGAACTTGCACCAGCTGTAGCTATTTTGCAGCGACTCGGGTTCGTGTGCGGGTGCCGCACGCCTCGCGGATGAGCCCCGGGCCCCCACCGCGCCCGCGCTCTGACCGCGAGGGCACTCCCACGCCCTACCCGGCCCCCGCGGCCACACCGCACCGATGCGTCCCGGCCGCACCGAGCGGCCCCGACCGAGGGGTCGACCGCCCCGCCCGAGCCCCGGTCTCACCCGCTCGTGCCCCCCGCGGGTGACTCGTCCGTGCCCGACCCACCGGCGCCCGACCCACTCGCGCCCGGGCCGGACGCCACGGGACGCGGCTCCGGCAGTCGCCGCGGCGGTCGTGGGCCGACGTACTGCCCGCTCGGCCGCATCCGGAGCGGCGGTTCCGCGTACTCCTCGCTCGCGTGGGCGAGCCAGCCGGCGGTGCGGGACACGGCGAACACCGTCTCGCCCATCTGGGCGGGCATGCCGCAGGCGACCGAGAAGGCGGCCAGCGCCAGGTCGACATTGGCGTGCAGAGGGGTGTGGCGTGCGGCGGTCGCGACCACGTCACGGGCCGCCGCCATCGCCGGAGCCGCCTGCGGCATCGCGTCCAGCAGGGCGAACAGTGCGGTCGCCCGGGGATCCTCCCCGGTGTAGAGGCGGTGCCCGAGCCCCGGGATCCGCCGGCCGGCGCGCAGGTGGTCCGCGACGACCGGAGCCGCTCCGCCGCGGTCCACCACCTCGGAGAGCATGCGGTGCGCCGGCCCGCTCGCGGCGCCGTGCAGCGGGCCCTCCAGCACGCCCAGTCCCGCCGAGACGACGGCGTACGGATGGGCGTGGGTCGACGCGGCGACGCGCGCCGCCAGGGTCGACGCCGCGAGATCGTGGTCGGCCAGCAGGGCGAGCGCGGTGTCGAGCACGGCCAGTGCGGCGGCGTCCGCGGGCCGCGCGGAGAGCTTCGGCCACAGCCGGGCGGCGAGCGAACCCTCGTCCTCGCCTCCGTCCTCACCCCCCTCGGCGGGCCGCCCGGCCGGGGGCAGTGCGCCGACCAGGGTGGGGATCAGGCTCCGGGCGCTGTTGAGCACCCCTTCCGGCGAGAGGTCGAACCGCAGCGGATCGGCGGCCGCGGCCGCGGCGACCGCGGCGCGGAGCCGGTCCGTCGCACTGCTGAGCCGCGGCAGCGAGGCGGCGGTGAGCCGCGCCGCCGCCAGGGGCCCGGCCGCCGCCGTGAAGCGGATGCCCGGCCGGAGCTCACCCGTCCAGATCCACTCGGCGACCTCCTCGAAGCCGTGGTGCCGGGCCAGCTCGGTCGCGTCGACGCCGCGGAAGAAGTAGCGGTCCGGCTCGACGAGCGTGATGCCGGTACGGAAGACCAGGTCGCCCCCCGCGGCCGCCGGAGGCTCCCGGCGCCCGGTGCGCCGGGCCAGCGCGTCGACCTCGGCGGCGTCGAAGGTGCTGCCGCGCCCGCCGGGGGTCCGGGTGCTGGCCAACTGGCCCCGGCTCACGTACGCGTACACGGTCTCCGGCTTCACCCCGAGCCGCTCGGCGGCCTGCCGGGTGGTGAGCCTGCGGACCTCCGGATGCCCCTCGGGGTCCGTGCCCTGCGCGCCGGTCCGAGGTGCCGAGTCATGCCTCATGGCGCCCACCGTATCCGTGTCCGTTGAGGACGGATCAACTCCGACCTCCCTACATATTGATTCAATCAATATTGACAGTATTTCCATCAATCATGAACAGTCGAATCAATGTACAACGCGCCGATGGAGAAGAGGACCGCCATGTCCGCCCCGCACCCGCACACCGACCTCACCCCGCCCGCCGTGCCCCGGGGGCTCGCCGGCGTGGTCGTCACCGACACCGGAATCGGCGACGTCCGCGGGCGCGAGGGCTTCTACCACTACCGGGAGTACTCGGCGATCGAGCTGGCGCAGACCCGCAGCTTCGAGGACGTCTGGTTCCTGATGTTCCACGGCGAGCTGCCCGGCCGGGCGGAGAGCGCCGCCTTCGCCGCCCGCACCGCGGGCCTGCGCCGGCTGCCCGCCGAGGTGCGCGCGGCGCTGCCCGCCATCGCCCGCGCCGGTGCGGTCTCCGGGCCGCTCGCCGGGCTGCGCACCGCCCTGTCGCTGCTCGGTGCCTCGGCGGGATTCCGCCCGGTGTACGACATCGGCGCCGACCGGCGCCGCGAGGACGCCCTCGCGGTCTGCGCCGCGGTTCCCACCGTGCTGACGTCCCTGTACCGCCTCGGCCAGGGGCTGGAACCGGTCGAGCCGCGCGACGACCTCCCGTTCGCGGCGAACTACCTCCACATGCTCACCGGTGAGGAGCCGGACCCCGCACGGACGGCGGCCGTGGAGCGCTACCTCGTCTCCACCGTCGAACACGGCTTCAACGCCTCCACCTTCACCGCCCGGGTGATCGCCTCCACCGGCGCCGACGTCGCCGCCTGCCTCACCGGAGCCGTCGGCGCGCTCTCCGGCCCCCTGCACGGCGGGGCGCCCAGCCGTGCGCTGGACACCCTGGACGCCATCGGCACCCCGGACCGCATCGACGGCTGGATCCGCGCACGCGTCCTCGCGGGGGAGCGGATCATGGGGTTCGGACACCCCGTCTACCGCACCGAGGACCCGCGCTCACGCATGCTCCGCTCGGTCGCCCAGGGCTTCGGCGGCCCGCTCGTCGACTTCGCCGTGGAGGTGGAACGCCAGGTGGAGGCGATCCTCGCCGAGCTCAAGCCGGGCCGCGCCCTGCACACGAACGTGGAGTTCTACGCCGGTGTCGTGATGGAGCTCTGCGGGCTGCCGCGTGCGATGTTCACCCCCACCTTCTGTGCCGCGCGCATGGTCGGCTGGAGCGCCAATATCCTGGAGCAGGCGGAGGACTCGAAGATCATCCGCCCGGCGGCCCGCTACGTCGGCACCCCGCCGCCGCGCCCCGTACCGGCACGCTGACCGACCCCGAGGAAGGCCCCGTTGACTCCGCCCCCCGCCCCGCAGATCCCGGTCGTCGTCCTGGCGGGATTCCTCGGATCCGGCAAGACGACCCTGCTCAACCATCTGCTGCGCAACAGGGCGGGGAACCGGATCGGCGTCGTCGTCAACGACTTCGGGTCCATCGAGATCGACGCCATGACCGTCTCCGGCCAGGTCGGTTCGACGGTCTCGCTGGGCAACGGCTGCCTGTGCTGCGCCGTCGACGCGAGCGAGCTCGACGTCCATCTGGAGACGCTGACCGCCCCGGCCGCCCGCCTGGACGTGATCGTCATCGAGGCGAGTGGTCTCGCCGAACCTCAGGAGCTCGTGCGGATGCTGCTCGCCAGCGACAACCCGCGCATCCGGTACGGAGGGCTGGTCGAGGTCGTCGACGCCGCCGAGTTCCCCGCCACGCGGCAGACCCACCCCGAGATCGACCGGCACCTCGCGGTCGCCGACCTGGTCGTCCTGAACAAGACCGACCGGGTCACCGACGCCGGGCTGCGGGCCGTGCGGGAGGCGGTCGGCGAGGCCGGGCCGAGGGCGGCGGTCCTCTGCTCGGTCTACGGGAGGATCGACCCGGAGCTGCTCCTGGACCCCGTGCTGAGGCCCGACGAGGAGGACGCCTTCCGTCAGCTGACGTTCGAGGACCTGCTCCCCGAGGCCGACCGTGCGCACGAGGAGCACCTGCACGCGTCCTACGACAGCGTCTCCTTCACTTCCGACGTGCCGCTCAGTCCCCGCCTCCTCATGGCGTTCCTCGACTCCAGGCCCCCGGGCCTCTACCGGATCAAGGGCTTCGTGGACTTCGGCGCGGGCGATCCCGCCAACCGCTACACCCTGCACGCCGTCGGCAGGTTCCTGCGCTTCGTGCCGCAGCGCCTGGCCCGCGGGGAGCAGCGCCGGACCCAGCTCGTCCTGATCGGCGCCGGCATCGACGCCGAGTCGCTGCACAAGGAGCTGGAGAGCTGCCGGGACCCGGTGCAGGAGGCCACCGAGGAGCTGGAGCGCAGCATGTGGGGCGTCCTGCGGTACGTGCGGCAGCCGGAGGACGACGAGGTCTGAGCCCCCTCGGGCCACGGCGCCCGGATCAGGGAGGACCCGGGCCGCGGCGACGGAGCGGCGGGCGCCCCGGCCGGAGACGACGGCCGGGGCACCCGGAGCAGCGGTGAACCGGGCCGCGGTGTCCGGGCGACAGACGTCCCGGACACCGGC
>NZ_JBEXRT010000047.1:0-51743 GCF_040613235.1 Streptomyces sp. NPDC006296 | reverse complement strand
GCGCCCCCCCCCCGCGCCTCCCCCCCCCGCCCGCCCCCCCCCCCCCGGCGGCCGGTGCCCCCCCGCGCGCCGGCGCCCCCCCCCCCCCCCCCCCGGCCCCGGACGCCGCTCCCTTACGTGCCGCGGGCGGCGGGGTCTAGGCTGGCGACCGCAACACGACCGCGGGAGTCCGGGCGCACCGGGCTGAGAGGGAGGCTGGACGGCCTCCGACCGTACGAACCTGATCCGGGTCATGCCGGCGAAGGGAGGGGCTGGACGCCCATGCGCAGTGCCGGAGAGAGTTCCGACGTCCTGGTCGTCGGGGGCGGCCTGATCGGCCTGGTCACCGCCTGGCGGTCGGCCCAGCGCGGCCTGAGCACCACGCTGGCCGATCCCGAACCGGGCGGCGGGGCCGCCCGGGTGGCGGCCGGGATGCTCGCCGCCGTCACCGAGCTCCACCACGGCGAGCAGACCCTGCTGGCCCTCAACCTGGCCTCGGCACGGCGCTATCCGGCGTTCGTGGCGGAGCTGGAGGAGGCGAGCGGCCGGACGACCGGCTTCCGCACCTGCGGGACCCTGTCCGTCGCGCTGGACTCCGACGACCGTGCGCAGCTGCGGGAGCTGCACGCGCTGCAACGGCGTTCGGGGCTTGACTCGGAGTGGCTGAGCGGCCGGGAGTGCCGGCGGCTGGAGCCGATGCTCGCGCCGGGTGTGCGCGGCGGGCTGCGGGTCGACGGCGACCACCAGGTGGATCCGAGACGGCTGGCCCCGGCGCTGGTCACCGCGTGCGAACGGGCCGGGGTGCGCTTCCGCCGTGCCCGGGTGCAGCGGCTCCGCGTCGCGGGCGGCCGGGCCGCCGGAGCGGTCCTGGCCGACGGGACGGAGCTCCCGGCCGGGCAGGTGGTGCTCGCCGGCGGCAGCCTCAGCGGCCGTCTGGAGGGGCTGCCCGAGGCCGTCGTGCCGCCGGTGCGCCCGGTCAAGGGCCAGGTGCTGCGGCTCACCGTGCCGTCCGCGTACGCCCCCTTCCTCAGCCGGACCGTGCGGGCGGTGGTGCGCGGCAGCCAGGTCTACCTGGTCCCGCGGGTGGACGGCGAGCTGGTGGTCGGTGCGACCACCGAGGAGCTCGGCTGGGACACCACGGTCACCGCGGGCGGCGTCTACGAGCTGCTGCGCGACGCCCACGCGCTGGTGCCGGGCATCACCGAGCTGCCGCTGACCGAGACCCGGGCGGGCCTGCGGCCGGCCTCGCCGGACAACGCGCCGCTGCTGGGCCCCACCGCGCTGCCGGGCCTGCACCTCGCCACCGGGCACCACCGCAACGGGGTGCTGCTGACCCCCGTCACCGGCGACGTGATGGCCCACGTGCTCACCACCGGCGAGCTGCCCGAGGCGGGCCGCCCCTTCGCACCGCAGCGCTTCGCCCCCGCCCCCTCGGGGAACGGGCGGCGCCCCTCCCCCGCAGACACCGCCCCCGCGACGCAGGAGCAGCCCGCATGACCCAGCCCGTGCCCGCCCGTGCCACCACGGACGCCCCCGGGACCGCGCCCGCGCCGGTCCCCGCCCCCGCCGCCGTCTCCGTCTCCGTGAACGGCGCGCTCCGCACCCTCCCCGCCGGCACCGCGCTGGACGCCCTCGTCGCCCGGCTGACCGGGGCTCCCTCCGGGGTCGCCGCCGCGGTGAACGAGGCGGTCGTACCCCGTTCGCTCTGGTCCGCGACGACGCTCTCCGACGGCGACCGCGTCGAGGTCCTCACCGCAGTCCAGGGAGGCTGACCGTGTCCGACGACCTCTTCGCCCTCGGGCCCGCCGTGTTCGCGTCCCGGCTGATCATGGGGACGGGCGGGGCACCCAGCCTCGACGTGCTGGAGCGCTCCCTGATCGCCTCGGGCACCGAGCTGACCACCGTGGCGATGCGCCGGCTCGATCCGACCGTCCAGGGTTCGGTGCTCTCCGTCCTGGAACGGCTGTCCGTCCAGGTCCTGCCGAACACCGCGGGCTGTTTCACCGCGGGCGAGGCCGTGCTGACGGCCAGGCTGGCCAGGGAGGCACTGGGCACCGACTGGATCAAGCTGGAGGTCGTGGCCGACGAGCGGACCCTGCTGCCCGACCCGGTCGAGCTGCTGGACGCCGCCGAGGTCCTCGTCGACGACGGCTTCACGGTCCTGCCGTACACCAACGACGATCCGGTCCTGGCCCGCAGGCTCCAGGAGGTGGGGTGCGCGGCGGTCATGCCGCTGGGCTCCCCCATCGGTTCGGGGCTCGGCATCCGCAACCCGCACAACTTCCAGCTCATCGTCGAGCAGGCCACCGTCCCGGTGATCCTGGACGCCGGCGCCGGGACCGCGTCGGACGCCGCGCTGGCGATGGAGCTGGGCTGCGCCGCCGTGATGCTCGCCTCGGCGGTGACCCGGGCGCAGGAGCCGGAGCTGATGGCGGCGGCGATGCGGCACGCGGTGGACGGCGGACGGCTGGCCTACCGGGCGGGGCGCATCCCGCGCCGCCATTTCGCCGAGGCGTCCTCGCCGGCGGAGGGGCGCGCGGTGCTGGATCCGGAGCGCCCCGCCTTCTGAGGGCGGGTGGCGGGACGGCCCGCTGGTCACAGCATGTGCATACCCCTGTCACGGCTCGGCACCGGACGGCCCCGGGACCGTCCGGTGTGTCCGTGGCAGCTCGTAGACTCGCCCCGTGGACACGACCCTCCAGGACCCCCTCGTCGGGCAGCTGCTCGACGGCCGCTACCGCATCGAAGCGCGTATCGCCGTCGGCGGTATGGCCACGGTGTACCGGGCCGTGGACACCCGGCTCGACCGGGTGCTCGCCCTCAAGGTGATGCACCCGGCGCTGGCCACCGACGCGGCGTTCGTCGAACGCTTCATCCGCGAGGCCAAGTCCGTCGCCCGGCTGGCCCACCCGAACGTGGTCGGCGTGTTCGACCAGGGCGCCCAGGGCGCCTATGTGTACCTGGCGATGGAGTACGTCGCCGGGTGCACGCTGCGCGACGTCCTGCGCGAGCGCGGGGCGCTCCAGCCGCGGGCCGCGCTGGACATCCTGGAGCCGGTGCTGGCCGCCCTCGGCGCCGCGCACCGCGCCGGCTTCGTCCACCGGGACATGAAGCCGGAGAACGTCCTGATAGGGGACGACGGGCGGGTCAAGGTCGCCGACTTCGGTCTCGTGCGCGCCGTGGGGACGGCCACGGACACCACCGGTTCGCTGCTGGGCACGGTCTCCTATCTGGCCCCCGAGCAGATCGAGCAGGGCACGGCCGACACCCGTTCCGACGTGTACGCGTGCGGTGTCGTCCTGTACGAGATGCTGACCGGCGGCAAGCCGCACGGCGGGGACACCGCCGCCCAGGTCCTCTACCGGCACCTGAACGAGGACGTCCCGGCGCCGTCCGGTGCCGTCCCGGGCCTCGCGGCCGGGCTGGACGGGCTGGTGGCCGCCGCCACCGCGCGGAACCCCGACGTCCGTCCGGCCGACGCGGTGGCCCTGCTCGCCGAGTCCCGTGCGATACGCGCGGCCCTCACCGAGGAGCAGCTGGACGCTCGGCCCCCGCAGGCCCTCGCGGAGACGCACGACGCCGCCGAGGACCGCACGAGCGTGATACCCCGGGTCATCCCGGCCGGCCAGGGCACCGCGCACCACACCAGCAGGCTGGAGAGGCCCGTGGCGGCCCTGCCGGAGCCGGGGCTCGGGCGGCGCCGGCCCTTCACCGGCCGGGGCCGGCGCGGGCTGATCGCCGTCGTCGTCGCCGTCCTGCTGGCGCTCGGCACGGGGGCGGGCGTCTGGTACATCAACTCCGGTCAGTTCACCCGGGTCCCCTCCCTCCTGGGCAAGACCCAGAGCGCGGCCGAGGAGCGGCTCGCGGAGGAGGGCCTCGATCTGAAGGGCGTGGACCGCGCCTACAGCGACACGGTGCGGCGCGGCACGGTGATCAGCAGCGATCCCGGCTCCGGGGAGCGGATCCGGGGCAACGACGCGGTGCGGCTGGTGATCTCGCGCGGCCCGGAGATCGTCGAGGTCCCCGACGTCGAGGGCCTGTCGCTCGCCGAGGCCCGGCGCACGCTTCAGGAGTCGGGGTTCGAGCCCGGCATGGTGACGCGGGAGTTCAGCGAGGAGACCGACCGGGACGCGGTGATCCGCACGGACCCGCGGGCCGGCACGGAACGGCGCCCGGACTCCGCGGTGGCCCTGGTCCTCAGCAAGGGCGGCCCGGTCGACGTGCCCGAGGTCACCGGGCTCCCCGTCGACGAGGCGACGGCCGCGCTGGAGGAGGCGGGCCTGAAGGCGAAGGTGCTGACCGGGCAGGTCGAGTCCGCGCAGGCCCGGGGGGAGATCGCCCGGCAGTCGCCCGGCGGCGGCGCGGAGGCCGCCGAGGGCGACACCGTGGAGCTGACGGTGTCCAAGGGCCCGCGCATGCTCCAGGTCCCCGACGTCACGGGCAAGGACGTCGACGAGGCCCGCAGCACACTGGAGGAGGCGGGGTTCGAGGTCAAGGTCGACCGGCCGTTCCTCTCCTTCAGCGACACGGTCGGCAGCCAGTCGGTCGCGGGCGGCGGGAAGGCCGCCGAGGGATCCACGATCACCATCAGGACCAAGGCCCTGTAGACCCAGCGAGGACCGGCAGCACATGCGCAACCCGATAGGCGGCCACGTACCGGTGGCCGGAGGACTCGCCAAGGTCGGCCTCGGCTACGCACAGGAGCTGGCCGCGGAGGCCGTCCAGGTCTTCGTCGCCAACCCGCGCGGCTGGGCGACACCGGCCGGGAACCCGGCGCAGGACGAGCTGTTCCGCGCCGGGTGCGCGGCGCGCTCCGTCCCGGCGTACGTCCACGCCCCGTATCTGATCAACTTCGGCTCGCACACCGGGGCCACCGTCGAGCGGTCCGTCGTGTCGCTGCGCCACTCGCTGCGCCGGGCCAGACAGATCGGCGCCCTGGGGGTGGTGGTGCACACCGGCTCGGCCACCGGGGGACGGCCGCGCGCGGAGGCCCTGGCCCAGGTGCGGACCCATCTGCTCCCGCTGCTGGACGAGCTGACCCATGACGACGATCCGTTCCTGCTGCTGGAGTCGACCGCCGGGCAGGGCTCCTCGCTGTGCTCGCGGACCTGGGACTTCGGCCCGTACTTCGAGGCGCTGGACGCCCATCCGCGGCTGGGAGTCTGCCTGGACACCTGCCACATCTACGCGGCGGGGCACGACCTGACCGGTCCCGCGGGGATGCGGCAGACCCTGGACCTGCTCGCGGAGACGGTGGGCGAGGGCCGGCTGAAGCTGATCCACGCCAACGACTCCAAGGACGTGGTGGGCGCGCACAAGGACCGGCACGAGAACATCGGCGCGGGCCGGATCGGCGCCGAGCCGTTCCGCGAGCTGTTCCGGCACCCCGCGACCGAGGGTGTGCCGCTGGTCATCGAGACGCCCGGCGGCAAGGAGGGCCATACGGCGGACGTGGCACGGCTGAAGGAGCTCAGGGGCGGCGCGGCCGCCCGGTGAGGCCGCCTCCGGGCGCTCAGAGTTCGGGGCCGTCCCCGAGCTGTTCCTGGTAGGAGTAGCGCTGCTCGCTCCACGGGTCACCGATGTTGTGGTAGCCCCGCTCCTCCCAGAACCCGCGGCGGTCGGCCGTCATGTACTCGATGCCCCGGACCCATTTGGGCCCCTTCCAGGCGTACAGGTGCGGCACCACCAGGCGCAGCGGGAATCCGTGTTCCGCGGTGAGGAGTTCGCCGTCCTTGTGGGTGGCGAACAGCGTCCGGTCCGACGCGAAGTCGGCGATCCGGAGATTCGAGCTGAATCCGTATTCGGCCCAGACCATCACGTGGGTCACCTGCGGACCGGGGGGTGCGAGTGCCAGTACCTCGCGGGCGCGGATTCCGCCCCATTCGGCTCCGAGCATGCTGAATTTCGTCACGCAGTGGAGGTCGGCGACGACGGAGGAGAAGGGGAGTTCCGTGAATTCCCGGTGATTCCAGCAGTGCTTGTCGCCGTCCGCCGTGGCCCCGAAGACGCGGAACTCCCAGCGGTCCGGTTTGAACTTGGGGACCGGCCCGTAATGGGTGACCGGCCAGCCACGCTGCAGGCGCTGCCCCGGTGGAAGCCCGGCCTGCTCTGCTGTGCCGCTTTCCCGGCTCTCCGGCTGACCCATGCCTCCATGGTGACAGACAGGCAGGGGTGGTCATGACCAGGGGAGAGTCGATTCGGGCAACTCATACTAAGCATGCACTTACTGGACGGCCGGATGGCGCGGTGCGAGGATGCGCCGGAAACGTGCCCAGTCCACCGGTTGGAAGGAGCCTCTGCGATGCAGGGCGACCCCGAGGTCCTCGAGTTCCTCAACGAACAGCTGACGGCCGAATTGACGGCCATCAATCAGTACTTCCTGCACGCGAAGATGCAGGAGAACTTCGGCTGGACGAAGCTCGCCAAGTACACCCGGTCGGAATCGTTCGACGAGATGAAGCACGCGGAGATCCTCACCGACCGGATCCTGTTCCTGGACGGCCTGCCCAACTACCAGCGGCTCTTCCACGTCCGGGTGGGCCAGACGGTCACCGAGATGTTCCAGGCCGACCGCCAGGTCGAGGTGGAGGCGATCGACCGCCTCAGGCGGGGCATCGACGTGATGCGCGGCAAGGGCGACGTCACCTCCGCGAACATCTTCGAGTCGATCCTGGAGGACGAGGAGCACCACATCGACTACCTCGACACCCAGCTGGAGCTGGTCGAGAAGCTCGGCGAGGCGCTGTACATCGCGCAGTTGATCGAGCAGCCGGAGAGCTGATCGGCGGGACCCGTGGGCGCACGGCCGCGGGCGGGCCGCTCAGGCGGCGTCGGAGAACCTGACGTCCGGCGCGGCGCCGAGGGCGGCGGGCACACCGGCCGGTGCCGTGGGCCCCTCGGCGAGATCGGGGCGCGGGTACGCGCCGCGGCCGAGCAGGGCCTGGATCCTGCGGACGCAGCCGCCGCAGTCGGTGCCCGCCCGGCAGGCGGAGGCGATCTGCCGGGGCGTGCACGCCCCGCTGTCCGCATGCCGCTTGACCTGGTCCTCCGTGATGCCGAAGCAGGAGCATACGTACACGCGGTTCACCTCCCGACGGGTCGATCGCTGCGCCGTCCCGATTTCCCGGTGAGGCTAACCTAACCTTACCTGTGCGCCGGTGGCGGCAAAAGCCCCGGTACGCCGGTGGGGCACGGATCACATCGATCCGTGCCCCACCGGTGCCGTCCGGGGTGGTCCCTACTGGTCGCGGTACATCTCGGCGACCAGGAAGGCCAGGTCCAGGGACTGGCTGCGGTTGAGCCGCGGGTCGCAGGCCGTCTCGTAGCGCTGGTGCAGGTCGTCCACGAAGATCTCGTGGCCGCCGCCGACGCACTCGGTGACGTCGTCGCCGGTCAGCTCGACGTGGATGCCGCCGGGGTGGGTGCCGAGCTCCTTGTGCACCTCGAAGAAGCCCTTGACCTCGTCCAGCACGTCGTCGAAGCGGCGCGTCTTGTGGCCGGACGCGGCTTCGAAGGTGTTGCCGTGCATGGGGTCGGTCACCCAGACCACCGCGGCACCGGAGGCCGTGACCTTCTCGACCAGCTCGGGGAGCTTGTCGCGGACCTTGTCGGCGCCCATGCGGACGATGAAGGTCAGCCGGCCCGGCTCGCGCTCGGGGTCGAGGCGGTCGACGTAGCCCAGCGCCTCGTCGACGGTCGTCGTCGGGCCGAGCTTGATCCCGATGGGGTTGCGGATCTTCGCGGCGAACTCGATGTGCGCGCCGTCCATCTGGCGGGTGCGCTCGCCGACCCAGACCATGTGGCCCGAGGTGTCGTACAGCCGGCCGGTCCGCGAGTCGGTGCGGGTCAGCGACGACTCGTAGTCGAGCAGCAGCGCCTCGTGCGAGGCGTAGAACTCGACCGCCTTGAACTCCGCGGGGTCCGTGCCGCACGCCTTCATGAAGTTCAGCGCGTTGTCGATCTCGCGGGCCAGGGCCTCGTAACGCTGCCCGGACGGCGAGGACTTCACGAAGTCCTGGTTCCAGGCGTGCACCTGGCGCAGGTCGGCGTACCCGCCGGTGGTGAAGGCGCGCACGAGGTTCAGCGTGGAGGCGGACGCGTGGTACATCCGCTTCAGCCGCTCGGGGTCCGGGATGCGGGCGGCCTCGGTGAACTCGAAGCCGTTGACGGAGTCGCCGCGGTACGTCGGCAGCGTCACGCCGTCGCGGGTCTCGGTCGGCTTGGAGCGCGGCTTGGAGTACTGCCCGGCGATGCGGCCGATCTTGACGACGGGCACGGAGGCCGCGTAGGTCAGGACGGCGCTCATCTGGAGCAGCGTCTTCAGCTTGGCCCGGATGTGGTCGGCGGACACGGCGTCGAAGGCCTCGGCGCAGTCACCGCCCTGCAGCAGGAACGCCTCGCCCTTGGCGACGGCTCCCAGGCGGGCGCGCAGCTGGTCGCACTCGCCGGCGAAGACGAGCGGAGGATACGACTCGAGGTCCGCGAGTACGTCGCGCAGAGCCTCGGCATCGGGGTACTCGGGCTGCTGCGCCGCGGGAAGGTCTCGCCAGGTGTGGCCACCGGCGACGGAGGTATTGGCGTTCACGGTCACCTTCCCCACATTACGGGGTCCGCGCGTGCGCCCCGTCCGCCCGCTCACCACATGAGACGCGCACTCTCCCGTCCGTCTCCTTCCGCTAGGGTGAGCGACATGTTCGCGCCGTCGATCCAGAACTGGTGGTGGACCGCTCATCCGGCGGCCCGCTGACACATCGCGCTGACATACTCCGCGAAGGCCGCCCGAGGGGCGGCCTTCTCCGCGTTCCGGCGCCGGGAGCCGTTCCTCCGTCAGGAAGAGGAACGCCCGTGCCCGAGACCGCGCCACCCACGCCTCCCACGTCCGTACACCCCGTGCCGGCATCCACGCACCCGGCCGCGCCCGGGCGTGCCGAGGACGTCGCGTCGGTCCTGTCCGCCCTGCTCCGCGACGACGCCCCGCCCTTCGCGCTGCTGCGCAGGCGCACGCCCGGCCGGGACCACGACACCGTCGAGGTCCTGACAGGGGAGGTGCGGGAGGTGGACCGGCTCGCCGGCATCCCGGTGGGCGAGCTGCCCTCGCTGGCCCTGGTGCCCTTCCGGCAGATCGCCGAGCGCGGCTTCGACGTGCGGGACGACGGGACCCCGCTCGCCGTGCTGGTCGCCGCCGAGGTGCACGAGCTGCCGCTGGACGAGGTGCTCGCGCACCTGCCCGGCCACGACGTGCGGGTGGAGGACGGGGCCTTCGACGTCCCCGACGAGGCGTACGCGGATGTCGTGCGCCGGGTCGTCGAGGACGAGATCGGGCAGGGCGAGGGCGCCAACTTCGTGATCCGGCGGACCTTCCGCGGCGAGATCCCCGGGTTCGGCCGGGCGGACGCGCTGGCGCTGTTCCGGCGGCTGCTGGCCGGCGAGCGCGGCGCCTACTGGACGTTCGTCGTGCACACCGGGGACGCCCCGGAGCCCGGACGGCCGGGGACCGGCGGCCGCACCCTGGTCGGTGCCAGCCCCGAGGTCCATGTGCGGATGTCCGGCGGGACCGTGGTGATGAACCCGATCAGCGGGACCTACCGCTACCCGCCCGGGGGGCCCACCGCGGAGGGCCTGCTGGCCTTCCTGGGCGACCGCAAGGAGACCGAGGAGCTCTCCATGGTGGTCGACGAGGAGCTCAAGATGATGTGCACCGTCGGCGACATGGGCGGGGTGGTCGTGGGGCCGCGGCTGAAGGAGATGGCCCACCTCGCGCACACGGAGTACGAGCTGCGCGGGCGGTCCTCGCTGGACGTGCGGGAGGTGCTGCGGGAGACCATGTTCGCGGCGACGGTCACCGGCTCCCCCGTCCAGAACGCCTGCCGGGTGATCGAACGGTACGAGCCGGACGGCCGCGGCTACTACGCGGGGGCGCTGGCGCTGGTGTCCCGGGAGCCCGGCGGGGCGCAGACGCTGGACTCGCCGATCCTGATCCGTACCGCCGACATCTCGGCGGAGGGGCGGCTGCGGGTCCCGGTGGGGGCCACCCTCGTGCGCCACTCCGATCCGGCGGGCGAGGTCGCCGAGACCCACGCCAAGGCGGCCGGGGTGCTCGCGGCGCTGGGGGTGCGGCCGGGCCGGCCCGGCCCGGAGGCGGTGCGCCCGCCGCTGGCCTCGGACCCGCGGGTGCGGGCGGCCCTGGACGACCGGCGGGGCGGGCTGGCCCCGTTCTGGCTGCGGATGCAGGAGCGCACCCGGGAGCTGTCCGGCCGTGCGCTGGTGGTGGACGGCGAGGACACCTTCACCGCGATGCTGGCGCATCTGCTGCGCGCCTCGGGCCTCGACGTGTCGGTGCGGCGGTACGACGAGCCGGGGCTGCGTGCGGCGGTGCGGGCCCACGAGGGCCCGGTGGTCCTGGGGCCCGGGCCGGGGAATCCGGCGGACACGGCCGATCCGCGGATGCGGCTGCTGCGGGAGCTGACCGCGCACCTGCTGCGGGAGCACCGGCACGGGCTGCTCGGCGTCTGCCTCGGCCATGAGCTGATCGCGGCCGGGCTGGGCCTGGAGATCGCACGGAAGGCGGTGCCGTACCAGGGGGCGCAGACCCGGATCGAGCTGTTCGGCAGGCCGGAGACGGTGGGCTTCTACAACAGCTTCACCGCGCTCTGCGACGACGCGGCGGCCGCGGAGCTGGACGCGCACGGCATCGGGACGAGCCGGGACGCGGTGACCGGCGAGCTGCACGCGTTGCGGGGCCGCGGCTTCGCCTCGGTGCAGTTCCATCCGGAATCGGTGCTGACGCTCCGGGGCGCCGCGATCGTGACCGGCCTGCTGGCGGCGCTGCCGGTGCCGCGCTGAGACCGGAGCCCGGGGCCGCCGGGCCGGGGCGTGCGCCCCGGCCCGGCGGAAGCGGAGGCCGGCGACGTGCGGCAGCGGGGCCGGCCGGGGCGGGAGCGGCGCCGGCCGGCGGCGGTGCTCAGCGCGGCGGGGGTGGGAGCGGCGGCGGCCGTGCTCAGCGCGGGGGCGCCGGGACCAGGAAGTTCTCGCTGCGGCGGCCCGCGAGGTGGTCGGTGACGTTCCGCACGGTGGCGTCGATGATCTGCTCCACGGCCTCGCGCGTGTAGTACGCCTGGTGCGAGGTGATGATGACGTGGGGGAAGGTGACGAGCCGGGCGAGGGTGTCGTCGTCGATGCCCTCCACCGACCTGTCGACGTAGAAGAGCCCCGCCTCCGCCTCGTAGACGTCGAGTCCGACCCCGGTGAAGCGGCCGGCCCGCAGTTCCCCGACGAGCGCGCGGGTGTCGATGAGGCCGCCCCGGCTGGAGTTGACCAGGAGGGCGTCGTCCTTCATCGCGGACAGGGCCCGTGCGTCGATGAGGTGCTGGGTGGCCGGGAGCAGCGGCACGTGCAGGCTGATCAGATCGGCCTCCGCGAAGAGCCGCTCCTTGTCCACGTAGGTCATGCCGAGCGCGGTGCAGGCGGGGTTCTCGACGACGTCCCAGCCGAGCAGCTCCATGCCGAAGCCGTGGGCGATCCGGGCGAACGCCTCGCCGATCTTCCCGGTGCCGAGCACTCCGGCCGTGCGGCCGTGCATGTCGCGGCCGAGGAGCCCGTCGAGCCGGAAGTCGAAGTCCCGGGTGCGGCTCACCGCCCGGACGATCCGGCGGTTGACGGCCATGGCCAGGGCCCAGGCGAACTCGGCGACCGAGTACGGCGAGTAGGACGAGACCCGGGCGACGTGCAGGCCGAGCCGTTCGGCGACGTCGAGGTCGATGTTGTTGAAGCCGGTGGAGCGCTGGGCGATCAGCTGCGTGCCGCCGGCGGCGAGGGTCTGCAGCACGCCGCTGCCGAGGTCGGCGTTGACGCTGGTGGAGATGATCTCGTGGCCCGCGGCGATCGGGGCGGTGTCCTCGGTGAGGAAGACGTCCAGGCAGCGGACGTCGTGCAGGCCGGCGAAGGCCTTCTCGATCAGCGGCTTCTCGTCGGACTGCACACCGAAGGCCAGGATCTCCACGACGTCTCCCGGGTGAGGGGGCGGGGCCGGTCCTCGCGAATATACGGCCCGCGCCCCCGGGGCGCCGTTCGGCGGGTGCCGCCCCCGCGGGCCCGCCGGAGCGGCGGGGCGGCACCGCGGGTCAGACGTCGTCGAGCCCGGCCTCGATGGCGTAGCGCACCAGCTCCACCCGGTTGTGCAGCTGGAGCTTGCCCAGGGTGTTCTGGACGTGGTTCTGCACGGTGCGGTGGGAGATGACCAGCCGCTCGGCGATCTGCTTGTACGAGAGTCCCTTGGCGACCAGCCGCAGGACCTCCGTCTCGCGGTCGGTGAGCTGCGGGGCCTTCGGCCGGTCGGGGGCCGCGGGGGCCGGGTCGGAGGCGAGCCTGCGGTACTCGCCGAGGACGAGCCCGGCGAGGCCCGGTGTGAAGACCGGGTCGCCCGCGGCGGTGGCCCGCACGGCGTCGGTCAGTTCCCGGGTGCTGGCCGACTTGAGCAGATAGCCGGTGGCGCCGGACTTCACGGCCTCCAGGACGTCGGCGTGCTCACCGCTGGCGGAGAGCACCAGGACGCGCAGTCCGGGGTGGGCACCGACGAGCTCCTTGCAGACCTGGGCGCCGGGCATCCCCGGCAGGTTCAGGTCGAGCACCAGGACGTCGGGCACGGCCGCGTGGGCGCGGCGGACGGCGCCCGGGCCGTCCCCGGCGGTCGCGACCACCTCGAAACCGGACTCGGTGAGGTCGCGGGCGACCGCGTCGCGCCACATCGGGTGGTCGTCGACGACCATGACCTTGATGGCCCGCTCCTCGGACGCCTGTGGGTTCGGTGTACTCATCGGACCGGTCCTGCCTTCCCCCGTGAAACCTTCGGAACCTTCAACTCGACCTCCGTGCCCTGACCGGGTACCGAGATCAGCTCTGCCGTGCCGCCCAGGTCGCGCAGCCGCCCGCGGATCGACAGGGCGACGCCGAGCCGGCCCTCCCCCTCCGCCTGGTCCAGCCGGCCCTCCGGGATGCCCGGGCCGTCGTCCCGGACCGTGACGATCACCTCGTCCGGCTCGTCCTCGACCAGGATCCACGCCCGGGCCTCCGGGCCCGCGTGGGCCCGGACGTTGTCCAGTGCGGCGCTCACCGCGGCGGCGAGCTCGCGGGCCTCCTCCGCCGCGAGCAGCACCGGGGCGCCGGGCTCCGCGAAGCTGACCCGGGAGCCCGCGTACGGAGCGAGCAGGGCGCGCAGGTCGGCTTCGGCGCTCCCGGCCGCCCCGGCGTCCACCGGGTGGCCGGGCGCCTCCCGCGCGCCGTCCCCGGGGACCCGGGCCGTGGGCACCAGGCCGCTGGAGACCAGGGTCCGCAGCGCGACCTCCTGCTCGCCGGCCATCCGGCCGAGTTCGGCGGCCTCGCCGCCCAGGGCCGTGCCGCGCCGCTGGACCATGGCGAGGACCTGGAGGACGCTGTCGTGGATGTCGCGGGCGAGCCGCTCCCGCTCCCGGGTCGCGGCCTCGATCTCCAGGGCGCGGGCCAGGGTGCGTTCACTGGCGCGGGCCACCTCGACGACGTAGCCGATGGCGATGGAGGCGACCCAGACCAGCACCACGTTGTGGAAGGTGTCCCGGCTGGGCTCGCCGCGCTCGACGATGTTGGCGGCGGCGACGAGGGTGGAGGCGAAGGCCGCCCAGCGCCAGCCGCCCTTGAGCGCGAAGGCGAGGACCGAGCCCGCGGTCCAGATCGAGGGGAGCGTCGGGCCGTCCATGTGCCGGGCGTCGAAGTCGGCGAGCGGGGTGAGCAGGATCCCGGTCATGGCGACCGTGAGGTCCAGGCCGAGGAACCGCTTGGTGCAGCTCGCGGCGCCGGCCACCCGGGGCAGCGTGAGCAGCGTCCAGACGGCGAGGAACGCCAGGAAGACCAGGGCCACCCAGGGCCGCTCGTACGTCCCCCGGCCGAAGCCGGCGAGCAGCACCGCGTATCCCAGGGTCAGCACGCGGTACGCGGTCAGCGCCCGCCACAGCGGCTGCTCCACCGACATCCGTACGACCCGTTCCCGCCCGGACATGCCCTCGTCCCCTCCCCCGGTCCTCTCCCCCTGCCCGTGCCGCCCGCCGCGGCGGTGCCTCAGGCGTCGGGCGGCTCCGTGCCCTTCTTCTTCGCGTCCTCGGCGATCTGCCGCTTGGCGGCCGTCGCGTAGATGTCCACGTACTCCTGGCCGGAGAGCTTCATGATCTCGTACATGACCTCGTCGGTCACCGAGCGCAGGATGAAGCGGTCGCCGTCCATGCCCTGGTAGCGGCTGAAGTCCAGCGGTTCACCGATCCGGATCCCGGGCCGCATGAGCCGGGGCACCACCTGGCCGGGGGGCTGGATCTTCTCCGTGTCGATCATCGCCACGGGGACGACCGGCGCACCCGTGGCGAGCGCCACCCGGGCGAGGCCGCCGGGCTTGCCCCGGTAGAGGCGCCCGTCGGGCGACCGGGTGCCCTCCGGGTAGATGCCGAAGAGCCCGCCGCTCTCGATCACCTGGATGCCGGCCCTGATGGCGGCCTCGCCGGCCCCCCGGCCGCCGGAGCGGTCCACCGGGAGCTGGCCGACGCCCTTGAAGAACGCGGCGGTGAGCTTGCCCTTCACCCCGGGCGCGGTGAAGTACTCCGCCTTGGCGATGAAGGTCACCTTGCGGTCGAGGACGGCCGGCAGGAAGAAGGAGTCGGAGAAGGACAGGTGGTTGCTCGCCAGGATCGCCGGCCCGTGTGCGGGGATGTTCTCCAGGCCCTCCACCCAGGGCCTGAAGGCCAGCTTGAGGGAACCGCCGATCGAGAACTTCATTGCGCCGTAGATCAACTCTGGTGCCTCCTGTGTGCCGTCCGACCGACCTTAACCTGTGGGACCGCCGCCCCGTCCGCCCGATCGGGGGCGGATCCGCCGCGGGCGGCGGGCGCCCGGACCGTGACGGCCCTGGTCGGTGTCGGCCCGGTCGCGTACGGTGAAGTCATCCTTGTGCACACCTCCCGCACCCCGCCCCTCGATGAACAGGAGACCCCGGTGCAGGTCCTCCCTGGAGCCGAGCCGTTCCGCCACGAGGGCGGAGAGGTCGGCGTGCTCCTCTGTCACGGATTCACGGGCACTCCGCAGTCGCTGCGCCCCTGGGCCGACGGCCTGGCGGAGCGCGGACTGACCGTGTCCCTCCCGCTGCTGCCCGGACACGGCACGCGCTGGGAGGACATGGCCGTCACCGGCTGGCAGGACTGGTACGCCGAGGTGGACCGGGAGCTGCGGGCCCTGACGGCGCGCTGCGAGCGGGTCTTCGTCTTCGGGCTGTCCATGGGCGGGGCCCTGGCCCTGCGCCTGGCGGCCAGGCACGGCGACGCGATCGCCGGCCTGGTGCTGGTGAACCCGGCGAACAAGGTGCACGGCCTGTCGGCGTACGCCCTGCCGGTGGCCCGGCACGTGGTGCGCACGACGAAGGGCCTGACCAGCGACATCGCGCGGGAGGGCGTCGAGGAGGTCGGCTACGACCGGGTGCCGCTGCACGCCGCGCACTCGCTGCGGGCGTTCTTCCGGCTGGTCGACGCCGATCTGCCCCAGGTCACCCAGCCGGTCGTGCTGCTGCACAGTCCGCAGGACCACGTGGTGCCGCCGGCCGACTCGGCGCGGATCCTGAGCCGGATCTCGTCCCGGGACGTCGAGGAGATCCTGCTGGAACAGAGCTACCACGTGGCGACGTTGGACCACGACGCGGAGCGGATCTTCGACGAGAGCCACCGGTTCATCGGCCGCCTCGCACCCGATGCCGGCAAGAAGGGGAGAACGTCCGGTGGCTGAGCACGACGCGGAGCGCGCGGGCAGGGACGAGGAGCGCGAACCGCGCCCCACGGAGGGGACGGCCGTCCCCGAGGGCGCGGAGGGGGCACGGCCGCTCGACGAGGCCGCGGCCTGGGAGGCGATCGTCGCGGGGTACGGCGAGGAGCCGCCGGACCCGCCGGGGGCCAAGCCGTTCAAGTCGGTCGAGGACCTGGCGCTGCTGGAGGACGGCGAGCTCAACGTCGTGGACCCGTCCCAGGAGTCCGGTGCGGGCGACGAGGCGGACAAGGGCGTGAGCGGCAAGACGTCCGGCGCGCCGCCGGAGAAGAAGCCGCTCGGCGGTTCGGTCGTCTTCGCCCCCGGCGTCGCCGGCCCGCGCGACTACGGCCTGGCCGAGCCCGGCGACGGCGCCGGCGGTCCGGACGACAGCGAGGAGGGGCACTTCGTCCCTCCGGAGCCGCCGCCGCTGCCCGAGGCCGACGTGACGGCGAAGTTCGCGTGGCTGGCGGTCGTCGGCGGTCCGGTGCTGATGCTGCTCGCGGTGCTGATGCAGTGGGAGATGACGTGGTGGCTGACCACGCTCTCCGTCGGCGGCTTCCTCGGGGGCTTCGCCACCCTGGTGGCGCGTATGCCCGACGACGACGAGGAGGACGACGACCCGGGGCGCGGCGCGGTCGTCTGACGGCGGCGCTCCCGTCGGTGCTCAGCCCCCGGCGGGCACCCTGAGGGCGGCCAGCACGGGCAGGTGGTCCGTGGCCGCCCGCAGGTCCGCACCGGTGACGCCGGGCAGGTCCGCGGGGACGCCGCAGCCGAGGACCTCGATGCCGGCGGTCGCGAACACCGCGTCGATCCGCTTGCGCGGCGATCCCGGCGGGAAGGTGAGCGCGCCGCCCCAGGGCCGGACGGCACGGCAGTCCTGGAGCCGCCCGGCCAGCAGCCGGAAGGCGCTCCCCTCCGGGACGTCGTTGAGGTCGCCGGCCGCGACGGCGTGCGGGACGTCCATCGCCTCGATCCGGTCGAGCAGCGCCCCCGCCTGGGCCAGGCGCTCCTCCCGCTGCAGGCTGAGGTGGCAGCTCACGATCCCGAGCCGGGCCCCGGCGATCCGCACCACGGCCGTGGCCAGGCCGCGGCGGTGCAGCCCCGGGGTGAGCGGCAGCAGGACGTCCTCGGTGCGTTCCACGGTGGCGCGCAGGGAGCAGAGCAGCAGGGGCCCGGCCGCCGTGGCGCCGCCGCCGAGGACCACCAGGTCCGTCCCGGCCGCCAGCCGGGCCGCGGCCTTGCGCCAGCGGAAGAAGCGGGGGGCCTCCTGGACGCACACCAGGTCAGGTGCGCAGGCCCGGACGACCCGGGCCAGGGCACCGGTGTCGTCCTTCATCGAGCGGACGTTGTAGCTGAGCACCCGGATGACGGCTGAACCGTCCGGCTCGGTACGGGAGTCGGGCAGCGGCGTCGGCGTCGGCGTCGTGACCATGCACGGCACGATACGGCGGACGCCCGCCGCTCCCCGGGGGGCGCGACGGGCGTCGGTCGGAACGGGGTGGTGTCAGCCCTGGCGCGCCAGGTCGGCCGCGCCCACCAGACCGGCCTTGCCGCCCAGTTGGGCCGCGAGGACCTGGGCGTGCGGACGCCACTCGCCGCCGATCAGCCAGCGCCGGAAGGACTTGCGGATCGGGTCGAGGACCAGTTCGCCCTCGTCCGAGACGCCGCCGCCGACGATGAAGGCGGACGGGTCGAAGAGCGAGGCCAGGTCGGCCAGTCCGGCGCCGGCCCAGCGGGCCAGCTCGCGGAAGGAGTCGGTGGCCACCGGGCAGCCCTGCCGGGCGGCCTCGCTGATGTGCTTGCCCTCGATGCCGTCCACGGAGCCGTCGCCGAGGCCCAGCAGGATCTGGGCGTTCTCCGGGGTGGCGTTGGCGCGCTGCTTGGCGTACCGCACGAGCGCGCGCCCGGAGGCGTACTGCTCCCAGCAGCCCTGGCTGCCGCAGCCGCAGAGCAGCCCGTCCGGGACGACCCGGATGTGGCCGAACTCGGCGGCCACGCCGAAGCGTCCGCGGCGGAGCTTGTTGCCGATGATGATGCCGCCGCCCAGGCCGGTGCCGAGCGTGATGCAGATGACGTCGTCGTGGCCCTGGCCGGCGCCGAAGCGGTACTCGCCCCAGGCCGCCGCGTTGGCGTCGTTCTCGACGACGACGGGCAGGCCGACGCGCTGCTCGACCTTGTCCTTGAGCGGCTCGTGGCGCCAGTTGATGTTCGGGGCGAACAGCACGGTGGCGCGCTTGTCGTCGACGTACCCGGCAGCGCCGATGCCCACCGCCTCGACGTCGTGCCCCTCGCTCGCTCCGGCCACGGCGGCGCTGATCGCGTCCACGATGCCCTCGGCCGTCGGCGGGGTCGATACCTTGAACGTCGAGAGGATCCGGCCCTCTTCGTCGACCACTCCAGCCGCGATCTTCGTGCCGCCGATATCGACGCCGATGGTGAGTCCCATGAATCCCTCAGTTCCGGTCGAGCCCCGCTACGGCCAACCGTACCCGAGCCGGGGAGGGGCGGTCCCTGCCCAGGGTCAGTCGAGGTCGATGTGTTCGCTGCCGCCGGTGCCCTCGTCACGCGGGTCCGAGGGGTCGTCGGCGGCCTTCTTCCCCGGGCCGGGCGTGTTCCCGGTGCCGGCGGAGGCGCCCTCGGTGCCGCGGGTCCAGCGGTTCTCCTGGCCCTCGACGGCGGTGCGGTAGGCGGCGAGGAGTTCGCTGCCCGCGGCGGCGAGGTGGTCGAAGACCTCCGGGTTGCGCTCGATGACGGGCTCGACGGCGGACCTGGCCTGCCGGATCACCTGCTGGACGGTGCCCTGGGCCGCCATCCCGAGCAGCGGGGACTGGAGCGAGGAGACCTTGTCGGCCACCGCGTCGATCAGCTTGCGCAGCTCCTCGGCCGCGGAGCCCTGCTGCTGCCCGTAGCGGGCCCGGCGGCGGGCCTTCTCCGCGTCGAGGTCCTCGGCGCAGGCCTCCGCCCACGCGTCGTCGTCGGCGGGACGATCGGTGGCTTCACTCATGGCGGACTCCTGCGACGCGGTTGCCTGCGTGACCGTACGGTCCTCGTACCACCGACGTTACCCGAACGGCGGCAGGCCGTTCACGGTGTGCGGGGCCAGAGCGAGGGGTCGGGCGTGAAGCGGACGCGCAGGACGCCGTCGGTCAGCGCCGCTCCGGAGACGGTGCAGCGGCGCAGTGCGGACTCCAGGCGCACGGTCCGGTGGAACGGCCCCGCGGTCAGGAGCAGTTCGTCCCCGCGCCGGACGAGCCGCAGGTCCTCCTTGGCGGCTCCGGGCAGCGGCAGGCACCAGGAGAGGACCCCGTCGTCGGCCGTCTCCGTCCACCAGGGGTCCCCGGCGTGTCCCGGCGCGGGACCGTCGGTCGCGCAGGCCTCGGCGAGCAGCGCCAGGTCCTCGACGGTGCGCGGTTCGCGGCCGAGGTGCGCGCTCTCGCGGACGGGGGTCCCTGGTGCCCACTCCTGGCGCCAGTGGTCCAGGCACTTCTCCTGCCGGGCGGCGAGGTCGGCGAACCAGGGGTCGGCGGAGTGGCGGGGCAGCACCCGGGACGCCACGAGCGCGTCGACGCGCAGCCCGTGCAGGGCGAGTCCGGTACGGGCGGAGCCGAGCGCCTCGCCCGCGGTCCGCCCGGGTTCGGCGACGAGCCGCACGGTCGTGGCGTCGTCCTCGATCAGCGCCTCGACGGCGGCCAGTTCGGCGTCCTTGCGGGCGGCGGCCTCGTACAGCCACTGGGCGGGCATGGGGACACCGGCGAGCTGGGCGAGGACCGGGCGCAGGGCGCGGGCGGCCTGGCGTTCCCTGGGCAGGAGCCGTCGCAGGTAGCGGCGCAGCTGCCCGGGCAGCGCGAGGAGGGCGAGGGCGTCGGTGAGCGGGGGCAGGTCGACGACGAGGACCTCGTGGCCGTCCCGCGCCAGGTCGCCCTCGGCGGCGCGGCGCAGGGTGTGCAGGACGGCCAGCTCCGCACTGCCCGGCAGTTCGGTCAGTTCCTCGCCGTCGAGCCGGTTGGCCCCGAGCAGGTCGAGCACCCCGGACGCGCGTTCCTGGAGGTCGAGGAGCTCGGCGCGGAAGTGCGCGGCGGAGTCGACGCGGACCCAGGCCAGCCGGTCGGTGACCTCGACGGGCTCGCCGGCGGCCGGGGCGGCGGGGAAGGCGGGCACCGCGTCGGCGGAGACCAGGAGGGTGCGGCGGCCGTCGCGGGCCGAGGCGAGCGCGGTCGCCGCGGCGACGGTGGTACGGCCTGCGCCGCCGGGGCCGGTGACGAGGACCGTACGCATGTGGATCAGGCCTTCGGGACGGACTCGACGCGCTTCTTCAGCCCGGCGAGGGCGCGGTCGATGATGACCTTCTCGGCCTTGCGCTTGATCATGCCGAGCAGCGGGATCTTGACGTCGACGGCGAGCCGGTAGGTGACCTGGGTGCGGTCGCCGTCGCCGAGGGGCGCCAGGGCGTAGCTGCCGTCGAGGGCGCGGAGCATCTGGGACTTCACGAGGGTCCAGCCGACCTCGTACTCGCTGTTCCAGGTGTAGGAGAGGACATGGTCGTCCTTGATCGCGCCGGCGTCCAGGACGAGGCGGACCTGTTCGGCGCGGCCCTGGTCGTCGGTGGCGAGGACCTCGGCCTCCTTCACCTCGCCGGTCCATTCCGGATAGCGGGCGAAGTCGGCGATCACTCCCATGACGTCGGCCGGTGCCGCCTCGATCGTGATGCTCGAGCTGGTGTGTTCAGCCATCGCCGTGGCCCTCCAGTGCGGTGTACCGGTCGCGTTCGGCAGAGGCCTGCCGTGTGCAGGCTATCGCGTGCCGGCGGCCGTCCCGCCCGCGCCCCGGCCCGGGGCCGGTCGCCGTGTCGCTCACCACTCCAGGGCCCAGGGCCGCCCGCTCGACGCGAAGTGGCCGACGTTGACGCACTCGGTGGCCCCGATCCGCATCCGGCGGACCAGCGGCTGGTGGACGTGGCCGAAGAAGGCGTAGCGGGGGCGGGTGCGGTGGATGGCGTCCAGGAGTGCGCAGCTGCCGCGCTCGAAGCGCCGGGCCACGGTGTCGTAGGTCAGCTCGGGGACGTCCGGCGGGATGTGCGAGCAGAGCACGTCGACCGGTCCGAGCGCCTCGACCTTGGCGGCGTACTCCTCGTCGCCGATCTCGTACGGCGTGTTCATCGGGGTCCTGAGACCGCCGCCGACGAACCCGAAGACCCGGCCGCCGATCTCGGCACGCTCACCGTCCAGCACGGTCGTACCGGAACGTGCGTACTCGGGCCAGAGCGCGGGCACGTCGACGTTGCCGTAGGTGGCGTAAGTCGGGGTGGGCATCACGGCGAACATCTCGGCGTACTGCTTGCGCACGGCGGAGAGGATCGCCGCGTCGCGGTCCCGGCCCTCCCACAGCGCGCGGCCGAGGGCGCGTGCCTCCTCGAAGCGGCGCGCGGTGCGCAGCTCGACGATGCGGTGGGCGTTGTCGACGCCGAACAGGTCGGGGAAGATGCCGCGCGAATGGTCGGCGTAGTCGAGGAAGAGGACCAGGTCACCCAGGCAGATCAGGGCGTCGGCGCCGTCCCCGGCGCGGGCCAGCGCCTCGGTGTTCCCGTGCACGTCGCTGACGACGTGCACCCGTGTGCGCCGGGTGGGGGTGGTGTGCCGATTCCGGGGTGTGCCGACTCGCATGCCGATCAGCCTAGGTCGCGGCCGGCCGCTCTGGGTAGAGGGCGTCGGACCTGCGGTTACTTCCGGACCCGGACACGGGTGGACTAATGTGCGCCGAAGGACCGCGGATATGTGTGATGCATAAGACATCTGGCCGGAACCCCCTTTCCGGAATCCAGTACCGGTGGGTAACGTCCGGCCGGTCCAGTCGTGCTCACCCCGCTGAGCATCTGCCAGTCTTGGACCGATCCGGTGCGTCGCACAGAGCCGTGGAACCGGAGCCCGATGAGGAGCAGCAGTCTTGCGCGAGTTCAGCCTTCCGGCCCTGTACGAGGTCCCGACGGACGGCAACCTGACGGATCTCATCCGCCGCAACGCCGCTCAGCATCCCGATGTCGCGGTGATGAGCAGGAAGGTGGCCGGCGTCTGGACGGACGTCACGGCGACCCGGTTCCTCGCCGAGGTCAGAGACACCGCCCGGGGCCTGATCGCGTCGGGCGTGCAGCCCGGGGACCGGGTCGCGCTGATGTCCCGCACCCGTTTCGAGTGGGTCCTGCTGGACTTCGCCATCTGGTGCGCGGGCGCGGTCACCGTGCCGGTGTACGAGACCAGCTCGCCCGAGCAGGTCCAGTGGATACTCGGCGACTCGGGCGCGGTCGCGGTCGTCGTGGAGAGCGCCGCGCACGCGGAGTGCGTCGCGGCCGTACGGGACCGGCTGCCGGGCCTGGACCACGTCTGGGAGATCGACCGGGGCGCCGTCGGGGACCTCGTCGAGGCGGGTGCCGGTGTCTCCGACGAGACGCTGGACCTGCGCATGGTGAGCGCGAAGGCGGACGACCCGGCGACGATCGTCTACACCTCGGGCACGACCGGCCGCCCCAAGGGCTGTGTGCTGACCCACCGCAGCTTCTTCGCGGAGTGCGGCAACGTCGTGGAGCGCCTCAAGCCCCTCTTCCGCACCGGTGAGTGCTCCGTCCTGCTCTTCCTGCCCACCGCGCACGTCTTCGGCCGGCTGGTCGAGGTCGCCTCGGTGATGGCACCGATCAAGCTCGGCTGCGTGCCGGACATCAAGAACCTCACCGACGAACTGGCCTCGTTCCGGCCGACGCTGATCCTCGGCGTGCCGCGGGTGTTCGAGAAGGTGTACAACGCGGCGCGGGCCAAGGCCCAGGCCGACGGCAAGGGCCGGATCTTCGACCGGGCCGCCGGCACCGCGATCGCGTACAGCCGGGCGCTGGGCACCCCGGAGGGCCCCTCGCTGGGGCTGCGGATCAGGCACAAGGTCTTCGACAAGCTGGTGTTCGGCAAGCTGCGCGCCGTGCTCGGCGGCCGCGGCGAGTACGCGATCTCCGGCGGGGCCCCGCTGGGCGAGCGGCTCGGCCACTTCTTCCGCGGTATCGGCTTCACGGTGCTGGAGGGCTACGGCCTCACCGAGTCGTGCGCCGCGACGGCCTTCAACCCGTGGGACCGGCAGAAGATCGGCACGGTCGGCCAGCCGCTGCCCGGCTCGGTGGTGCGGATCGCCGACGACGGCGAGGTGCTGCTGCACGGCGAGCACCTGTTCACCGGGTACTGGGAGAACGAGGCGGCGACGGCCGAGGCGCTGGCCGACGGCTGGTTCCACACCGGGGACATCGGCACGCTCGACGAGGACGGCTACCTCGCGATCACCGGGCGGAAGAAGGAGATCATCGTCACCGCGGGCGGGAAGAACGTCGCCCCCGCGGTGATCGAGGACCGGATCCGCGCGCACGCCCTGGTCGCGGAGTGCATGGTGGTCGGTGACGGCCGGCCGTTCGTCGGCGCCCTGCTCACGCTCGACGAGGAGTTCCTCTCCCGCTGGGCCGAGGAGCACGGCAAGCCGGCCGGTTCGACGGCGCTCTCGCTGCGGCAGGACCCCGAGCTGCTGGCCGAGGTGCAGCGGGCGGTGGACGAGGGCAACGCGGCGGTCTCCAAGGCGGAGTCGGTCCGCAAGTTCCGTGTGCTGGGCGCGCAGTTCACCGAGGAGGCGGGCCACATCACGCCGTCGCTGAAGCTGAAGCGCAACGTCGTGGCGAAGGACTTCGCGGACGAGGTCGAGTCGATCTACCGCGGCTGATCCCGGGGACGTCCCTCCGCCGGGGGCCCGCACCGCGACCGGTGCGGGCCCCCGCCGCGGGTGCGCTCAGAGCAGCGAGCGCAGGCGTTCCGCGAGCAGGTCCCAGCGCCACTTCTCCTCGACCCAGGTCCGGCCCCGCTCGCCCATGCGCCGGCGCAGCGCGGGGTCGCCGAGCAGGGTGACGACGCGGTCGGCGCAGTCCTCGGCGGAGCCGCCCCGGACCACCCAGCCGGTCTCGCCGTCGAGCACGGCGTCCGGGGCCCCGCCCGAGTCACCGGCGACGACGGGCAGACCGGTCGCCGACGCCTCCAGATAGACGATGCCGAGGCCCTCGACGTCGAGCCCGCCCCGGCGGGTCCGGCAGGGCATGGCGAACACGTCACCGGCGCCGTAGTGGGCCGGCAGCTCCTCCCAGGGCACCGGTCCGGTGAAGCGCACGGAGTCCTGGACACCGGTCTCGGCCGCCAGCTTCTTCAGCTGTCCGGCGTACGGGCCGCCGCCCACGACCAGCAGGACGGCGTCCGGCACCCGCGCCAGGATCGCGGGCATGGCCAGGACGAGGGTGTCCTGGCCCTTGCGGGGCACGAGCCGCGACACGCACACGACGACGGGCCGGTCGCTGAGTCCGAGCCGGGCCCTGACCCGCTCTCCGCCGGACGCGGGGTGGAAGGTCTTCTCGTCGACGCCGGGCGGCAGCTGCACCATACGGCCGGCGGCCTCCGGGGTGAGCGCCGCGGCGATCCTGGACCGGGTGTACTCGCCGAGGTAGGTGAGGGTGTCGGTGCCCTCGCCGATGCGCCGCAGCAGCTGCCGGGACGCGGGCAGCTGCGCCCAGCCGGCCTCGTGGCCGTGGGTGGTGGCGACGATCCGGCGGGCGCCGGCCCCGCGCAGCGCGGGCGCCATCAGCCCGAGGGGGGCGGCCGCTCCGAACCACACGGAGGAGCAGCCGTGTTCGCGCAGCAGCCCGACCGCCCGCCGGGTGACCCGGGGCGTGGGCAGCAGCATCGTCGTGCGGTCGCGCACGACGGTGAACGGCTGCTCGGCGTCGAAGGCGGCGGTGGCCTCGGCACCCTCCGCCCCGCGCTTCCAGGTGGAGGCGTAGACGACGAGCCGCTCGGGGTCCATCCGCAGCGCCATGTTGTGCAGGAAGGCCTGGATGCCGCCGGGGCGGGGCGGGAAGTCGTTCGTCACGATCAGCGTCTTGTCCATCGCCGCAGACAGTACCGGGCGGTCCTTCGGCCCTGCCTGACGGCTCCCGCACGGCCGGTGACTGCATCATGGCGGCATGACGGTCAGGACAGGTACGCGTGACCGCGGTTCCCCGGGTCTGCGGCTCGCCGTGTGGGGCCTCACCCGGGCGGTGCTGCTGCTCTGCATCTTCAAGGTGTTCACGGTTCCGGGCCCCGACGTCACGAGCGACGTCTCGGTGATCTACCGGGGCTGGTACGGGGTGTTCCACGCCGGTTCGTATCCGCTGGACGACGTGACCTGGCAGTATCCGCCGGCCGCCGCGCTCGCGGTGCTCTCCCCCGACCTGCTGCCCTTCCTGGACTACGCCTCCGCCTTCTTCGTCCTCGCCCTGGTGTGCGACGCGCTGGTCTTCGGGCTGCTGTCGTACGCGGGCGGCCGCCCGGGCATGCGGCACGCGGGCACCCGGCTCTGGGTGGCGGGCGTGCCGCTGCTCGGGCCGACGGTGTACGCCCGCTACGACCTGATGGTGACGGCGGTCGCGGTGGCGGCGCTCCTCGCGGGGGTGCGCCACCCGCGGGTGCTGGGGGCGCTGGCCGCCTTCGGGGCGCTGCTGAAGGTCTGGCCGGTGCTGTTGCTGGTGGGGACGGTGCGGGGACGGGAGACGCGCCGCGCCTGGTCGGCCGCGGCACTGACGGCGGCCGGGCTGGCCCTGGCCGCCGCCGTGGTGCTGCCCGGCGGGTACGCCTTCCTGACGTTCCAGCGCGACCGGGGGCTGGAGGTGGAGTCGCTGGGGGCGCTGGTCTTCCACGTGGCCCGGCAGTTCGGCTGGGAGGGCCGGGTGGAGCTCCGCTACGGCTCGATGGAGTTCGCCGGCCCCCAGGTGGCGCTGGTGAGCACGCTGATGCTGGCGCTGAGCGTCCTCGCCCTCGGCTGGCTCCTGGTGTGGCGGCTGCGGGCCCGTACCTTCGCGGTGCACACCACGGCGGACGCCGCGTTCACCGCGGTGCTGCTGTTCACCGTGACCAGCCGGGTCATCAGCCCCCAGTACATGGTGTGGCCGCTCGGGCTCGCCGCGGTGTGCCTGGTCTTCCGGGGCAGCCGGATGGCCGGGCCGGGCTGTCTGGTCCTGGCGGCGACCGCGGTCACGCTGCTGGAGTTCCCGCTCGGCTTCTCGCACGTGGTGGCGAGCGACGCCCGGGGCGTGCTCCTCATGGTGCTGCGCAACGGGCTGCTCGTCGCGGCGGCGCTGACGGCGGGCCGGCGGCTCTGGCGGGACACCGTGCCGGGGGCGCGGCGGGGACCTTCGGCGCAGGACGTCAGCCGAGACGGGCGCGCAGGTACTCCCGCCAGCGCGCGGTGAAGTCCTCGGGGGTGGTGCCGAGCACCGTGTGCAGGGCCCGTTCCACGGACCCCTCCCGCTGCGGACGGCTCCCCACCGCCTCGTAGAAGGCGGTCAGCTCCGCCTCGCCCCAGTCCCGGGCGATCAGCTCGCAGGCCAGCCAGGCGCCCTCGTAGGCCCGGGAGAGCTTCCCGGCGTCCTCGGCGAAGCCGAAGTCCTCGTCGGACGGCAGCTGTGCGGGCAGGCCGCCGGAGCGGACCGCCTCGGCGAGGTCCGGCGCGATCTCCGGGGCGGTGCGGCTCTCCCCGCGGTAGGCGGTCCAGTCGGCGAAGCCCTCGGAGAGCCAGACCGGGGTGGCGGCGGAGGTGTGCGCCCGGGTCGCCACGTGGGTGGTCTCGTGGGTCAGCACGACCCGCTGCCCGAAGTCCCCGAGCATTCCGTACGCCTGCGGGTTGACGATCACCCGGTCCGCCGGGGCCCGGCCGCTGCCGCCCACCTCCCCGGTGGTGACGGCCGCGATGCCCCGGTAGCCCGCCGCGGGCGAGCCCAGGAGCCCCGCCATGTCCTCCACGGACGCGGGGACGAGCACCACGACCCGCTCGGCCCAGGGCTCGGGCCAGGCCCCCGTGACGACCGGGACGGCCCGGTCCGTGGTGTCCGCGATCCGGCGCAGTTCCGCGTCCCGGCGGCCCACCCCGAGGACGAGGCTGCGCGCGCCCCGGACGACCTCGACGTCGCCCTGCTGCCAGAGCAGCCCGGGGGCGCCCTCGGCGGCCCGGTCCGCGGCGACGTACCAGGTGCGGTCCTCGCCACGGCGGACCAGCTCCACCGTGCGGGAGGAGGTCATGGGGGCCTTGTCGTAGCCCCGGATCCGGTAGCGCAGCTCGACCTCGGCGGTGGCCCGGTCCGCGCTCCGCTCCGTCACGTGCCCCACGGCGTACGCCCAGGACTCCAGCGGTACGTCGGCGAGGTTGCGCAGCTCGGTGCGCTGGGCGGCCCGGAAGGACGTGGCGCGGGGGTCGAGCGCGGCCAGGTAGGCGTCGGTGTCGTGCGCCAGGACGGCGGCGGCCCGGCGGTCCAGGGTGGCGCCGATCTCCCGCGCGGTCAGGCCCGGGGGGACGTCCCGGGGCGCGGAGCAGGCGGGCGCGAGCAGCAGGACGGCGAGCACGGCGCCCGCCGTGCCCCGTCCGCGGGTGCGGTCCCGCCGCGCGTCCTGCGTCCGAACAGCCATTCAGCCGATCGTACGGTCAGACGCGCGTGACCGAGGAGACGGGCATCATGCCGACGGGGTCGTAGCGCACCGACGCACCGGGGTACGGGGCGTGGATGACCTGGCCGTTCCCCGCGTACATCCCGATGTGGCTCGCGTCCGCGCGGTAGGCGACGAGGTCGCCGGGCCGCGCCTGCGACAGCGGCACCGTGCGGCCGGCGTACCGCTGGGCCTGCGAGGTCCGGGGCAGGGCGACACCGGCCTGGGCGTACGCCCACTGCATCAGCCCGGAGCAGTCGAACGCGGAGGGGCCGCCGGCGCCCCAGACGTACGGGCGTCCCAGTGCCTGCCGGGCCGCGGCGAGGGCCGCCAGCCCGCGTGCGGAGGCGGGGGCGTCCCCGGCGAGCGTCCCGGGGTCCGCGGAGCGCGAGGCACGCCCGAGCGGCGCGCGGTCGCCGTCCGGCAGCGTGCGCAGCAGGTGCCTGGCCCGCTCCAGCTTGGTCTCCACGGTGCGCTTGTGCCGGGCCACCGCGGCGCGGTCGCGCTCCATGGCGGCGAGGGCCCCGGCGGCCTCCGCGCGGCTCTGGGCGATCCTGCGCTGGGCGCGCCGCAGCTTGCTCAGCGTGACGGCCCTGCGCTCGCCCGCGCGGTCCAGGGCGGCGGCCCGGTCCAGGAAGGTGTCCGGGTCGGAGGAGAGCAGCAGCGCGACCGAGGGGTCGATGCCGCCCGTGCGGTACTGCGCGCCCGCCATCGAGCCGAGGGACGCGCGCAGCTGGTTGACGTCCTCCTGCGTCCGGGCCGCCGCGTCCTGGGCCGCGGCGATCCGGCCGCGCAGCAGGCCCAGGTCCTCCCGGGCGCCGTTGTAGCGCTCGGTGGCGCGCTCGGCCTCCGCGTACAGCCGGTCGACGGCCGCCCTGGCCGTCTCGTGGGTGTCCTCGGGCGCGGCGCCCGCGGGGGCGGCGCCGAGGGCCGCGGCGGCGGTGGCCATGGCGGCCGACAGGACGGTGATCCGGACGGCCCGGTCGGGACCGGGCCGGTCGGGGCGGCGATGCGACACCACAGGAAGCCGCACTCCCTTCCGCTGTACGCAGACGTGCGCGGCCCCTGCCGCCCGGGCCGGGCGGAACGACGACCGTGAGCCGCACGGCAGCGCAGACAGTAACCGGACGGACACGCCGTGACCAACGGCCACGCCGGAGGAGGAGGCGGACGAAAGAGCCCCGCCCCGCCGGTGACCTGTGGTCTCCGGCGGGGCGGGGCTCAGTCGGGGGGTGCGGTGATTCGCCCGTTCGGGCGTCAGACGCGCACGCCGAACTGGAAGGTGCCCATGTAGTCCATCGACTCGTAGCGGACCACGGCGCCCGGCTTCGGGGCGTGCAGGATCTGGTTGTTGCCCGCGTACAGGCCCACGTGCGAGGTGTTGTTGAAGAAGACCAGGTCGCCCGGCTTCAGACCGCCGCGGCCGATCCGGACACCGTCGTTGATCTGGGTGTACGTGGTGCGGGTGATCTGGACGCCGGCCTGGGCGTAGGCCCACTGGGTCAGACCCGAGCAGTCGAACGAGTTGGGGCCGGTGCCGCCGGAGACGTACGGCTTGCCCTGCTGCGTGGACGCGGCCTGGAGGGCGGCGGCGCCGCGGGCGGACGCCGGGACCTCGTTGCCGAGCTCGACCCGGTCACCGGCGGCGCGGCTGGCGCGCTGCTCCTCCTGGGCCATCTTGGCCCGCTCGGCGGCGGTGAGGGTGTTCAGCAGCTTCTGGGCGTCGGCCAGCTTGCCCTGGTACTTCTTCTTGTTCTCGTTCAGCGACTTGCGGACGTCGGCGAGGTCCGCGAGCTTGCCCTGCGCCTCCTTGCGCTGCTGCGCGAGGGTGCGCTGCTTCGCCTGGATCTTCTGCAGCGACTCGGCCTGCTTGGCCGTCAGCTGGTCGAGCGCGGAGGCCTGGTCGAGGAAGCTGTCCGGGTCCGAGGAGAGCAGCAGCTGCACGGACGGGTCGAGCCCGCCGGAGCGGTACTGCGCGGTCGCGAGCGAACCGAGCTCGCCACGCAGGGCGTTGAGCTCGTCCTGGCCGCGGGCGACCTTGTCCTGGAGGGCGTCGGCCTGCTCCTTGAGCTTGTCCTGCTGCTCCTTGGCGCCGTTGGCCTTCTCGGTGGCTTCCTCGGCCTCGTGGTAGAGCTTGTCGACCTTCGCCTTGACCTCGCTCTTGGTCGGCTTGGGGTCGGCGTGGGCGGCCTGGGAGGTCAGGGCCACGGCCGCTGCGGCGGTCGCGGTGAGCACGGTCACGCGGGTGCGGCTCGGCTGCTTGGGACGACGGTGGGACGCCACGAAGGCGAGCTCCTTCTTCCTCGAGCCGCCTACCGGGTAGTGGGGGATGACATACGGATCCCCGGCTCCGTGCATGTCACGGACTCGGCGGTTCCTTCGCCGTCACCCCGGATGGGTAATCAACCGTGCGAAGGTTCGAAGCCTGACCCTAGTGACCATCTTGTGATCAGTTCAAATCCTCACGGGGAAAATCTCGTCACACCAGGCACTTCTTTACTTTCACCGCACTGCGTGTAGCGGCGACTTGACGGTACGTTCCATGAAATCCGGCAAGTCGCGCATGACCGACATGGCGCCTCAGACGCGCGAAAGGCGCTTCAGGAGCAAGGCGGACGCGACCGGCCGCGCACCGGCCTTCGCGACGCCGTCGGCCACTTCGCGGTCGGTGGAGACCACCACGACGGGCCGGCCCGGCGGTTCGGCGCGCGCCAGCTGCCGGATCAGCTCGTCCGCGGTCACCCCGGCCTTGCTGAAGAGCACCCGCACCCCGCGGGGCGGTGCGAGGAGCACCGGGACGGCCAGCTCGGCGCCGTCGAAGACACAGGTCATCTCGGCACCGGTCTGCGCCGCGAGGACCGAGAGGCCGCCCAGCAGGCGCAACCGCTGCTTCTCCAGGGGCATCTGGGGATAGCCGGTCTTCGTGACGTTGTAGCCGTCGACGATCAGATGGGCCTGCGGGAGGGCCAGCAACTGGTCGAGCAGCGCCGGGTCGGTCTCCGAAAGGGCCCTGGCGGCGATGTCCTTGGGGGACATCCGGCCGGGCTCCACCGCCTCGACGCCGTCCGCGGGGCGGAGCGAGGAGGGCGGCAGGGCCAGCTCGCGGCGCAGCCCCTGCGCGGCGTCGAGCACGGTGTCCAGGAGCAGCCGCAGCCGCATGTCCTCGACCGAGCGCCCCTCACGGGCCGCCCTGCGGCCCGCCTCCACCGAGGACTCCGCCTCGGCCAGCCGCGCCTTGAGCCGGCGGGTCTCGCTCTCGGCGGCGGAGACCTGGGCGGCGCTCTCGGCGCGTACGCTGTCGGTCTCGGCGCCCGCCTTGCGCAGGGCCGCCTCCCCGCGCTTCACCTCGCTGAGGGCGCTGCGCAGTTTGCGGTGCAGGGAGTCGCCCTCCTTGCGGGCCGCCTCCAGCTCCGCGCGCAGCCGTTCGGTGTCCGCCCTGGTCTGGCCGCGGGCGCGGTCGAGCTCCTCGCGCAGCCGCTCCAGCTCGCGCCTGGCCTCCTCGTCCGCACGCTCGGCGTGCGCCCGCTGGACCTCCTCGCCGGCTGCGGCGACCAGCTTGACCCAGCCGGGCGGCCGCAGCACGTAGGCGGCGGCCGCCACGTCGACCGGGTCGGCGGCGGCGGGCGGCGCACCGGACTCCAGGGCCCCGGCCAGCTCGGGCTGGGTCTGGCCGATGCGCTCGGCGATGCGCCGGCGGAACACCGGGTCGCTCTCCAGGGCAGCGGCCATGGCGTTACCGGCGAACTTGGCCCGCCGGCTCGGGGTGAAGCGGGCGTACTGCCGCAGCTGGGCGGGGAGTTCACCGACGGTCAGCCCGCCGAACGCGTCCGAGACCAGCGCCACCACCCTGCGGCGGACGCCTTCGGGCAGCGGACGGTCGAGCGACTCGTCGGCGCCGCCGGCCGCGTCGGCCGGTCCGGTGCCGCCTGTCGGCTGCTCCACCTTCCATCACCCCTATGTGTCTGTCCGCGCGGCTCCGTCAGGAGTCGGCACCAGGCCTGTCGACCAGCTCGATCTGGTCCAGGGCGTTGCACCAGCGGCAGCGCACCGACTCGATGGTCTCACTGACCACCTCTCGCTCCTCGACACTCGACTCCCCGGCCAGGTCGAGGTGCACGTACTCCACGACCTTCGAGGAGCGCGTCACGTCGAAACGGGTGAGGTTGCCGCAGAGCGTGCAGCGCCAGCGGGTCCCGGCGGTCGGCTGGGGAACCGTCGTCATCGTTGCGTCCTCTTTCGTCGTGCGTCGAGTCTCGTGCGTGCCCGGGTCGTCGATCTCGCGGTGCGCCGTCGAACTGCGGATGTCCTCCCGCAACCCTACGGCCTCGTGCATACCGGCCGACACGGCGAGGCGCTCTGCCCCGTTCCGGGCCGGTGCGTCATGCTCTGTACGTGATCGATCTGCGGGCAGTCGACTGGCGGGGGCGGGCGAGGGAGTTCGGGGCGGCGGCCGCGGCCGGCGGCGCCCCGGTCACGTACGGGCTGATGGCGCTGTGCGTCGCGGTGTTCCTGATCAGTCCGCTCTCGGGGTTCAACCCGGTCTACGGCGACACCGACACGCTGCTGGCCGCGCAGGCCGGGTACTTCGAGCGGTGGGGCGTGATCCCCAGCGAGCTCGTGGCGGGCTCCGCGCACGCGCTGCTCACCCCGCTGACCGCGCTCTTCGTCCACGGCAGCTGGCTGCACCTGCTGGGCAACATGCTGTTCCTCCACGTGTTCGGCGCGATGGCCGAGGAACGCATGGGCCGCGTGGAGTTCACCCTCTTCTACCTGCTGTGCGGCTACTTCGCCCTGGCCGCCTACGCGGTCGTGCACGCGGACTCCGACCAGACGCTGGTCGGCGCGTCGGGGGCGATCTCCGCGGTGCTCGGCGCCTTCCTCTACCTCTTCCCCAGGGCCCGGGTCACCAGCCTCTTCCCGTTCCTCTTCTTCCTCCCGCTGCGCTTCCCCGCCTGGATCGTGCTCGTCTTCTGGTTCGTCCTCCAGTGGCTGGCGGCACGGAGCGCCGGGAGCGGCCCGGGCGTGGCGTACCTCGCGCACGTGGCGGGTTTCGCGGCCGGGTTCCTCTACGCCTGGGTGCGGTTCCGTGGGACTAGAGTGAAGTCTCCAGCCACGGCCACCGAGGGAGAAAGCCAGCCGTGATCACCGCGATCGTGCTCATCAAGACCAGTGTGGACCGGATCCCCGAGATCGCCGAGGCCATCGCCGCGCTGGACAGCGTCAGCGAGGTCTTCTCGGTCACCGGTACGTACGACCTGATCGCCATGGTCCGGGTGGCCCGCCACGACGACCTCGCCGATGTCATCCCCGGCCGGATCAGCAAGATCCAGGGCGTCGAGGGCACCGACACCCACGTGGCCTTCCGCACGTACTCCCAGCACGACCTGGAGGCGGCCTTCGCCATCGGCCTCGACGGCTGAGGCGGTCCGGCGCCGCGGCCGCGACGGCGAACGGCTCCGGCCGGGGAGGGGGCGCGACGCCTTCCCTCCCCGGCCGGAGCCGTTCGCGCACGGTGCCAGGTCAGACCTGGGCGGCGCCCCGGTCGGGCACGCAGCGGCCCTCCTCGGTGCGGTAGGTCCAGCGGGCGCCCTCGGCCACCAGCTCACGGACGGCGCCCAGGAACCGGTCGATGTGCTCGTCCGGGGTGCCGGCGCCGAAGCTCACCCGGATGGCGTTGAGGGACCGCTCCCCCGGCGCGGCCTCCGGGGCCCCGCACTCGCCCGGCTCCTGCGGCTCGCTGCCGAGCAGGGTGCGCACCAGCGGGTGGGCGCAGAACAGCCCGTCGCGCACCCCGATGCCGTACTCGGCGGAGAGCGCCGCGGCGAAGTGCGAGCTGTTCCAGCCCTCGACGACGAAGGAGAGGACGCCGACCCGCGGGGCGTCGTCCCCGAAGAGCGAGAGCACCGTGACCTGGGGGACGTCGGCGAGACCCGCGCGGACACGGGTCACCAGCTGCTGCTCCCGCGCGACCAGCCGGTCGAAGCCGGCCTCGGTCAGGGCCTTGCAGGCGGCGGCGATGGAGTAGACGCCGATGACGTTGGGCGATCCGGCCTCGTGGCGGGCCGCGGTGGTGTGCCACTCGACGTCCACGCCGCCGTCGGCACGCCGGGCGACCGTGCGGGAGGCGCCGCCGCCCGCGAGGTACGGCTCCGCGTCCACCAGCCAGTCGGCCCGGCCCGCCAGCACGCCCGAGCCGAAGGGCGCGTAGAGCTTGTGCCCGGAGAAGGCGGCCCAGTCGACGTCGAGCGCGGCGATGTCCACCGGGTGGTGGGGGGCCAGCTGCGCCGCGTCGAGCACGATCCGCGCCCCGTGGGCGTGGGCCACCGCGGCCAGTTCACGCACCGGCCACAGCTCACCGGTGACGTTGGACGCGCCGGTCACGCAGACCAGGGCGGGGCCGTGGGGGTCACGGGCGGCGAGGGCCCGCTCCAGCGTGGCGACGGCCTCGTCCGGGGTGCGGGGCGCGTCGAGGCAGGTCACCCGGGCGTCCCGCCAGGGCAGCAGCGACGCGTGGTGCTCGGTCTCGAACACGAACACCTGGCAGCCGGCGGGCAGGGCGGCCGCCAGCAGGTTGAGGGAGTCGGTCGTCGAGCGGGTGAAGACCACCTGGTCGTCCGCACGGCAGCCGAGGAACTCGGCGACGGTCGTGCGGCTGCTCTCGAACAGATCGGTGGAGAGCTGCGAGAGGTAGCCGGCGCCCCGGTGGACGCTGCCGTAGTAGGGGGCGTACGCGGCCACGTCGTCCCACACCCGCTGCAGGGCCGGGGAGCTCGCGGCGTAGTCGAGGGCGGCGTAGGTGACGTCCCCGCCGGTGACGAGCGGGACGGTGACGTCCGCGCCCAGGACCGGCAGCGGGGCACAGACGGTCGGGTCGGCGGCGACGGTGGAGACAGACATGGCGAACTCCCGTGAGAGGCAGGCGAGATCCGCGCACCGGCGGTCGCGGGGACGCGCGGCACGGGGACCGTGAAGTGAAGAGGGGGGTGTGCGGAGGAGGGCCCGAAGCCCTATCGCATTCGCTTGCTCACAAGAGGCTCCCTGGGACCAAGGACCCCAAGGGGTGGCATTCGAGGATGCCGAGGGGCCCGCGCTTGCCGCAGACCTCGCTGCCTGCGGCCTGGTCTTCACCCGGGGCACCCCGCCACGGACGGAGGGTTGCCGGACAGCGGGCCGGGGCCGTGGTCGCTGTCACTCATGACCTGCGCAGCATCTTGCCACATCGCCCGGGACGCGCAAGGCGCGGTCCGCGATGCGGACCGCGCCCCTGCCGGCCGGCGGGTGGAGCCGCGCCGCGCTCAGGTGGTGCTGGCCGCCACCCAGCGCTCCAGGACCCGCTTGGCGGCCCCCGAGTCGATCGAAGCGGCGGCCCGCTCGATGCCGCCCGCGAGCTGCTCGGCCAGCGTGCCCGCGCCCGGGTCCAGCGCGACCAGCGCGGCGGCGGAGTTCAGCAGGACGGCGTCGCGCACCGGGCCGGTCTCCCCGTCGAGCAGCCGGCGCGCCACGTCCGCGTTGTACGAGGCGTCCGCTCCGCGCAGCGCCTCGACGGGGACCAGGTCGAGACCGACGTCACGCGGGTCGAACGCCTCCTCGCGGACGCCGCCGTCGCGGACGATCCAGACCCGGGAGGTGGCCGTGGTGGTCAGCTCGTCGAGGCCGTCGTCCCCCCGGAAGACGAGCGCCGAGTTGCCCCGGTCGGCCAGCACGCCGGCCACGATGGGCGCCATTCTCGGATCGGCCACACCGATGGCCTGGGACCGCACCCGGGCCGGGTTGGTGAGCGGGCCCAGGATGTTGAAGGTGGTCTGCGTGCCGAGCTCCTTGCGGGCCCTGGCCGCGTACCGCAGGGCGGGGTGGAACTTCACCGCGAAACAGAAGGTGATGCCCGCCTCCTCGGCGACGTCGACGACGCGCCGCGGCGACAGGTCGAGATTGACGCCGAGCTTCTCCAGCACGTCGGAGGCGCCGCTGGCCGAGGACGACGCGCGGTTGCCGTGCTTGACGACCTTCGCGCCCGTACCGGCGACGACGATCGCCGACATCGTGGAGATGTTGACCGTCTTGGCCATGTCGCCGCCGGTCCCCACGATGTCGACCGTGCGGCCGGGGACCTCGATGGTGTGGGCGTGCGCGTACATGGCGCGGACGAGGCCGGTGACCTCGTCGACGGTCTCGCCCTTGGCCCGCAGCGCGATCGCGAAGCCGGCGATCTGCACGTCCGTGGCCTCGCCGCTCATGATGCGGTCCATGGCCCAGGCCGTGTCGTCCGCACCGAGGTCCTCACCGCGCAGCAGGGGCGTCAGCACGCCGGGCCAGGTGGGCGTGTCCCCGGACGGAGTCCGGGGGAGGCCCGCCACGCTGCCGCCGCCGTCCGGGGTCACCACGTTCATGGTCCGCTCCTGGGTCCACAGCCGATAGGAATACGCCTCCCACCTTATCCAGCCCCGGGGACAGCGAAGAGCCCCGTCCATCGGATGGACGGGGCTCCCGCTGTGGCGTTCAGCTGAGGTGATCAGTGGTGGCCGTGGCCGCTGGTGATCTCCTTGTACTCCTCGGCGGTGGGCTTGGCGATCTGGTTGTTCTCGCCGAAGTAGCTCCGGCTGAGCCTGACCCGCAGCTTCTGCAGCGCCGACGGCTTGCGCTCGACACCGTTCTCGTCGACCGTCGGGCCGATCTCGGCCGGCTTGTACTGCTCGTGCGCCGTGAGCGTGTGCAGCTGCCCCGGGCTGAGCGGCTCGTGGATCTCGACGAACTCACCGTGCGGCAGGCGCTTGATGGTGCCGGACTCGCGCCCGTGCAGCACCTTCTCCTTGTCGCGGCGCTGGAGGCCGAGGCAGATCCGCCGGGTGACGACGAACGCCAGGACCGGGCCGGCGAAGAACGCGATGCGCACGAACCAGCTGATCGCGTTGAGCGACATGTGGAAGTGCGTCGCCCAGATGTCGTTGCCGCCGCCGATCAGCATGACGAAGTAGATCGTCACCCAGGCGACACCGAGACCCGTACGGGTCGGGGCGTTGCGCGGACGGTCCAGGATGTGGTGCTCGCGCTTGTCGCCGGTGATCCAGGACTCGATGAACGGGTAGAGCGCGAGTGCCGCCAGGACCACACCGAAGAGGACCAGCGGGATCAGTACGCCGAGGACCAGCGTGTGGCCCCAGAGGTTGATCTCCCAGCCCGGCATGACCCGGACGAACCCTTCGGCGAAGCCCATGTACCAGTCCGGCTGGGCGCCCGTGGACACCTGGTCGGGACGGTAGGGGCCGAGCGCCCAGATCGGGTTGATCGTGGCGATCGCCGCGATGATCGCGATGAAGCCGAAGACCAGGAAGAAGAAGCCGCCGGCCTTGGCCATGTACACCGGGAGCAGCGGCATGCCGACGACGTTCTTGTTCGTCTTGCCCGGTCCGGCGAACTGCGTGTGCTTGTGGAAGAAGACCAGGATGAGGTGGCCGACCACGAGCCCGAGCATGATGCCCGGCAGCAGCAGGATGTGGATCGAGTAGAACCTCGCGATGATGTCCGTGCCGGGGAACTCCCCGCCGAACAGGAACATCGAGATGTACGTACCGACGATCGGCATCGACAGGATGGCGCCCTGGGTGAAGCGCACACCCGTGCCGGAGAGCAGGTCGTCCGGGAGCGAGTAGCCGGTGAACCCGGTGAACATGCCGAGGACGAACAGCAGGAAGCCGAACAGCCAGTTGATCTCACGCGGCTTGCGGTACGCGCCGGTGAAGAACACCCGGAACATGTGCACGAACATGCCGGCGAGGAAGATCACCGCTGCCCAGTGGTGGATCTGCCGGACCAGCAGACCGCCGCGGACGTCGAAGCTGATGTCCAGCGTCGAGGCGTAGGCCTCGGACATCCGGATGCCCTGCATCGGCTCGTAGGAGCCGTGGTACACGACCTCGTTCATGCTCGGGTGGAAGAACAGCGTCAGGTACACACCCGTGAGGATGATGATGATGAAGCTGTAGAGGCAGATCTCGCCGAGCATGAAGGACCAGTGGTCCGGGAAGATCTTGCGCATGTTGGCCTTGGCCAGGCCGTAGATGCCGAGCCGGCCGTCCGCCCAGTCGGCCACCCGCTCACCGGCGGGCGCCTTGCGCTGTGTTTCCGTCGCAGTACTCATCCGCGCTCCCAGAAGGCAGGACCGACGGGCTCTTCGAAGTCACCGAGCGCCTCGAGGTTGCCCTCGCTGTTCACGCCGATCCGCAGCTGCGGGAGGGCGTGACCGGCCGGACCGAAGATGACGCGGGCGCCGTCGGAGAGGTCGAAGGTGGACTGGTGGCACGGGCAGAGCACGTGATGCGTCTGCTGCTCGTACAGGCTGATCGGGCAGCCGACGTGGGTGCAGATCTTGGAGAAGGCCACGATTCCCTCGTGGGCCCACTCGCGCTCGCGCTTGTCCTTGATGTTGTCCGGCTCGATGCGGATGATCATCAGGGCGGCCTTGGCGATCTGCGACTGGAAGTCGTGCGCGTCCTCCTCCAGGCCCTCGGGCATGGCGAAGGTCAGCGAACCGACGACGACGTCCTCGGGACGCAGCGGCTCCATGGTGTTCATGTTGACGAGCTGCTTGCCCTTGGCCCACAGCGTCTTGCGCAGCTTCTTCTCCGGCAGCGGACCGAGGTCGCGCAGCAGCACCACGCCGGAGAGCGGCACCAGGGCCAGCGCACCGAACATGGTGTTGCGGATCAGCTTGCGGCGTCCGAGCGCGGACTCCCGGGCGCCGTCCGCGAAGTCGGCCAGGACCTTGGCCTTGACCTCGGGGGTCGCCTCGATCGCGTGCCGGTCGTCGGCGACCTCCACGTCGGACATCAGGGTGCGCGCCCAGTGGACGGCGCCCGCGCCGATGAGGAAGAGCGCCAGGCCCAGGGTCAGGCCCAGGGAGAAGTTGAGCGCGCTCACATGGCCGAACGGCCAGATGTAGACGATCTTGTCGACCGGGAAGATGACGTACGCGGCGATGAAGCCGACGGTCGCCAGCATGGACAGCGTGAACATGAGGGCGACGGCCCGCTCGGAGCGGTCCGCGGCCCGTTCGTCGATGTCCTGGATGCGCGGCTTGTGGGCCGGCAGCCCCGGGTCGGCGAAGGGGTCGCCCGCACCGTCGACCGCGCCGTGCGCGGTGCCCTGCTCTACCGGCAGGTTCTCTTCTGGAATCTGTTGGCTACTCATGACTTCTTGGCCTTAGCGGTGTGGGCCGCGACCCATACGGCGATGGCGATCAGGCCGCCCAGGCCGAAGATCCAGCCGAAGAGACCTTCGCTGACGGGGCCGAGGCCACCGAGCGAGAGTCCGCCGGGGGTCGCCGACTCATCACCGTTGACGGTCTTGATGTACGCGATGATGTCTTTCTTCTCCTGCTCCGGCATGGTGCTGTCCGGGAAGGAGGGCATGCTCTGCGGGCCGGTCTGCATGGCCTCGTAGATGTGCTTCGGGCTCACGCCTTCGAGGCTGGGCGCGTACTTGCCCTTGGTGAGGGCGCCGCCCTCACCGGTGAAGTTGTGGCACTGCGCGCAGTTCGTGCGGAACAGGTCACCGCCCTTGGCCACGTCGGCGCCCGAGGGGTCGACCTGGCTCGTGGTGGGCGTGATCGGGCCGGCTCCCAGCGACGCGACGTACGCCGCGAGCTGGTCGATCTCGGCCTGGTTGTAGATGACCTTCTTCTTCGGGACCTGGGCGCCCGGCTGCTGGGCCGGCATGCGTCCGGTACCGACCTGGAAGTCGACGGCGGCGGAGCCGACGCCCACGAGGGACGGCCCGTCGGTGGTGCCCTGACCGCCGGATCCGTGGCAGCTGGCACAGCCCACGGAGTAGAGCTTCTTGCCCTCGTCGATGGCGAGGGACTGGGCGGTTTCGTCGGCCTGCGCCTTACCCGCAGGCGCGAACGCGGCGTACAGCCCCCCGGTAGCCGCCAGCGCGAGGAGTAGTACGACGACCGCCGCCAGCGGATGGCGTCGTCGTGCGGAGAGCTTTTTCACGGATTACCCCGGTGTCAGGATCTTCTGCGTCGATGGTGAGTGGGTGCGAGCCCGGTTACTTGATCATGTAGATCGTGGCGAACAGGCCGATCCAGACGACGTCGACGAAGTGCCAGTAGTACGACACGACGATGGCGGCGGTGGCCTGTTCGTGGGTGAATCTCGAGGCCGCGTACGTCCTGCCCAGGACGAGCAGGAAGGCGATGAGACCGCCTGTCACGTGCAGACCGTGGAAGCCGGTGGTCAGGTAGAACACCGAACCGTACGGGTCGGAGGACAGGGAGAGACCCGCCTCCTTGACCAGCTCGGTGTACTCGAGGACCTGGCCGCCGATGAAGATCGCACCCATCACGAACGTGATGATGAACCAGGTGCGGAGCTTCTTCACATCGCCCCGCTCCGCGGCGAAGACGCCGAGCTGGCAGGTGAGAGAGGAAAGCACCAGGATCGTGGTGTTCGTCGCCGAGAACGGGAAGTTCAGATGGTGGGCCATCTCCTTCCAGTGATCGGGTCCCATCACCGATCGCAGGGTGAAGTACATCGCGAAGAGGGCCGCGAAGAACATCAGCTCGGAACTCAACCAGATGATGGTTCCGACGCTGGTGAGGTTCGGCCGATTGACCGACGGGTGCGCGTGCCCGGTTTCTACTGTCGTTGCTGTCGCCACGACCGACATTATGTCGGTCGCTTATCCCGCCCTCACTCCCGGGGGTGCCGTTCGGTGTGTCAGCGGTGTGTGTGCTCACCGAACGGCCCATCGAATCGATGTCATTACCGGTGCTGACAGACAGTCCGCCGGAGTACGATCCGCCCATCGGTTCATGCCCGGAGAGCCCCGAAGACACAGACGTCACGGAGGAACAATGCAGCCGACCGCCACGGTCCTGGTCTACAGCGACGACGCCAACATCCGCGAGCAGGTGCGGCTGGCAGCCGGGCGCAGGCCGGCGGCGGACGTCCCACCGGTGGAGTTCCTGGAGTGCGCCACCCTGCCCGCCGTGCTCGCCGCACTGGACCGCGGCGGCGTCGACGTCTGCGTGCTGGACGGCGAGACGGCCCCCGCGGGCGGCATGGGGGTCTGCCGGCAGATCAAGGACGAGATCTTCGACTGCCCGCCGGTGCTGCTGCTGATCGGACGCCCGCAGGACGCCTGGCTGGCCACCTGGAGCCGTGCGGACGCCGCCGTGACGCATCCGGTGGACCCGGTCGACTTCGCCGACGCCCTGGCCTCCCTGCTGCGGCACAGGCTGTCCGTGGAGGCCTGATCCGGAGGGGCCCCCGGCCCCTCCGCGGCGGTGCTCGGGGGCGCGGCGCACTCCCGGGCGGATCAGACCTGGGGGCGCAGCCGCGCCGTCTCGACGTCGGTGCCCGTGTCCGGGGTGCCGCCGCCGTGCAGGGCACTGCCCTTCTGCCAGGCGTCCCACTCCAGGTTCCAGTCGCCGAAGCCGTTGTCGAAGGGGGTCATCGTCTCGCCGTCGCTCCCGACGACCTTGACGATGTCACCCTCACGGACGGTGTCGAAGAACCATTCGGCGTCGGCGGTGCTCATCCCGGTGCAGCCGTGGCTGACGTTGGCGCTGCCCTGCGAACCCGTCGACCAGGGCGCGGCGTGGACGTACTCGCCGCTCCAGGTGACCCGGGTCGCCCAGTAGACCGGCAGGTCGTAGGACTCCGAGGAGCCGGCGGCGATGCCGATGCTCTCCCCGCGCATACGTACGAACTGTTCCTTGGCCAGCACCACCTTGACCCCGTTGCGCGTGTCGAACCCGGGCTTGCCCGTGGTGACCGGCAGGGTGTTGATCACCTCGCCGTTGCGCAGGACGGTCATGTGGTGCTCCGAGGCGTCCGTGATCGCTTCTATGCGGTCCCCCGTGGTCAGCTTCAGGGGCTTCGTGGCGGCGCCGTAGAGGGCGTTCGTCACCTTGATGCCCTTGAGGTTGCTGCGGACGTCGATCGTGGCGTCGGCGGGCCAGTACTCCTTGGGGCGGTAGTGCAGGGTCTTGTCGTCGACCCAGTACCAGGAGCCCGTGACGGCGGGCGTGGAGCGGACCTGCAGCCCGCGTTCCACGGTGGCCCTGGCGGCCCGGTCGGGGACCGGAGCGCTGAGTTCCGCCGTGAGCGGCTGCCCGACGCCGTAGGTGCCCGCCTGCGGGCCGAACGAGACCTTGAGGAACTTCTTGGCCGCCGCCGTGCCGAAGGCGTACGTGCGGCTGCCGGGGGCGCCGTCCTCGTTCTCGGTGGAGACCTTGACGGAGTAGCGGGTGCCGGCGGCGAGCGAGGTGGTGGAGTGCCACCGCTTCCCGTCGGCGTCGAGCTCGCCGGCCAGGTGCCGTCCTTCGGCGTCGACGGCCGTGACGTCGGTGATCTTCGCGTCGTCGTCCTTGACGGTGACTTCGATGGGCTTGTCGGGATCGGCCTTCTCGTCCTCGGCGGGGCCGTTGAAGGAGATCAGGTCGGCGGCGTCGTGGGGCCGCATCGACAGCGGATCGCTGTCGGACCCTCCACAGGCGGTCGCACCTGCAACCAGGGTCACGACCAGCAGAGTGCAGCTCACTACGGTGCGGATGCGCGGCGTGTGGTTCATGAACTCACGCTAAGAAGATTCATCCGATCCAGCGCGTTCAGTGACTGCAAACGGGGGCCCGGCCCGCTCATCACTGAGCGGTCCGGGCCCCCGTCGGGTGCGACGCGTCCTGCGGGCGTGTCCTACTGGGTGCGGTTCTCGCCCCGGTAGTACTCGAAGACCCAGCCGAAGAGGCCGATCAGGAGCAGCGGGGCCGAGAAGTAGGCCAGCCACCAGCCGAAGACGACGGACATGAAGAGGAACGCGCCGCCGATCGCCAGCGAGAGCGGCTGCCAGCTGTGCGGCGAGAAGAAGCCCACCTCACCGGCCTCGTCCGCGACGTCGGCCTCCTTGTCGTCCTGGGCCATCGCGTCGACCCGGTTGGCGGTGAACGCCAGGTAGAAGCCGATCATGATGGACAGCCCGAAGGCCAGGACCAGCGCGGTGGTGCCGACCGGCTCCTTGGACCAGACGCCGTACGTGGCCGCCATGATCAGCAGGAAGACGCTCAGCCAGATGAAGAGCTTGCCCTGGATCTTCACTTGCCGTCCTCCTTGCCGCCGACGAGGACCTTCTCACCCTCGGACAGGTGATCCAGCTGCTCGAGCGCCGTGATCTCCGGGTGGTGCAGGTCGAACGCGGGCGATTCGGAACGGATCCGCGGCAGGCTGAGGAAGTTGTGCCGCGGCGGCGGGCAGGACGTCGCCCACTCGAGCGAACGGCCGTAGCCCCACGGGTCGTCGACCTCGATCTTCTTGCCGTACTTGGCGGTCTTCCAGACGTTGTACATGAACGGAAGCATCGACAGTCCGAGCACGAACGAGGAGATCGTCGAGATCGTGTTCAGGGCGGTGAAGCCGTCGGCGGCGAGGTAGTCCGCGTACCGCCGCGGCATGCCCTCGGCGCCCAGCCAGTGCTGCACCAGGAAGGTGCCGTGGAAGCCGATGAACAGCGTCCAGAAGGTCATCTTGCCGAGCCGCTCGTCCAGCATCTTGCCGGTGAACTTCGGCCACCAGAAGTGGAATCCGGCGAACATCGCGAAGACCACGGTGCCGAAGACGACGTAGTGGAAGTGCGCGACGACGAAGTACGAGTCGGAGATGTGGAAGTCCAGCGGCGGCGAGGCCAGGATGACGCCGGTCAGACCACCGAAGGCGAAGGTGATGAGGAAGCCGACCGACCAGAGCATCGGTGTCTCGAAGGACAGGGAGCCCTTCCACATCGTGCCGATCCAGTTGAAGAACTTCACCCCGGTGGGCACCGCGATGAGGAACGTCATGAAGGAGAAGAACGGCAGCAGCACCCCGCCGGTGACGTACATGTGGTGCGCCCACACCGTCACCGAGAGGCCGGCGATGGCGATCGTCGCGCTGATCAGACCGATGTAGCCGAACATCGGCTTGCGGCTGAACACCGGGATGATCTCGGAGATGATGCCGAAGAACGGTAGCGCGATGATGTACACCTCTGGATGGCCGAAGAACCAGAAGAGGTGTTGCCACAGCAGGGCGCCGCCGTTGGCCGCGTCGAAGATGTGTGCGCCGAACTTACGGTCGACCTCCAGCGCGAAGAGCGCGGCGGCGAGGACCGGGAAGGCCAGCAGGACCAGGACACCGGTCAGCAGGACGTTCCAGGTGAAGATCGGCATGCGGAACATCGTCATGCCGGGGGCGCGCATGCAGATGATCGTGGTGATGAAGTTGACCGAGCCGAGGATCGTGCCGAAGCCGGAGAAGGCCAGACCCATGATCCACATGTCGGCGCCGACACCCGGCGAGCGGACCGCGTCCGACAGCGGGGAGTAGGCGAACCAGCCGAAGTCGGCCGCACCCTGCGGGGTCAGGAAGCCCGCGACGGCGATCAGCGAGCCGAAGAGGTACAGCCAGTACGCGAACATGTTCAGCCGCGGGAACGCCACGTCGGGCGCACCGATCTGGAGCGGCATGATCCAGTTCGCGAACCCGGCGAACAGCGGCGTCGCGAACATCAGCAGCATGATCGTGCCGTGCATCGTGAACGCCTGGTTGAACTGCTCGTTCGACATGATCTGCGTGCCCGGACGGGCCAGCTCGGCACGCATGAAGAGCGCGAGCAGGCCACCGATGCAGAAGAAGGCGAAGGAGGTGACCAGGTACATCGTGCCGATCGTCTTGTGGTCCGTGGTGGTCAGCCACTTGACGACGACACTCCCCGGCTGCTTGCGCCGCACCGGCAGCTCGTCCTCGAACGAGTCGTCTGCTGCCGCGGCACCCTGGGATTCGTTGAGGATGCTCACAGTTTGTTCGTCTCCGCATTCCTGGCCGGGTCCGTCTGCTCGATGCCTGCCGGCACGTAGCCCGTCTGACCCTTCTCCGCCAGCTCCTTGAGGTGCTGCTGGTAACGCTCGGGAGAGACGATCTTGACGTTGAAGAGCATCCGGGAGTGGTCGACGCCGCAGAGCTCGGCGCACTTACCCATGTAGGTGCCCTCCTTCTTCGGCGTGACCTCGAAGGAGTTGGTGTGGCCCGGAATGACGTCCTGCTTCATGAGGAACGGCACCACCCAGAAGGAGTGGATGACGTCACGCGAAGTCAGCACGAAGCGGACCTTCTCGCCCTTCGGCAGCCACAGGGTCGGACCCGGGTTGCCGTTCTGCGGGTTGCGCGTACCGGGGATGCCCACGTCGTAGACGCCGCCGGCGCCCTCGGGGAAGTCCTTGCGGTACTTGTCGGGGATGGCGTCGAGCTCCTTGGGGACCTCATTGCCGGCGGAGGGCTGGCCCTCCACCTTCTCGATGTAGTTGAAGCCCCAGCTCCACTGGTAGCCGACCACGTTGATGGTGTGGGCCGGCTTCGGGGTGAGCTCGAGGAGCTTCGATTCATCGCGCGCGGTGAAGTAGAAGAACACCGAGACGATGATCAGGGGGACCACTGTGTACAGCGCCTCGATGGGCATGTTGTACCTGGTCTGCTGGGGTACCTCCACCTTGGTCCTGCTTCGCCGGTGGAAGACGACGCTCCAGAGGATCAGCCCCCAGACAAGGACGCCCGTGGCGAGCGCTGCCGCCCACGAGCCCTGCCAGAGGGAGAGGATCCGAGGGGCCTCTTCCGTTACCGGGGTGGGCATACCGAGGCGGGGGAAATCCTCCCAGTTGTATGAACAACCGGAGGCCGTCGCCAGGACCAGGCCCGCAGTCAGCACCTGCGGCAGCTTCCGCCGCATCGGGCGCCGCGACGAGCGGTCGGAGCCGTTGGGACTCACGTAGCGCCTTCCCGAGAGTCTCGCCCGCTCGGTCGGCGCGCCCGTCTCGCTCGGTCGGTCGCCGGCCCAGACGCGGGCAGGGGTTTGGATGTTTATGCGGACCAAACCCTACTGGACGCCATTTGGGGCCGCGCGGGGAGGGTGCCCAACGCGCCGCACGACACCCCGAAGGGATGGAACGCGGCGCTCCGGCCGTCATCTGACGCCCCCTCCCCCGCCGCCCCGCCCGCCGCGACGGCGGCCGGTCCCCTGGTCACGCCCGGTGCGGGCTAGCGTGACGGGGTGCCCTACTTCGACGCGGCCTCCTCCGCCCCCCTGCACCCCGTCGCCCGCCAGGCGCTGCTTGCCTCCCTGGACGAGGGCTGGGCCGACCCCGCCCGGCTGTACCGCGAGGGGAGGCGGGCGGCGCTGCTGCTGGACGCCGCCCGGGAGGCCGCCGCCGAGGCCGTCGGCTGCCGTCCGGACGAGCTCGTCTTCACCTCGTCCGGGACCCGGGCGGTGCACGCGGCGATCGCCGGGACGCTTTCCGGGCGTCGGCGTGTCGGACGCCATCTGGTGTTCTCCGCCGTCGAGCACTCCTCGGTGCTGCACGCGGCCGCGGCGCTGGAGGCGGCGGGCGGATCGTCCACCGAGGTCCCGGTGGACCGGACCGGCGCGGTGGACCCCGCGGTCTTCGGGCAGGCCCTTCGCGCGGACACCGCGCTGGCCTGCCTGCAGTCCGCCAACCACGAGGTCGGGACCGAGCAGCCGGTGGCCGCGGCCGCCGAGCGCTGCGCGGACGCGGGTGTGCCACTGCTGGTGGACGCCGCGCAGTCACTGGGCTGGGGTCCGGTCCCGGGACGCTGGTCGCTGCTGACCGCGAGCGCGCACAAGTGGGGAGGGCCGGCCGGGGTCGGGCTGCTGGCCGTGCGCAAGGGCGTCCGCTTCGCCCCCCAGGGCCCCTCCGACGAACGGGAGTCGGGCCGGGCGCCGGGCTTCCAGAACATCCCGGCGATCGTGGCGGCGGCGGCCTCGCTGCGCGCGGTGCGCGCGGAGGCCGCGGCGGAGGACGCACGGCTGCGCGCGCTGGTGGACCGGATCAGGACGGCGGTGGGGAGCCGGGTGCCGGACGTGGAGGTGGTCGGCGATCCGGTGCGGCGGCTGCCGCACCTGGTCACCTTCTCCTGTCTCTATGTCGACGGAGAGACCCTGCTGCACGGACTGGACCGGGCGGGATTCTCCGTTTCGTCCGGATCGTCCTGCACGAGCAGCACCCTGACGCCGAGCCATGTCCTCACGGCGATGGGGGTGCTCAGCGAGGGGAACGTCCGGGTGTCGCTCCCCGCCGGGACGACGGAGGAGGAGGTCGACGGCTTCCTGGACGTGCTGCCGGGCGTGGTGGCCGGGGTGCGGGAGCGGCTCGGCGCGCCCGCACCGGCGGCCCCCTCCCCCGCACCGGTTCCCTCGCTCGTGGTCGACGCGCTGGGCAGGCGCTGCCCGGTCCCGGTCATCGAACTCGCAAAGGTGATCGGAGGGGTACCCGTGGGCGGCACGGTGACGGTGCTCTCGGACGACGAGGCCGCCCGCCTGGACATCCCGGCCTGGTGCGCGATGCGCGCACAGGAGTACGTGGGCGAGGAGCCGGCCGACCGCGGCACGGCCTATGTGGTCCGCCGCCTCCTCTGACCCACGGGCACCGCGGCCGTCAGGAGAGGTGCTGACGGACCTCGGCGGCCGCCTCGTCGCCGTACGCCTTGGTGAAGCGGTCCATGAAGTGGGTGCGGCGCAGGGTGTACTCCTGGGTGCCCACCGTCTCGATGACCAGGGTCGCGAGCATGCAGCCGACCTGGGCGGCGCGCTCCAGGCCCACACCCCAGGCGAGGCCGGAGAGGAAACCGGCCCGGAAGGCGTCGCCGACGCCGGTCGGGTCGGCCTTCTGCTCCTCCTCGGCGCAGCCGACCTCGACGGGGTCCTGGCCGGCCCGGTCGATCCGGACGCCGCGGGCGCCGAGGGTGGTGACGCGGTGGCCGACCCGGGACAGGATCTCCTCGTCGCTCCAGCCGGTCTTGGACTCGATGAGCCCCTTCTCGTACTCGTTGGAGAAGAGGTACGTCGCGCCGTCGAGGAGGATCCGGATCTCCTCGCCGTCCATCCGGGCGATCTGCTGCGAGAAGTCCGCGGCGAACGGGATGCCCCGCGAGCGGCACTCCTCGGTGTGGCGGAGCATCGCCTCCGGGTCGTCGGCCCCGATCGAGACGAGGTCCAGCCCGCCGACGCGGTCGGCGACGCTCTTGAGCTCGATCAGCCGGGCCTCGCTCATGGCGCCGGTGTAGAAGGAGCCGATCTGGTTGTGGTCGGCGTCCGTCGTGCAGACGAAGCGCGCCGTGTGCAGCACCTCGGAGATCCGGATCGACTCGGTGTCGACGCCGTGCCGGTCGAGCCAGGCGCGGTAGTCGTCGAAGTCGGCGCCGGCGGCACCGACGAGGATCGGCTGCGTCCCGAGGACGCCCATACCGAAGGCGATGTTGGCACCCACTCCCCCGCGGCGCACGTCGAGGTTGTCGACGAGGAAGGAGAGCGAGACCGTGTGCAGCTGATCGGCGACCAGCTGGTCGGCGAATCGGCCGGGGAAGGTCATCAGGTGGTCGGTGGCGATGGAGCCGGTGACTGCAATGCGCACGGGGAGGCTGCTCCTGCGGAAGGCGAAGGGGCGCGTGGTGCGCCCTCCGGGACGGCGTGACAGTTCACGCTACCCGGTGGCGCCACCGGACCCGACGGGTCGTAACTACCCGATAGTAGGTCTTTCTACCTGAGGTCCGACGTGCGTACGGTGCCGGTATGTCGAACACCGTCGTTCCCCGAGAGTCCGAGATGAGCCTGGCCGAGCTGCGCGGCGACTGCGCGCGGATGGCGCCGCACTGGGTCGTGCCCGCGAAGCCGGCCGTGCGGCCGGTGGAGCCGCCCCGCCCGCACGGCGTCACCGTACCGCCGTCCTCGGCCCGGATGGTCGACGCCATGGCCGACTACGGGAACTGACCCGGCGCGCCCGGGACGGCTCCCGGGCTCGGCGGGGCCGGCCGCTCCAAGCTCGGTGCGGGGCGGGCCGCTCCGGGCGGGGACCTGCCCCGGGGCGGTTCTCCGCGTCCGTTCGGGAACCGTGCGCTCCTCCGGCCCGTCCCACCGGTGTCCCCGCCCCCACGGGCGGGCGACGTGCCCGTGACAGCCAGGCAGCCGAAGGAGCGATCCGGTGAGCACCGAGCAGACCGACAGTGACATGACCGGCCCCCGGCGGCGGCGTTCTCCGTTCGCCGCCGCCTCGGTGGCGGCAGCCGTGCTGCTGACCGGGGGCGGGGCCGCGTACTGGGCCGCGGCCGCGTCGGGAGACACCGGTGCGGACGCGGGCCGGGCGGTGCTCGGGGACGGCGGCCCTCCCCCGCTCGCACTGGACCTCGCCGACAGTGCGTCGGCCCCGCCCCCCGGCATCGCGCCCGGTGAACCCGATCCGCGCGGCGGCGGCGTGGTCTACCGCGCCTCCGGCGCGCTGCCGGACGGCCCGGACAGCGCCGCGGTGCAGCGCGCCCGGGGCACGGTGACGGCAGCCGAGGCGGCCCGGCTGGCGAAGGCGCTGGGGGTGCCGGGCACCCCGCACACGGACGGCACGGCCTGGCGGGTCGGCAGTGACGGGGACGGTTCGGGACCGGTTCTGAAGGTGACCAAGCAGGCGCCCGGGACCTGGACGTTCGCCCGCTACGGCCCGGGCGGCTCCGACGCGTGCGCGGCCGGCCCGGAGTGCGCGAAGCAGGACCGGACGCCGCCCTCCGGCTCGCCCGTCGACGCGCGGACCGCGAAGGCCGCGGCCGTTCCGGTGCTCAAGGCGGTGGGGCAGGACGGCGCCGCGCTCGACACGGATCAGCTGATGGGTTCCGTACGGGTGGTGAACGCCGATCCGGTGGTGGACGGACTGCCCACCTACGGCTGGTCGACCGGGATCCAGGTGGGTGCCGGCGGCGAGATCGTGGGCGGCAGCGGGCACCTGAAGGGGCTGACCAAGGGCGACACCTATCCGGTGACCGGTGCGCAGGAGGCGCTGGATCGGCTGAACGCGGAGAGCCGGCCGCGCGCGGGATCCGGCACCGGCGGCTGCGCGACCCCCGTACCGCTGGAGGGTGACACGGACGCACCGGCCGCCGACGACTGCGGCACGGCGGGCGGGACCCCGCCGGCCGCCACGGCGACCGTCGAGAAGGCGGTGTTCGGGCTCGCCGCGCAGTACGCCGACGGCGAGAAGATCCTCGTCCCCGCGTGGATCTTCTCGCTGGAGTCCGCGGGCGACGGGCCACGGAACACCGTGGTCCGGGTCGCGGTGGATCCGGACCACCTCGCACCGGGGACGCCCTCGGCCGCGCCCCCGCAGGATCCTGGCACGGCGCCCGCACCCACGGACGACCCGGACGGCACGGCCCTCACCGCGTACAGCGCGGACGGCAGGACGCTGGAGGTGACCTTCTGGGGCGGCGCGTGCAGCACGTACACGGCCCGCGCCGCGGAGGACGGCACGACCGTGCGGGTCACGGTCACCGCCTCGGAGCAGGAGCCCGGGAAGGCCTGCATCATGATGGCGAAGGAGCTGACCCGGACGGTGACGCTGGACGCACCGCTGGACGGCCGGAAGGTCCTCGACGCCGCCTCGGGCGGCACGGTGCCGCGCGCCTGACGCCCGCGGGCGCGGTGGCCGCCCGCCGGACGGTACGACGAAGGCGGCGCTCCCCGGAATCCGGGGAGCGCCGCCTTCGTACGGCTCAGCCGCCTCGGTACGCCTCAGGGGTCAGCTGAAGGAGTCGCCGCAGGCGCAGGAACCCGTGGCGTTCGGGTTGTCGATCGTGAAGCCCTGCTTCTCGATGGTGTCCACGAAGTCGACGGAGGCGCCGCCCAGGTACGGGGCGCTCATCCGGTCGGTGACGACCTTGACGCCGTCGAAGTCCTTCACCACGTCGCCGTCGAGCGAGCGCTCGTCGAAGAAGAGCTGGTAGCGCAGGCCCGAGCAGCCGCCGGGCTGCACGGCGACGCGCAGGGCCAGGTCGTCCCGGCCCTCCTGCTCCAGCAGGGCCTTGACCTTGGATGCGGCGGCGTCGGACAGGAGGATGCCGTCGCTCACGGTGGTGGTCTCGTCCGATACGGACATCTGCTTCTCTCCCGGGTTGTACGGACTGCTTGCCGACGGTCCAACCATCGGGGCCGCGGATTCATTCCGGGCCGGCGCGTGTCTGTCGCCTTCATGCTCGCACACCGGGGCGCCGGGGGATGCGTCACATCGACGCTATCGCCATCGTCAAGCTGACGCGAAGCGGCTATGATAGATAGCGTCAATTAGACGAAAAGGCGTTCCGCAGAGAAGAAAGGGTGCGTGTCGTGACCACCGCCCAGCCCCTGGATGTCCAGCCGACACCTCTCGCCCTTCTGCTGCTCGGCCGTGAGGCCGACCCGCGGAGCGAGCGCGGGGTCGAATGCCCGGGCGACCTGCCCTCCCCGTCCGACCCGGACCTGGTGGAGCGCGCCCGTGCCGCCAAGGAGAAGCTCGGGGACAAGGTCTTCGTCCTCGGCCACCACTACCAGCGTGACGAGGTCATCCAGTTCGCGGACGTCACCGGAGACTCCTTCAAGCTCGCCCGGGACGCGGCGGCGCGGCCCGGGGCGGAGTACATCGTCTTCTGCGGTGTGCACTTCATGGCCGAGTCCGCGGACATCCTGACGGGCGACGACCAGAAGGTCGTCCTCCCCGACCTGGCCGCCGGCTGCTCGATGGCCGACATGGCCACCGCCGAGCAGGTCGCCGAGTGCTGGGACGTCCTGACGGAGGCGGGGATCGCCGACACGGTCGTGCCGGTCTCCTACATGAACTCCTCCGCCGACATCAAGGCCTTCACCGGCCGGCACGGCGGCACCATCTGCACCTCGTCCAACGCGGAGCGGGCGCTGGAGTGGGCGTTCGAGCAGGGTGACAAGGTGCTCTTCCTGCCCGACCAGCACCTGGGCCGGAACACCGCCGTGCGGGACCTGGGGATGTCCCTGGAGGACTGCGTCCTCTACAACCCGCACAAGCCGAACGGCGGCCTGACCGCCCAGGAGCTCCGCGACGCGAAGATGATCCTGTGGCGCGGGCACTGCTCGGTGCACGGGCGCTTCTCGGTGGAGTCGGTCGAGGACGTGCGCAGGCGGATCCCGGGCGTCAACGTCCTGGTGCACCCGGAGTGCAAGCACGAGGTCGTGGCGGCCGCGGACCAGGTGGGGTCGACGGAGTACATCATCAAGGCCCTGGAGGCGGCGCCGGCCGGTTCGAAGTGGGCGATCGGCACCGAGCTGAACCTGGTGCGCCGGCTGGCGAACCGTTTCGCCGCGGAGGACAAGGAGATCGTCTTCCTGGACCGGACGGTGTGCTTCTGCTCGACCATGAACCGGATCGACCTGCCCCACCTGGTGTGGACGCTGGAGTCGCTGGCCGAGGGGAACCTGGTCAACCGGATCCAGGTCGACGCGGAGACGGAGAAGTACGCGAAGCGGGCGCTGGAGCGCATGCTCGCGCTTCCGTAGGGGCACCGGCGCACCCGCCCCGCCGAAGGGGGAGGCCCCCGACGCCGTGAACCGGCGTCGGGGGCCTCCCCCTTCGGGCTGTGC
>NZ_JBEXRT010000046.1:0-52285 GCF_040613235.1 Streptomyces sp. NPDC006296 | reverse complement strand
CGATCCGGCGATGTGCATGGAGTTCTGGTGCGGCTGGTTCGACCACTGGGGCGCCGGACACGTCGTGCGCGACCCCGCGGACGCGGCGGACCCCCGCCCGGTTCCGGGGCCGCGCGGACGGATCCCGGCGGGCGGACCGATGAGTTCCGCCCGACAGTGAGGTCACCACAGGTGGAAGCCCACGGGCCGCCGTGCCCCGTCCGGCACGGCGCAGAGGCGGAAGGAACAGGACCATGGCGAAGCTGACGCTCACCACGTTCGTGTCGCTCGACGGCGTGATGCAGGGGCCCGGAGGCCCCGGTGAGGACACCTCGGGCGGGTTCGAGTACGGCGGCTGGGTCGTGCCCTTCGCCGACGACGGCATGGGCGCCTTCGTCAGCGAGGTCTTCGACCGTGCGGGTGCCTTTCTCCTCGGACGGCGTACGTACGACATCTTCTCGTCCTACTGGCCCCGGGTGACCGACCCGCAGGACCCGATCGCCGCCCGTCTCAACACCCTGCCCAAACACGTCGTGTCCCGGACGCTGACCGATCCTGCGTGGGAGAACACCACCGTCGTCCCGGGTGACGTGCCCACCGAGGTGGCGCGGCTGAAGGAGCGGACCGCGGAGGGCGAGCTGCAGGTCCACGGCAGCGGCATGCTGGCACAGACCCTCCTGGCGCACGACCTGGTCGACGAGGTCAACCTGATCGTCCACCCCGTCTCCCTGGGCACCGGACGGCGCCTCTTCGCGGACGGCGGCCGGCCGACGGCCTTCGAGCTGACCGGTGCCCGGACCACCGGGAGCGGCATCGCGATCCACACCTACCGGCCGGCGGGACCGGCACGGTTCGGGACCTTCGAGCCCGACGTGTGACGCGAGGGGGCCTGCTCGACGGGGGACGGCGGACCGGCGGAGGGGCCTCGCCCGGCCCGGCACCGGCTGCGGAGGGCGGGACCCCGGTCAGGGGGCCGCGGGCACCAGGGCGGGATCGGTGGCGGAGGCGTGCAGCCGCCCCAGGATGGCCCGTGCCGCCTTGGTGTAGCCGGGGCTGTTGTTGTGCAGCACGGACTCGGCGTTGGCCAGCTCCATGAAGGCGATGAGCTCGAAGGCCAGCTGGGAGACGTCGGTGTCCGCAGCGAGCTCGCCCCTGACCCGGGCCTCCTCGACGGTCTCCTCCACGAAGGTGACCCAGCCCGTCTGGGTGGACGCCAGCGCGTCGTGCACCTTGCCCTCCCTGGAGTCGAACTCGGCGATGGTCGCGTAGAAGAAGCAGCCGCCGCTGAACACCCGGCGCTGCGAGTAGGTCAGCCAGCTCTCGCACATCCGCCAGACCCGGCCCAGACCGGGGCGGGCCGCCCGCGTCGGGGTCAGCACGTGCTCGACGAAGACGGTCACGGCGGCCCGCACGGTGGCGAGCTGCAACTCCTCCTTCGACCCGAACAGGGCGAACACGCCGCTCTTGCTCAGCTTCAGCTCCGTGGCCAGCCGGCCGAGCGACAGCCCTTCCAGCCCTTCGGTCGAGGCGACGTGGACCGCGCGCCCCAGGACCAGCTGCCTGGTCTGGTTGCCCCGCTCGACCCGTCCGTCCGGCCGCGCTCCACCCATGTGCCAACTCCGTGTGTCCGAGCGTCCCAGGACCGACATTCTAGGAGGAGCCGGCGCGGTCGCAGGACCGCTTCCGCCCGGTACGACCCTTGTGGACACCAGCCCGAGGCCTCCGTCGGACGGAGGTTCCCGAGCGGGTCGCCCGTTCGATACGGTGACGGCTTCCCGTGCGAGCCGGTGAGGTCTCCACGCCCTTTCCGTCGTGGAGAACCAGGAGCACCAGGTGTCCTCTGCCGTCCTGCCCGCCACCGCCGGGCCCCGCCCTGCGTGGGTCACCGATCTGCCGCTCCTGCTCGTCGCCGCCGTCTGGGGCGCCAGCTACCTCGCGGCCAAGGGCATCACCACCCCGCACACCGTCGTCGCCGTCCTGGTGCTCCGCTTCGCGCTCGTGCTGCCCGCCCTGGCCGTCGCGGGGTGGCGCGGGCTGCGGGGGCTGAGCGGCGCGCAGTGGCGGGGCGCGGGCCTGCTGGGACTCGTGCTCAGCGGGATCTTCCTGCTGGAGACCTACGGCGTCGTGCACACGTCGGCGACCAACGCCGGTCTCATCATCAGCCTCACGATGATCTTCACCCCGCTGGCCGAGGCGGCGGTGACCCGGGTGCGGCCGCCCGCCGCCTTCCTCGCGGCGGCGGGGCTCTCGGTCACCGGCGTGGTGCTGCTGACCCAGGGCGGCGGCTTCAGCAGCCCGTCGGCCGGTGACCTGCTGATGCTGCTCGCGGCCCTCGCCCGTACGGTGCACGTCCTGCTGATGGCGCGGATCGAGGCGGTCCGGGACGCCGACGCGCTGTCCCTGACCACGGTGCAGCTCGGCGGTGCGGTCGCGGTCTTCGCCGTGCTGGCGGCCGTCCCCGGGACCGGGGCGGCGCCCTGGACGGTGGCGGCGGACTTCGGTGCCGCCGAATGGGCGGGGCTGCTCTTCCTCGCCGTCTTCTGCACCCTGTTCGCGTTCTTCGTGCAGATGTGGTCGGTCCGCCGCACCTCGCCGTCCCGGGTCAGCCTGCTGCTCGGCACGGAACCGCTCTGGGCCGCCGCCGCGGGCATCGCGATCGGCGGCGAACGCCTCGGCGTCCCGGGGGTGATCGGCGCGGTGCTCGTGCTGGCGGGCACCGCGTGGGGCCGCCGCCGGGCGGACTCCACGACCTGACCGGGGCCGCCGGTGACCGGACCTCCGGGTCACCGGGCGGCCGGTGACCGGCGGGCCCGGCCGGGCGGTCAGCCCAGGGCGCCGGCGTCGTGGACGACACCGCCGCCGATCACCGTCGCCCCGACCGACAGCGAGCCGATCCGTTCCGTCGACGGCGAGCAGGTCGTCGGAGAGCACGGCGAAGTCCGGCGAGCTCTTCGGGCGTGAGGACCGGTCGTGCATGGGCTCGCCGGCGCGGTAGCGGTCGACCCAGCACTTCACGGTCGGCCACGAGACCTGGAATCGGGCGGCGACCTCACTGATCGGCCAGCCCTCCTCGACGACGAGTTGGGCAACCTTCAGACGGTGACGCGGTGTGAGGGCAGCGTTGGGATGGGACATAGCATCTTTCGGTCCGGGACGGTGACGCGGCACCGCCGCTGTCAGGCCGGATGCTGCACGTGGATGCGCAGGGCGTTCGCGGCGAACTGCGCGGCCTCTGGGCTGCCGAAGGTCTGGTGGAAGTCGGGGTTGGTTTCGTAGAGGTCTGCCATGCCTTGCACCATTGCGGCGGATCGTTCGGCATCGCCGGCGTGGGTGGGTGTTCCGGGGATGTCAGAGAACCAGGCCATGTGGTCGGCAGCGTGCGCTTGAGCAACTGGTGAGCCGGGTGTGTGGCCGGCTTCGTAAATCTCTGCCCACCGTGTGAGCAGGGCCTGGGCGCTGGCCTGCCAGTCGCGTTGCTGTCCCACGGACTTGGCATGCCACCACCGGTTCGACGCATCGAAGGCCTCACGTCCCCATCGTCGTACGACCTCGGCCTCGTAGCGGTCGTTGAAGCCTTCGAGCATCACGTCCATGCGTGGTTCGCGGCCCTCTCGACGCATCTGCAGGGTGTGCTCGACCGCGCTGACGCGCCGGTTCAGGGCCTCGCGGTCATCGGCGAGCTGTGTCAGGTGGGCCTGGAGCGCTTCGACCTCGGCGGTGGGCGTCTCGGGTGCGTCGAGGACTGCGGCGATGTCGGCCAGTGGCATACCCGTGTCGCGGAGCAGGAGGACGCGTTGCAGGCGAGCGACCGCGTCGGGACCGTAGTAGCGGTAGCCGTTGGACCCGACGCGGTCGGGCTCGAGCAGCCCGATGCGGTGATAGTGGCGCAGCGTGCGGCCGCTGATGCCTGCGCGTTCAGCGAGCTCTTGCACCGTCCATTCCATCACGGGGCTCCTGTCGTTCGACGTGCTGCTCAGTGTGCCGGGTCTGTGGTCAGGCCCAGCCGTGGCAGCGCAATGCGCAGGATCTCGGACGCGGGAGTGCTGACGTTCTGGGCGGCCGTGGTTCCCGTGGCGTCGAGGTATGCGCGGACAAGCCGAGCACCGGCTGCATAGCCGGCCCCGGTCGGCAGGCCGACAGGTTCGGTACCGAATAGTTGTGCGCTCGAGTCGCCCAGCACCCAGGCGGCGAAGTCTGCCATTCCGGTGACGCCCAGGCCGCTGGCAACCTTCGCCAGGACTTGGTCGTCGGAGCGGGTTTCGTCGCGCACGAAGTGGGTGTAGCCCGCGTCGCCGTACAGTTCGGACGCGAAAACGTCCGCGAGCCCTTCAGACACAACGTGCTCGCCAACCATCACCGTCTGTGGGTCCCACACGATCCCGCCGGGTGAATAGCGCACGTTGTGGTGCAGTTCGTGGGCCGCGATCGCCTCGAGGCGATCGCGGACGCGCGAGGTTGGCCAGACGGTGATGGCGATGTAGCCGCTGATACCGCCGAATCCTGACATCCCTTGCACCTCGTCGACGAAGTGCCGGCTGGTCGGATCCCCCAGGACGAGCAGCACGTTCAGGTCGGGGATCGTCACACCCGGATCGGCAGACGCCAACGTTGCGATGCCCTTCTCGATGCCCTTCTCGACGCGGGTCCACGCATCTGCCGCGACAAGGGACTCCAGGCCTTCGCGGACCTGCTCGATCGCGGAGTCCGGACGGAAGCCGAAGTTCTGCCGGTGCACGGCGGCCATGTCCACGCCACCGGGGATGAAGTGGTACATCCCCGCCATCGGGGCCCACATGTCACGGATGAGGTCGTCGCGATCCGTCGCGTCCGCCGTCAGGGCTCGGCTCATGCCCGAGGCGCTGTCAATCATTGAAACGGTCATGAGAAGCGACCGTAAGCATTGCCGTTACGACAAGGTCAACCTTTTCCTCGGTCAATGTCCCCGGTCAGTACGGCTAAGGGCTGTCCCGTGATCCCTGGCGGGCGCGCGACGACAGCTACGGCCCCTCGCTGCGTTGTCGGAACGCCCGAATACATCCAGTATGCGGACGTCCCTCCGCCTTGCGATGCACCGCATCTGACGCCGCGCGCTGATCCACCGGGGACTACGGGACAGCCCTTAGGGCTTGCAGAACAATAAGTTGTGCAGTCCCACTCTTGACACCGCAGCTCATGCACGGTGTTCGACAGCATGTTGATTCTCTGCAAGCCCTTAGCCTGCCGCGGCCGCACCGGCGTGCCGGGCCTCCATGGCGGCGACGATCCGCTGCCGGGCGAGCCGGCGTGCCTGTCTCAGCTTCGATTCGGCCAGCAGGAGGGGGACGAACCAGATCCAGCCCCACACGCTGTAGGAAACAGTCCCGCTCAGCACCAGCGCCTTGTTGGTGACGAGGACCAGGGTGAGGGCAGTGACGTAGGCGGCCACCCGGTGGCGGACCACGAGCCGCAGCGGGGCCCTCCAGGGGCCGGCCAGCAGCTCCAGGGCCGCCGCGACCTCGGCGGCCCGCAGGTCTTCCGGATGGGCGGGCGCCCGTGCTCCCTGCCCCAGCGCTTCAGCAACGTCAGTGCTGTGGGAGGTCGGAGCCGCTCGATGTGCCCCGGCGGCAGCCGTTCTCTCCCGCAGGTCCTGCCAGTAGCCCCGCCCGGCCCAGCCGAGCGCGTCCTCCACCCGTGCCGCTTCGGGCGACCCCGCCGGTGCAAGGACCGCAATCCGCTTTTTGAGCCGTTCGCCCCGGGCGGCGCGCCCGGGGTACGTCCAGGTGTCGGCGCGCAGGCACAGGTCCAGATAGGAGACGAGGAGCCCGAGATCGTCAGGCCACTGCGCGAGCCCGGCCTCGTAGGCCTTCTCCGCCTCGGCATCGTGGTCGTCCTCGTCCTCCGCCGCGTGCGTCAGGCCGAGCCACCGGTAGAGGACCGGATCGGGCCCGAGTTCCGCCAGACCGGACTCCACCGCCTTGCGCGCCTCGGTGAACCCGCCCGCTGCGAAGAGCTCCTCGCAACGGTCGACGTAGTCGTCCCGTGTCATGTTTCCCACCCCAGTCGATCAGGAGGTCCACTCTCAGTCAGATGAACGTGCTGGTCAAGCAGCTTTCGCAGGGGCCAGGGGTGCGGACTCAAGCCTGACGGCGAGATTCCGGTGCCCATCGGCACGGGATCCTCGAAGCAGTGCCCCGCTCTGCCGACCGACTGCTCGGTGGGGCACGGTGCACCACCGCTCGTCCGGAACGCTCAGTCGCAGCACACGGGGGACCGGGCGCCGTGGTGGGCCGGTGAGCGCGACCGTCCGCCCGTCCGATGAGGAGGGCCACGCAGCATAGGAGCCGTCGGGACGGGCCCGGACCGGGACCCCGGGCGTACCCGCCTGCGGACGCGCCCGGTCTCCGGGCCGGCTCGGGGCGTCTCCGCGGCCCGGGAAGGGCCGCCCGGGCCGGGGGCCTGCGTAGATTCGTCCGTATGACACGTACGGAGTACCGCTGGCTGCTGCCCTCGGCCCTGGCCGACGACGACCTGCCCGCCGACCCGGGCAGGTCGCGCCGCACCGTGCGGGACTGGGCCGTCGACCTCACGGCCTTCGTCTGCGCCGCGGGCATCGGGGTGCTCGCCCTGAACGCGGTCGCGGCGGACCCGGCCGCCTCGGACGGGCTCCTCGTCGCCGACGCCCTGGTCGGGGCGGCGGCCTGCGGTGCGCTCTGGGTCAGGCGGCGGTGGCCGGTCGGGGTCGCGGTCGCCCTCGTGGCCGTCAGCCTCGTCGAGCCCGCCGCGGCCGGGGCCATGCTGATCGCCCTGTTCGGCCTGGCCGTGCACCGGCCGTTCCGGCCCGTGGCGTTCATCGGCGCCGCGGCCCTGGCCACCGCACCGGTCCAGCCGGTGCTGCGCCCGGACCCCGGAGTCTCGTTCCTCGTGTCCAGCCTCATCGGCGCGCTGCTGGTGCTCCTCGTGCTCAGCTGGGGCATGGCCGTGCGCTCACGGCGCCGGCTCGTCGTCTCCCTGCGCGAACGCGCGCGCCGCGCCGAGACCGAGGCCGCGCTCCGCGCCGAGCAGGCGCAGCGGCTCGCGCGCGAGGCCATCGCCCGCGAGATGCACGACGTCCTCGCCCACCGGCTGACCCTGCTCAGCGTCCACGCGGGCGCCCTCGAATTCCGGCCCGGCGCCCCCACCGCCGAGATCGCGAGGGCCGCCGGAGTCATCCGGGACAGCGCCCACGAGGCGCTCCAGGACCTCCGCGAGATCATCGGCGTGCTGCGCGCACCGGGCGACACCGAGGACGGCACCCGGCCGCAGCCCACCCTCGTCACCCTCGACGCGCTGGTCGACGAGTCGCGCGCGGCCGGCATGACGGTCACCCTCGACAACCGTGTGGCCGATCCGGCCGAGGCCCCCGCGGCGACCGGGCGCACCGTCTACCGGATCGCCCAGGAGGCCCTGACCAACGCGCGCAAGCACGCCCCCGGAGCCCCCGTCGGGGTGACCGTCGACGGCGGCCCCGGCCACGGCCTGACCATCGAGATCGCCAACCCGGCCCCCGCCGGACCCTTCGAGCCCGTTCCCGGCTCGGGCCAGGGGCTCATCGGGCTCACCGAACGCGCGAACCTGGCCGGCGGCAGCCTGGAGCACGGATTCCGTCCGGACGGAGGATTCACCGTCCTGGCCCGGCTACCGTGGCCGTCATGAGCTCTCCCGCGGACGCCGGCACCGCACTCGACCGCGTCACCGCTCAACAGGTCCTGGACAGCCAGCCCTTCAGCCGGCTCGTCGGGGCACGCCTCACCGGGTTCGGGGACGGCGCCGCGGTGCTGGAGGTCGACGTGCGCCCGGAGCTCACCCAGCAGAACGGCTTCCTGCACGGCGGGGTGCTGTCCTACGCCGCCGACAACGCCCTCACCTTCGCCGCCGCGACGACACTCGGATCCGCCGTCCTGACCGGCGGGTTCTCCGTCCAGTACCTGCGCCCGGCGAGCGGCCGCACCCTGACCGCCCGCGCCGAGGTCGTCCACACCGGCCGCAGACAGGCCGTCGTGCGCTGCGACCTGCACACCGTGGACGAGGAGGGCACCGAGGCCCTGTGCGCGGTGGCGCAGGGGGCCGTGCTCGCCGTCCGCCCGGCCTGAAGGGACCTGTGGTGACCCCACGACACCCGCTCGATCTCGGAGCGCTCGGCGAGAACTTCGTCCGCGACCCGTATCCGGTCTACGCGCGCCTGCGCGCCCGTGGCCCGGTGCACCGCGTCCGCATCCCGGAGGGTGCGGAGGCCTGGCTCGTCGTCGGTCACGAGGCGGGCCGGGCCGTACTCGCCGACCAGCGGTTCTCCAAGGACTGGCGCAACGCCTCACCCGCCCTGGAGGTCGGCAAGGTGTCCGCCGGCCGGTCCATGCTGAGCTCGGACGCCCCCGCCCACACCCGGCTGCGCAGGCTCGTGGCCCGGGAGTTCACGCCGCGCCGGATGGAACTGCTCACCCCGCGGATCCAGGAGACGACGGACGGCCTCCTCGACTCCATGACGCGGGGCCCGGGCCGCAGCGCCGATCTGGTCGACGCGCTGTCGTTCCCGCTGCCGATGGCGGTCATCTGCGAACTGCTCGGTGTGCCCTCCCTGGACCGGGAGGCGTTCCGCGCCTGGTCCGGCACCGCCGTGTCCTCCCTCGACGCCGAGGCGCGCGGCGAGGCCACCGCCGCCATGACCGGATACCTCGGCGAGCTGATCGCCCGGAAGCGGACGGCTCCCGGCGAGGACCTGATGAGCGCCCTGATCCACACCGCCGACGAGGACGGCGACCGGCTCTCCGCCGACGAACTCCTCGGCATGGCCTGGCTGCTGCTCGTCGCCGGCCACGAGACCACGGTCAACCTGATCTCCAACGGCGTGCTGAGCCTGCTCACCCACCCCGGGCAACTGGCCGCCCTGCGCGCCGACCCCGGGCTCATCGACAACGCGGTCGAGGAGATGCTCCGCTACGAGGGGCCCGTCGAGACCCCGACGTACCGCTTCACCACGGAACCGATCGACGTCGCGGGCACGGTGATCCCCGGCGGTGGCGCACTCGTCCTGGTCGCGCTCGCCGACTGCGACCGCGACCCGGCCCGCTACCCGGACCCCGGGCGCTTCGACATCACGCGGGACGCCCGCGGACACGTCGCCTTCGGGCACGGCATCCACCACTGTCTCGGCGCGCCGCTGGCCCGCATCGAGGCCCGGACCGCCGTCCGCTCCCTGCTGGAACGCTGCCCGGAGCTGCGGCTCGACACGGAACCCGCCCTGCTGTCCTGGCGCACCGGCATGCTGATCCGGGGGCCGGTGAGCCTGCCGGTGGCCTGGTAGCGGCCTCAGTCCTCGGGGATCTCGCTCATCCGCACGGGACGGCGCCGCTCGCGCGACCGCTCGCACGCCTCGGCGACGCGCAGCGCGTGCAGCGCCTCCCGGCCGTCGCACGGGTTCGCCGCCTCGCCGCGCACCACACCGAGGAACGCGTCCAGCTCCGCCGCGTACGCCGGGGCGAACCGTTCCAGGAAGCCCGGCCAGGGCTCGGCCGGCGCGGGCGGACCCTGCGGTTCGGCGGACGTCAGCGGCGTACGGCCGTCGAGGCCCACCGCGAGCTGGTCGCGCTCGCCCGCCAGCTCCATGCGCACGTCGTAGCCGGCCCCGTTGCACCGGGTGGCCGTGGCCGTGGCGAGCGTGCCGTCGTCCAGGGTCAGCACCGCCGCCGCCGTGTCCACGTCGCCCGCCTCCCGGAACATCGCCGGCCCGGCGTCCGAGCCGGTGGCGTACACCTCCGTCACCTCACGGCCCGTCACCCAGCGCAGCATGTCGAAGTCGTGCACCAGGCAGTCCCTGAACAGGCCGCCGGAGAGGGGCAGATACGCGGCGGGCGGAGGAGCGGGGTCGGACGTGGTGGCGCGCACGGTGTGCAGCCGGCCCAGGGAGCCGTCGCGCACGGCGGCGCGGGCCGCGGCGTACCCGGCGTCGAAGCGGCGCATGAAACCGAGCTGGAGCACGCTGCCCGCCCGCTCGACCTCGCGCAGCGCGCCCAGCGTCCCCGCCAGGTCCAGCGCGACCGGCTTCTCGCAGAAGGCGGGCAGACCGGCCCGGGCCGCCCGGCCGATGAGGCCGGCGTGCGCCGACGTGGCCGAGGCGATCACCACCGCGTCGATCCCGGCGCCCAGCACCTCCTCCGCGGAGTCCACGGCGGTGGCTCCGGTCCGTGCGGCGACCAGGGCCGCGCGCGCGGTGTCCGGATCGGCCACGACCAGGGAGCCGACGGCGGGGTGGCGTGCGAGGACGTCCGCGTGGAAGGAACCGATCCGGCCCGTGCCGATGAGTCCGATGCGCATGGACCCAACGTGCCGCCCGCCGGGCGCACTGTCAACTATATGTCCTGACAAATAGAGGGGTGCCGTACGGCGGCACGGGGTACGCTCCGTGCCGTGCCCAAACCCGCCGCCGACTCCGCCGCCCTCGGGCTGGGCGTGGACCGCACGAGTCCCGTCCCGCTCTACCACCAGCTGGCCGGGCAGCTGGAGGCGGCCATCGAGCAGGGGCGCCTCGCCCCGGGCAGCCTGCTGGGCAACGAACTGGAGCTCGCCGCACGGCTCGGGCTGTCCCGGCCCACCGTGCGCCAGGCCATCCAGTCGCTCGTCGACAAGGGCCTGATGGTGCGCCGGCGCGGCGTCGGCACCCAGGTCGTGCACAGCCGCATCAAGCGGCCCCTCGAACTCAGCAGCCTCTACGACGACCTGGAGACCGCCGGCCGGAACCCGGCGACCCGCGTCCTGCGCAGCACGATCGAGCCGGCCACCCCCGAGACGGCCGCCGCGCTCGGCATCGAGGAGGGCGGCGACGTCCACCTCGTCGAGCGGGTGCGGTACGCCCACGACGAACCGGTGGCGCTGCTGCGCAACCACCTGCCGCCCCGGCTGCTCGACCTCGGCACCGAGCGGCTGGAGTCCACCGGCCTGTACCGGATGATGCGCGCCTCGGGGATCACCCTGCACAGCGCCCGGCAGTCCGTGGGGGCCCGCGCCGCCACCGCCGAGGAAGGGGAACTGCTCGCGGAGCCCGCGGGGGCGCCGCTGCTGACCATGGAGCGCACCACCTTCGACGACGGCGGCCGGGCGGTCGAATTCGGCTCCCACGTCTACCGCGCCTCGCGGTACGCCTTCGAGTTCCAGCTGCTCGCCCGTCCCTGACCCCCTCCCGTCGCTCCCCGGCCGGTGGGTGCGGACCCAGCCATTGACGCGGTCATGCTTGGTCGCTAGAACGTCCGGAGGGCGCGGCCCGCGCCCCTGCCGGGCCGTGCCGGACCGGGCTCGGGGATACTTGGCCCGCCGGGCGGCGAGTCCGCTCCCCGCCGGCACCACCAGGCAGCACAGCGAGCAGCACTAGAAGGGCACGGCGTCGTGGCAAGGGTTCGGACAGGGGTACGCGCGACAGGCGCCGTGCTGGCAGTGGTACTGGCGGGCTCCCTCGCGGGATGCAGCAGCACCGGCGGCAAGCGGGCGGAGGAGCGCGCCGCCCAGCAGGCCGCGGAGGGCCGGTCCGCGGTGAACACGCCCCGCTGGACGTTCGCCATGGTCACCCACTCGGGCGATGGCGACACCTTCTGGGACATCGTCCAGAAGGGCGCCAAGCAGGCCGCGCTCAAGGACAACATCAACTTCCTCTACTCCCACAACGACGAGGGCCAGCAGCAGGCCGAGCTCGTCCAGACCGCGATCGACAAGAAGGTCGACGGGCTGATCGTCTCGCTCGCCAAGCCCGACTCGATGAAGGCGGTCGTCGCGAAGGCCGTCAAGGCGGGCATCCCCGTCATCACCGTGAACTCGGGATCCGCCGAGTCCAAGGCCTTCGGCGCGCTCACCCACATCGGCCAGGACGAGTCCATCGCGGGCGAGGCCGTCGGCGACGAGCTGAACGAGCGGGGGCGCCGCAAGGCGCTGTGCATCCTGCACGAGCAGGGCAACGTGGGCCACGAGCAGCGCTGCGCCGGGGCGAAGAAGAACTTCGACGGCACCCTGCAGAACCTCTACGTCGACGGCACCAACATGCCCGACGTCCAGGCGTCCATCGAGGCCAAGCTCGACTCCGACCCGGACATCGACGCGGTCGTCACCCTCGGCGCGCCCTTCGCCGCCGCCGCCGTCAAGGCCAAGCGGACCGCGGGCAGCAAGGCCGAGATCGACACCTTCGACCTCAACGCGAGCGTCGCCGCCGGCCTCCAGGACAAGACCCTCGGCTTCGCCGTCGACCAGCAGCCCTACCTCCAGGGCTACGAGGCCGTCGACCTGCTCTGGCTCCACCGCTACAACCAGAACGCGCTCGGCGGCGGCCTCCCCGTCCTGACCGGCCCGCAGGTCATCACCCGCGAGGACGCCGACACGCTCGCGGAGTACACGAACCGGGGGACCCGATGACCGCGACCGGGCAACCGGCGGCGCCGCACACCGACGAACGCCTGCTGCGCACCTCCCCGCTGCGCAAGCTGCTCGGCCGGCCCGAGCTCGGCTCGGTCGTCGGGGCCGTGGCCGTCTTCCTCTTCTTCGCGATCGTCGCCGACAGCTTCCTCCAGGCGTCCAGCCTCGGCACGGTCCTGTACGCCGCCTCCACCATCGGGATCATGGCGGCGCCCGTGGCCCTGCTGATGATCGGCGGCGAGTTCGACCTCTCCGCCGGTGTGATGGTCACCAGCTCCGCGCTGATCTCCTCGATGTTCAGCTACCAGATGACCGCCAACGTCTGGGTGGGCGTCCTCGTGTCGCTGCTGGTCACCCTCGGCTTCGGCGCGTTCAACGGCTTCATGCTGACCCGCACCCGGCTGCCGAGCTTCATCATCACGCTCGGCACGTTCCTGATGCTGACCGGACTGAACCTCGGCTTCACCAAGCTGATCAGCGGCACCGTGTCGACCAAGACCATCGGGAACATGGAGGGCTTCGACTCCGCCCGCAAGGTCTTCGCCTCGTACCTCACCGTCGGCGACGTCGAGCTGAAGGTGACCATCCTGTGGTGGGCGGCGCTCGTCGGGATCGGCACCTGGATCCTGATCCGCACCCGCTTCGGCAACTGGATCTTCGCCGTCGGCGGCGAGGCCGACGCGGCGCGCGCGGTCGGCGTCCCGGTGGTCCGCACCCGGATCGGGCTCTACCTGGGCGTGGCCTTCGCCGCCTGGGTCTCCGGCCAGCACCTGCTGTTCTCGTACGACGTGGTGCAGTCCGGCGAGGGCGTCGGGAACGAGCTGATCTACATCATCGCGGCCGTCATCGGCGGCTGCCTGATCACCGGCGGCTACGGCTCCGCGATCGGGTCCGCCGTCGGCGCGCTCATCTTCGGCATGACCAGCAAGGGCATCGTGTACGCGGAGTGGAACCCCGACTGGTTCAAGTTCTTCCTGGGAGCGATGCTGCTCCTGGCCACCCTGCTCAACGCATGGGTACGCAAGCGCGCGGAGGCGACGAAATGACGGCCACCCAGGCTCCGGCCCCCCGGGACACGGCCGGCCCGGCGCTCGTCGAGCTCGACGGCGTCAGCAAGTACTACGGCAACATCAAGGCCCTGGAGGACGTCTCGCTGGAGGTCCGCGCGGGGGAGATCTCCTGCGTCCTCGGCGACAACGGCGCCGGCAAGTCCACCCTCATCAAGATCATCGCCGGGCTGCACCGGCACGACGCCGGGACGTTCCGGATCGAGGGCGAGGAGACCGCCCTCGCCAACCCGCGCGACGCCCTGGACCGCGGCATCGCGACCGTCTACCAGGACCTCGCGGTCGTGCCGCTCATGCCGGTCTGGCGGAACTTCTTCCTCGGCTCCGAGCCGACGAAGGGCGTCGGCCCGTTCAAGCGCCTCGACGTGCGGCTGATGCGCGAGACGACCCGCGCGGAGCTGCTGCGGATGGGCATCGACCTGCGCGACGTCGACCAGCCCATCGGCACCCTGTCCGGCGGTGAGCGGCAGTGCGTGGCCATCGCCCGGGCGGTGTACTTCGGCGCCAAGGTCCTCGTCCTCGACGAGCCGACCGCGGCGCTCGGCGTGAAGCAGTCCGGCGTCGTGCTGAAGTACGTCGCCGCGGCCAGGGACGCCGGGCTCGGCGTGGTCCTCATCACGCACAACCCCCACCACGCCTACCTCGTCGGCGACCGGTTCGTGCTCCTCAAGCGCGGCGCGATGTCCGGCAGCCACACCAAGGACGAGGTCACCCTGGACGAACTGACCCGGCAGATGGCCGGTGGGAGCGAGCTCGACGAGCTCAGCCACGAGCTCGAACGCGCTCCGTCGCCCGGTCACCTCGGCGGCCGTCCGGCCGGCGACGACACCCCGTAGCGACCGCTCCGCGCCCCCCGCCCCCGACCCGGCGACCGGTCCCGGGGGCGGGGAAATGGCAGAATCGTGCACGGCGGGCGCCGCCCGCCGCCGGACGGAGCACCGACCGGCCCCCCGACCTGCGCAGGGACGATGAGCACGTACCGCGACTTCACACACCGCGGCTCCGCCCGCGCCACCGTCCTGCGGACCGTCGGGACCCGGGAGCGGCGCTCCCATCTCACCGCGCCCCGGGTCCCCACCGTCGGGATCGACATCGGCGGCACCAAGGTGATGGCCGGTGTCGTGGACGCCGACGGGAACATCCTGGAGACCCTGCGCACCGAGACCCCGGACAAGTCGAAGAGCCCGAAGGTCGTCGAGGACACCATCGTGGAGCTGGTCCTGGACCTCTCCGACCGGCACGACGTGCACGCCGTCGGCATCGGGGCGGCGGGCTGGGTGGACGCCGACCGCTCCAAGGTGCTGTTCGCCCCGCACCTGGCCTGGCGCGACGAGCCCCTGCGCGACTCCCTCGCCTCCCGCCTCGTCGTCCCGGTGATGGTCGACAACGACGCCAACACGGCCGCCTGGGCGGAGTGGCGCTTCGGCGCCGGCCGCGGCGAGGACCACCTCGTCATGATCACGCTGGGCACGGGCATCGGCGGGGCCATCCTGGAGGACGGGCACGTCAAGCGGGGGAAGTACGGCGTCGCGGGTGAGTTCGGTCATATGCAGGTGGTGCCCGGCGGGCACCGCTGCCCCTGCGGCAACCGCGGCTGCTGGGAGCAGTACAGCTCGGGCAACGCCCTCGTGCGGGAGGCCAGGGAGCTGGCGGCGGCGGACTCCCCGGTCGCCCACGGACTCATCGAGCGCGTCAAGGGCAGCATCCCCGACATCACCGGGCCGCTCATCACCGAGCTGGCCCGCGAGGGCGACGCCATGTGCGTCGAGCTGCTCCAGGACATCGGGCAGTGGCTCGGCGTCGGCATCGCCAACCTCGCGGCGGCGCTCGACCCGTCCTGCTTCGTCATCGGCGGCGGTGTCAGCGCGGCCGACGACCTGCTGATCGGCCCCGCCCGGGACGCCTTCAAGCGCCAGCTCACGGGCCGCGGCTACCGCCCCGAGGCACGGATCACCAAGGCGCAGCTCGGGCCCGAGGCGGGTATGGTCGGCGCCGCCGACCTCGCCCGCCTGGTCGCCCGGAGGTTCCGGCGGACCAACCGCCGCAGGGTCGAGCGCTACGAGCGGTACGCGCAGTTCTACGACCAGGCCGCCACCACCATCCGGAACACGCGGGGCACCCGCAGCGCCGACTGAGGCGCACCGTGCCCCGCTCCGTACCGCAGCTCACGAGGGAACACCGACCATGACCGCAGCCGAGCACCACACCGTGCCGCGCCAGCCGCCGTCCGGCGACTCCGGGGCCCCCGGGTCCGGGGACGGCGGCGGGACCCCTCCGCAGGACCGGCGCAGGGTGATCCGGCGTCGCCTGATCACGCTGACCATCATCGTCCTGCTCATCGGCATCCCGGCCGGCTACCTGGCCATCTCGGCCGGGCAGAGCCGCCGCTCGGGCCAGGACAAGGAGGCCGAGGCCTCCGCCCGCGGCCTGCGTGAGGACTGGCCGTCCGGCATGCAGCGCAGGATCTTCGAGCTGCCCGTCCCGGGCAACGCGGTCGGCGTCCAGTACTACGAGACGAACAACTGGAAAGCCAGCCGGATGTACGTGAAGTTCCGTACGACCTCCGCCGGGCTCGACCGCTTCCTCAGCGGTGTCGGTACCGGCCGCGCCGCGCTGGAGCCGGGCAAGGTCACCATCAGCCGGCGGGACGTCAAGATCACCGGATGGCTCTTCGGACCGGGCGTCGACTGGTCGGGGACGGTCCACCGGAACGACGACCCGCGCCCCGACCAGAGCATCACCGTCAACATGACCGATCCGGCCGCCCCGGTCGTCTACGTGGTCTCCGCGGCGACCCCCTGACGGGTCCCGGCGGGGAGCGCACGGGCCGCCGGCCGGCCCGGAGCCTGTGAGCGGGCGGGCGCGGGGGGCGGGCTGGGCACCCCGTCCGTCAGGGCCGGGCGGACGCCGTCCGCCGGACCGCCTCGACCAGCAGGCCGGCGGCCACCGCCGCCCCGTCGGTACGGATCCGGCCGCCCAGTGCCCTGGCCCGCGCCCGGGTCCCGGGGGCCAGGGCCGTTCCGAGCGCGGCGCCCATCGACTCGACGGTGGGAGGCGGCCCGTCCAGGGCCGCGCCGATCCCCAGGTCCGCCACCCGGCCCGCCCAGTACGGGTTGTCCGACAGCTGGAGAGGTATCACCACCTGGGGCGTGCCCGCCCGGGCGGCCGTCGAGGTCGTCCCCGCACCGCCGTGGTGCACCACGGCGGCCACCCGGCCGAACAGGCGCTGGTGGTTTGCCTCGGCGAGGGCGAAGCAGTCCTCCCCGCCGTCGGACAGGTCGAGATCCGCCCACCCGGAGGACACCAGCACCCGGTACCCGCGTGCGCGGGCCGCCGCGACGGCCGTGCGGACCACGTCCGGCGAGGGGCGCATGCTGCCGAAGCCCACGTAGACCGGTGGCGCGCCCGCGTCCAGGAACCTCGACAGGCCGTCCGGGAGCGGGCGTTCGTCGGCCAGGCTCCAGGCACCCGTCTGTACGACGTCGAGGCCGGAGGAGTCCGGCCACGGTCCCAGCGCCGGGTCGGCGGCCAGCCACGGCCGGCCGGTGAGGACGTGGTCGCGGACGCGGTCCACCGCCGGCAGGCCGAGCGCCGCGCGGTGGCGGTTCAGCGGCTGCCGGTACTGCGCGTCCACCTGGCGGGCGTCGTGCTCCCACCGCGCCCGGTTGTCCCGCGCCTCCGGCTCCGGCCAGCCCGGCCGCGGCGGCGGCGCGTGGTGCGGCGACGGCAGGTGCACCGCCGCATAGCCGGCGTACACGTACCGGACGCCCGCCGCCTCGGCCACGGACCGCGCGGCGATCTGGGCCAGGCCGGCCGCGACCATGACGTCGCATCCCTCGACCGCGGCGGGGAAAGCGTCGAACTGCGTCCCGACCATCTCGGCCCGGTACCGGGCCAGTTCCTCGGCCGACGGCACGGCGGACCCGCGCATCACCTCCCGCACCGGCGGCCCGACCGGCACGAGCCGCACCCCGATGCCGTCGAGCCGCTCGGCGAACTCCTCGTCCGGCGGGGCGCACATCCGCACCTCCGCGCCGAGCGCCCGCAACCGCACCGCGAGGGCCACCAGCGGCTCGACATCGCCACGCGTCCCGTAGGTGGACAGCAACACCCGCATCCCGCAGCCTCTTTCCTCAGGTCTTCCGAGCCGGTCCGGGCCCGCTCCGGCACGGGTCCCGGGCGCCTCGCCGGCGGTGACGTGCCCCGACTCCACGCGCCCCGACAGCACGAGGACGCGGCAGCAGTGTAGGTCGCGTGCCGGCCGGGCACGGCCACCGCCCCGCAGTGATCGTCCGCGCCCGGATCCCTGGGCCAACTCGACCCCTCCGGGGTAGACTTGCAGGTCCCGGCCGCGCCGGCGGGTGTCCGCCCGGCCGCACGGACGCTCCGGGCGGCCGACGCCGGGTCCCGCCCGGGAGCCGGTCGCCACCACGGACGGAGAACGACTCGATGCACACCGCGTCCGCGCCCGTTCCCGACGTGTCGGTCGTCCTGCCCTGTGCGGGGTTCGGGACCCGTTTCGGGGCGCCCTACCCGAAGGAGCTGCACTGCCTGGCTCCCGGGGTCACCGTCCTGGACCGCAGTCTGGAAGCCGCCGTCGAGCTGGCCAAGAGCGGACTCGCGGTGCGGCTGGTCGTCGTCTTCGGCACGCACAAGCTCGACACGGTGCGCTATCTGACGCGGTACGCCGACACGTTCCAGCTGGTCTTCGTCCACCAGGACGAGTCGCTCGAACCCGGTCTCGGCGCGGCGATCCGGTCGGCCCTGCCGATGACGCACGGCCCGGTGGCCCTGGTCCTGCCCGACATCGTGCTCACCGGCGCCGACACGGCCGGCAGCCTCCTCGCCGCGCTGCGCGAGGTCGGCAGGTCGGGCTGGAGCGTCGTGGCCGCCGAGGAGCGTGACCCCGGCACGCTGCGGCAGATGGGCGCGCTCGCCGTCACCGGGACGGACGGTGCCATGACCGTGGGGGCGGCCACCGACAAGCCGGCGGACCCGTCGGGCTTCAACGCCTACTGGGGCATGGTGGCGGTCACCGAGGACGAGGCGCACCGGCTTCCCCACGTGGTGGAGAGCGGAGCGGTCAGCCCCCTGCCCGGTGCGGCCGCCCTCATGGTCGAGGGGATCGTCAACTACAACGCCCTCGCGGTCTGATCCCTGCCCCCGCGCCTCCGCACCGCGGCAGGCGGTGGGGCGCCGCGCACGACGCCCCACCGGTCCCGCCCTCAGCCCTTCACGGCGCTGCCGTTGATGGCCACGCGCTGGCCGTAGCGGGCGTAGGGGTAGTAGTCGTACGTCGCGTGGTGCTGGACGCAGCGGTTGTCCCAGAAGACGAGGGTGCCCGGGGTCCAGCGCACGCGGCAGTGCAGGACCGGCCGGCACGCGATCGTGTCGAAGAGCATGTCCAGGAGGGCCCGGCTCTCCTGCTCGGAGAGCGCCGGGATGCGGCTGGTGTACGCCTTGTTGACGTAGAGCAGCTTGCGGTCGGTCTCGGGGTGCCGGGCGACCAGCGGGTGTTCGCTCTTGGGGATGACGTAGTCCGCGGGCGGGGTGTACCCCGCCAGGGCGTGGGCGCCGTCGTGCGTGGCGGTGAGCCCGTCGAGAAGGGAGCGCAGGGCCGGGGAGAGCATGTCGTAGGCGAGGTGCATGTTGGCGAAGAGGGTGTCACCGCCGCAACCCGGCTCGGGGATCTCGGTGATGTACAGCATCGACCCGAGCGAGGGTTCGGCGTCCGCGGTGCCGTCGGCGTGCCAGCCGTTGCCCGCCACGTTGGCCGCGGCCGACGTCGTGCGGATCTCCAGGACGTAGGGATCGCCCTCCGGCGGCGGCGGGTTGACGGCACGCAGCTCGCCGAAGGCGCCGGCGAAACGCTTGTGGTCCTCCACCGAGATGTCCTGATCGCGGAAGACGAGGACGTGGTGGTCGCGGAACGCCGTGCGGATCTCGTCCAGTTGCTCCCCCGTGATCTCCTTCGACAGGTCGACGCCCGAGACCTCCGCGCCCAGCACGGGGGTGATGCGTTCGACGGTGAGCGTGCGGTAGGGGTGCACGGGACGCGTGGTCACCGCTTCCAGCGCTTCGCGTTCGTAAGACTCCATGACTTCCTCCAGAAGGGGTTACAGGCCTCGTTCGAGCGGTTCGGCGAGGGCGGGACGGCCGGGGGCGGTGCCGCCGCGCCCGGCGGCCGCCGCGGACCGGGGCGGGCGCGGGGTCATCCGGCGTGCTCCGGGTCGGTCAGGGCCGCCGCGATGGTCCCGGCCACGGTGAGCACATGGGGGTCCGCGACGATGCCGTAGTGGTCGGTGGGCAGGGACCGCCGGACGGCGCCGGGGGGCAGACAGGCGCTCCACTGACGGTCCGTCTCCCGGGGATCGCCGGGCGCGGGCATCCCCGCGGCGGGCCGCTCGGCCAGCCACAGGGACGTCGGGGTGGAGACCAGCGGCCGCACCGTGTGCTCACCCAGGCTGTGCAGGTTCGCCCGGCAGCAGCGGGCCAGCCGCTCGGCGTACGCCTGCGCGTGATCCGCCGAGGCCGGGCCGGTGGCGCCGCCGGTGCCCAGCTCCGCGGCGAACAGCTTCTCCAGGTGGGTCCCGTCGTAGGCGGCGACCAGCCCGTCCGCCCGCGGCGGCGGTGGGTCCAGCAGGTGCAGCGTCTCCACCGGACGCCCGGCCGCCTCGGCCAGCGCGGCCATCTCCATGGCCACCCGGGCGCCGAAGGACCACCCGGCCAGGTGGAGCCGGTGGGGGGCGCCGTCGAAGCGCTTCAGCAGCTCCGCCTCGTAGTGGCGGGCCCGTTCGGCCAGCGACCACGCGGGCGCCGTCGCGTCGCGGAGCGCCGGATCGGCGATGAGGCACACGGTCGCCCCGGGCCCGAGGGCCCGCACGAGCGACCGGTAGGCCTGGATGTCCCCGCCCACGGGGTGCACCAGGCACAGCACCGCCGGGCCCGTGCCCTCCTGCCAGACGTCGAGCACGACCGGTGAGGCGGTCGGGTCCGCCGCTCCGGCGGGCCCGGCCGGGGTGAGAGCGGCCTCGACGTGTTTGAGGATCTCGGCCAGGCTGACCCGGTAGCTGAACGAGGCCAGGTCGAACTCGACGCCGTGGTCGTCCTCGATCTGGGCGATCAGGGTGATCAGGGTCAGCGAGTCGGCACCGAGGTCGTACAGCGAGGCGTCCGGGTCCAGGGTGTCCACCCCCAGCAGTTCCCGGATCGTCCGGGTCAGGTCGGCGGCCCGCTCCGCGGCGCCGTCCGGTTCCGGAGCACCCGCCGCGGCGTCCGTGCGGTCCGTGGGCACGGACCGCGCGGCGGGCGGCTCCGCCCGGTCGCCGGCCGGGGCCGCGTAGAACACCCGGGAGGCGTCGATGCCGGTCGTGGAGACGAGGAGCTGCGGCAGTTGCAGGGCGAGCGCGTCGGCGAGCACGGCCTGGCCCTCCTCGACCGTCATACCGACCTCCAGGTGGGCCCGGTGGCGGCTGTCCGGGTTCGGCACCCGGGTCGCCATGCCGGTCTCGCTCCAGATGTCCCAGTCGACCGCCATCCGCACGGTCGTGTCCGCCTCCCCGGCCCGGTGGTGGGCGAAGCCGTCGAGGAGGCTCGCGCCGGCCGCGTAGTCGCTCTGGCCGACACCGCCGAGCAGGCCGGACATCGAGGAGCAGTAGACCGCGATCTCCGGACGGAAGGTCTCGATCAGGCGCTCCACGACGAGTGCGCCCCTCTCCCGTACGGAGGCCGCGCCGCGCACCGCGGCGGCGTCGCGCCGGACGAGCAGCGCCCCGTGCCCGAGACCGGCCGCGTGGACCACCGAGTCCAGGCGCGGGGCGTGCGCGGCGACGGACGCCGCCACCTCGTGCACGGGCGCGGTGGCCAGATCGGCGGGGATCAGGTCCACGCGGTCGGCCCAGCGGGTCAGTTCCACGGGCAGCCGGGGGTCCCTCGACAGCAGCAGGACCCGGCCGCCGGTGTGCCCGAGCAGCCAGGCGGCGACGGCGCGGCCCACACCGCCCGTGCCGCCCAGCACCAGGTGGACGGTGTCCTTCCCGGAGGGCGCGAGGGGCCGCGAGCCTGCCGGTGCCGGCACCCGCGTGGTGCCCGGCCGCCACCAGAAGCCCTGCCGCAGCGCGAGCTGCCGGGGCAGGACCGTGCCGCCGGGTCCGCCGGCGCGGGGTGCCGCGGCGACGGCCGAGGCCACCTGCCCGCCCCACCGGGCGAGGTCACCGTCGGGGAGGTCCAGCCAGTGGCCGTCCAGTGCGCCCTCCTGCGGGCCGACCTCGACCGGCCCGGCGAGGAGCGCCAGTTCGGGCCTCTCCACCGTGCCGTCCACGGGCCGGGCACCGTACGACAGCCACCACACCCGCGGGGATCCGGTCCGCCCGGCCAGGGCCGCGGCCAGGGCCGCAGCGGTGTCCAGGCAGGCGTGGCGGGCCCGTTCGAGCGTGGCGGGACCGACCGGCCCCTTCACGTCCAGGGGCAGCGCGTGCACCCACTCCACGTCCCCGAGGGACACGGCCCCGCCGTCACCGTCCCCGGACAGCGCGTCGAGCAGCAGGCCCAGGGACGCGGCGTCGGCCGGGTCGGCGTCGAAGGCGTCGGGGCCCCTGCGGGCGAAGACGCCGGACGGGTGCACCCGCACCACCCGGGACGCCAGGCTCCGGAACGGTTCGAGCGCCTCCCGCGGTGTGCTCCCGGAGGCCACCACGACCACGACGGACGCGCGGTCCGGCCCGGCGGTGGCGTCCGCGACGGCGGCGCGGCGCAGCCGGACCCAGTGCGGCTGGTGCAGCCAGTCGGCCCGGGGCAGCCGCCGGGGGGCCGCGGCCACGGCCCCGGGCGCGCGCTCGAAGTCGTACTCCGCCGACGCGAACGACGGCGGCGGGAAGTCCCAGGGCGCCGGGGCGTGGCCCGTGCCCCAGCCGACCGGCCGGCCGGCGGTCCAGAGCTCCGCGAGCTCACCGGCCGCGCGGCCGGCGGCGGACACCGGAGGGGCGTCCGGGTCCGCGGTGCCGTACGGGACCTCGCCCGCGGCCACCGCGCGCAGCCAGTCCACGGCGGCGGCGGCGTCCGCGGCGGGTGCGGCGGCCCGCAGGCGGCGGGCCGTGCGCCCGGTCTGCAGATGGCGCAGCACCTCCTCGTACCGCTCGGGCCGCAGCCGGAGGTGGTCGGCGATGCGGGCGGCGTCGGCGGCGAGCGCCTCCGGGCCGGACGCGGACAGCACCACGCACCGCGACACCTCGGAGGCCGGCGCGGTGCCGGTCCCGGTGTCCTCCTCCACGATCACGTGGGCGTTGGTGCCGCCGATCCCGAAGCTGCTCACCGCGGCGACGCGCCGCCGTCCCCGGGGCCAGGGCACGGCCCGCTCCGGGATGTGGAAGGGAGTGGGGTCGGGGCCTATCTCCGGGTTGAAGGCGCGGAAGTTGAGGTGCGGCGGGACACGGTCGTGGTGCACCGCGAGGACGGCGCGCACGAGGCCCACCACACCCGCGGCCGCTCCCATGTGGCCGATCTGGCTCTTGACCGAGCCGAGCGCGCAGCGACCGGACTCGCTCACGTCGAACGCCTGGCGCAGCGCGCTGACTTCGATGGGATCGCCCAGCCGGGTACCGGTGCCGTGCGCCTCGACGTAGCCGAGGTCGGCGCCCGTGCGTCCGGCGCGTGCCAGGGCGGTCCGGATCACCTCGCGCTGCCCGGACAGCGACGGGGCGGTGTAACTCATCTTTTCCGCACCGTCGTTGTTGATCGCGGAGCCGGTGACGACCGCGTAGACGGTGTCGCCGTCGAGGCGTGCCCGGCGCAGCGGCTTGAGGACCACCACGCCGACGCCGCTCGCGCCGATCGTCCCGGTCGCGTCGTCGCTGAAGGGGCGGCAGTCGCCGTCCGCGGAGAAGATGTGCTGCGGGCGGTAGCGGTAGCCCTCCCGCAGCCCCGGGTCGATCAGCACCCCTCCGGCGAGCATGACGTCGGCCTCGCCCTGCCGGAGCAGCCCGGCCGCGAGGTGCACGGCGACCAGCGAACTGGAGCACGCCGTCTGGACGCTGAAGGCCGGACCGGTCAGACCCAGGTGATAGGCCGCCTTGGTGGCCAGGAAGTCCTTCTCGTGGTGCAGGGCGAGCTGGAAGCCGTCCGGCAGCCGCCCGGCGTCGGCCTCGCGCAGCAGGGACTGGAAGTACGTGTTCTCCCCGGCACCCGCGACCAGGCCCACGCGCGCGGCGGAGGTGTCCGCGATCCCGGCGTGCGCCAGCGCCTGGACGCCGGCCATCAGCAGATGGCGCTGCTGCGGGTCCATCAGGCGGGCTTCCTGCGGGCTGATGCCGAAGTGGCCCGGGTCGAAGTCGAGCATCCCGTCGAGCGTGCTGTGCGCGCCGATGACGCCCTCCGGGGCGTCGAAGCGCCGGATGCCGGTGCCGCCGGAGACCACCAGGTCCCAGAACGCCGCCAGGTCCGGGGCGCCGGGCACCCGCACCGCCATCCCGACGACCGCGATCGGTTCGCCGGGCTCCGGGGCCTCCGGGTCCCTGCCGGCCGGTGCGGCGGCGGTGCCGGACCCCTGGCCGGGGGAGCCGTCCGCGGCGAGGTGCCGGGCCAGCGAGCGCACGGTGACGTGCTCGAACAGGTCCGCCACGTCGAAGCGCAGACCGAGCGCCGTGGTGCAGCGGAGGTGGAAGCGCATGAGGGCGAGACTGGAGGCGCCCGCCTCGAAGAAGGTCTGGTCCGGCCCGATCACCGCCCCGGTGACCTCCTCGAAAGCGACGGCGAGCCGCTCCTCCTCGGCCGACAGCCCGGTGCGCACGACCGCCGAGCGGCCCAGCTCCTCGCCCCGCGCCCGGAGCGCCGCCTGCCGGTCCAGCTTGCCGCTGGCGGTGCGCGGCAGCGTCTCCAGCCTCCGGAAGCGGTCCACGCGGACCCAGGAAGGCAGCAGCGACGCCAGGTGCGCGGTCAGCTCGTCGCCCGTCGGGGCGGCGCCACGGACCTCCAGGCAGGCCGTCAACCGGTCGCCGTCGCGTGCGACGACGGCGTTGACCACCGCCGGATGGCGCAGCAGGGCCGCCTCGACGGAGCCGAGCTCCAGCCGGTGCCCGCTCAGTTTGATCTGCTCGTCGTCGCGGCCCGCGTGGTGCAGCAGGCCCGCGTCGTCGAACCACGCCCGGTCGCCGCTGCGGTAGAACAGGCCCGCACCCGGGATCTCGACGAAGCGGGCCTCGTTCAGTGCGGGTTCGTCGAGGTAGCAGCGGGTGGCCATGGTGCCGCCGATCAGCAGCTCCCCGGTGCACCGGGGCGGGACCGGATCGCCCTGGGCGTCCACCACGCGCAGGTCGGCACCGGCCACCGGGCGTCCGACGGCGGGCCGTTCGGGCCACCGCTCCGGGTCCCCGTCCAGGCACAGCGCACTGACCACGTGCGTCTCGGTCGGACCGTAGTGGTTGAACAGCCGGGCGCCGGGCAGCCCGGCGAACCAGCGGCGGATGCTGTCGGTGCACACCAGCTGCTCGCCCGCGGTGACCACCTCGCGCAGCCGGGAGGGGAAGCGGCCCAGGCGGACCGCGTACTCGGCGAGCAGTTGCAGGGCCACGTAGGGCATGAAGATCCGCTCGGTGCCCGCGGACTCCAGGCGTTCCAGGAGCGCCGGGGCGTCCTGGCGCCAGTCGGGGCGTACGAGCTGGAGGGTGCCGCCGGTGCACAGCGTCCCGAAGCTCTCCTGGAAGGACACGTCGAACGCCAGCATCGAGAACTGCTGGGTGGCCGCCGGTGCGGCCAGGCCGCCGGGGCCCGACTGCCACCGGATCAGGTCGCACAGCGTGCGGTCGGATATCTGCACGCCCTTGGGCACGCCGGTGGAGCCGGAGGTGAACAGGGTGTACAGCGGGCGGGCGCCGTCGTGCGCGCGCGCCGCGTCCCCGCCCTCCGGAACCTCCGGGGCCCGGTCCGCCGGAGCGACGGGATGGCGCGGCACACCGGCGGGCAGCAGCGCGTCCAGCGCCGGCGCGCCGTCCGGGGCGACCAGGACGCACAGCGGGTCGACCTGCTCCAGGACGCGGCGCAGCGCGTCGACCGGGTACGCGGGGTCCAGCGGGACCGCGGTGACGTTCAGCCGCGCCAGCGCCAGCAGGGCCACCACGTGCTCCGCGGACGGCTCCAGGTACAGCGCGGCCCGGCACGGGGCGCCGCCGGTCGGGACCGGGTAGCGCGCGGCCAGTTCCGCCGCGAGGGCCGCGGCGCGGGCGTCGAGCGCCGCGTAGCTGAGGGTGGCCCCGTCCGCCGTGAGGACGGCGGGGGAGTCCGGGGTCCGGGAGACCTGCCGTGCGAAGCCCTCGGCGATCGTGGCGAAGCCCGCCTCCGGGACCGGACCGCGCCCGTGCTCCGGCAGCGACCGCCGGTACGGTGCGACCAGCTCCCGCGCGGTCGGACGGCCGCCCGAGGCCAGCGCGTCCACCCCGCCGCGGAACAGCCCGGTCATCGCCTCGACCGTCCCGTCGGCGAAGCGGTCCTCGGCGTACTCCCACAACAGCTCGAGCCCGTCGGCGTGTTCGAGCACGGACACCGTCATGGGGCACTTGGCCTCCGCCGCGGCCCACCACAGCGGACGCTGGACGCAGCCGGGCAGCCGCAGCGCCCCGAAGTCGGTGTTCTCCAGGACGAACAGGAAGTCGAACGGGGTGCCGTCGCCGACGGCCTCCCAGCCGGTCAGCACGTCGGCGAGCGCCACGTCGTGGTGCCGCAGGACCTGCCCGGTGCCGTCCGCCGTACGGACGAGGTGCGCGCGCAGATCCTCACCGGGCACCACGTCCACGGGCAGCAGCACGGTGTTCGCCATCATGCCGACGCTGTCCTCGAACTCGCGTGCCGCGCGGTTGGCGACCGGGGCCGCGATACGCGGGCGCACCAGGCCGGTCGCGCCGTACAGGCTCCAGGAGAACACGCTCAGCAGCACCTGGAAGCGGGTCATCCCGAGCTCGGCGCCGAGCCGGTCCAGGGTGGCCAGCCGCGCCGCGTCGAGCGAGGTGTGCAGCAGCCGCGCCCGCGGAGCGGGCCCCGCGTCGTGGGAGGGCAGCGGCTCCTGGGCCTCCTCCAGCCCGCGGTAGTGGCCGAGGAGCTCGTCGCGCCGGGTGCGGTAGGCGGCGGTCGCGAACCGGTCGCTCTGCCAGACGGCCAGGTCCAGGGGCGTCGGAGCCGGGGCCGTGCCCGGGGAGGTCCCGGCGTAGGCGGCGGACAGGTCCCGCAGCAGGACGCTCAGGGACCAGCCGTCCACGGCGATGTGGTGCAGGTGCAGCAGCAGCGTCCCGCCCCCGTCCCGGGGCAGCCAGCACGCCCGGAGCATACGGGGGACGGCGAGGTCGAAGGGCTCGGCGAAGAAGGCGTCGGCGAAGGCGTGCGCCTCGTCCTCGTCCCAGGTCCGCCGCACCTCCGGCTCGTACCAGGGGTCGAACGGTTCGCCGACGGTCTGCCGCACGCCCCCCTCCCCGGGGACGAAGCCCGTCCGCAGCGCCGCGTGCCGCTCCACCAGGGAACGCAGCGCCCCCCGGAGGGCGGCCACGTCCACGTCCCCGTCCACCCGGAAGGCCTGGTGGACGGAGTACGCCCGGGAGTCCGGCGTGTGGCGCTGCACCAGCCACAGCCGCCGCTGCTCGCTCGTCGCGGGCGCGGTGCGGGCGCCGGAGACCGCCGGGGGCGGCGAGGCGTCCGCCTCGTCCGCGCCCGTCAGGACGGCCCGGACGGCCGTGGCCAGATCGCCGTGGAGGACGACCGCCTGCGGCAGGTCGCGGCCCCACCGCTTCCGGACGGCGAAGCAGAACCGCAGGGCCTTCAGCGAGTCGCCGCCGGCGGCGATCCACCGGTCGCCGAGCCCGAGGCCGGTGACCCCCAGGACCTCCTCGGCCAGATCCAGCACCTCGCGCTCCGCCTCGGTCGCCGCCGGGCCGTCGGCCGCGGCCGGCCGCCAGGGCCGGCCGGCCCGCAGCAGCAGCGCGGCCTCGTCGATCTTGCCGTTGGCGTTGAGCGGCAGCTCCTCCACGAGATGGATCCGGTGCGGTCGCATGTAGGCGGGCAGCCGGTCCGCGAGATGGCTGTCGAACTCCTCGTAGGACAGCTCCCGTTCCAGCACGACGAACGCCAGCAGCTCGTTCGGCCCGTCCTGGTCCGCGCGGCGCGTGCACACATGGGTCCGCCGGACCGCCGGGTGGGCGACGACGTGCCGCTCCACCTCCCCGGGCTCGATCCGGAAGCCGCGGACCTTGACCTGGCGGTCGGCCCGCCCGACGTACACGACCCGGCCGTCCTCGTCCGCGGTGACGAGGTCACCGGTGCGGTAGTGGAGCTCCGCGCCCCCGTCGAGCCACGCGAGCCGCACGAAACGCCGCTCGGTCTCCTCCGGGAGGTTGCGGTACCCGGCCGCCAGTCCGGCGCCGCTCAGCAGGAGTTCGGCGACCTCACCGGCGGCGGCGACCCGCTCCCCGTCCGGTACGACCAGGACGGCGCCGGTCTGCGGCAGGGGCCGGCCGATCGGCACCACGTCGGCGTCGAAGTCCCGGGGGATCGGATGGAACAGGGCGAACGTGGACGACTCCGTCGGCCCGTAGACGTTGAACAGCCGGGTGCCGCTGCCGGCGTTGTCCCGGTACCAGCGGCTGATCACCCGGGGGTTGAGCTGCTCCCCGCCCACCAGGACCTCCCCGGCCGCGGCGAAGCAGTCCGGCACGGCCGTGACCATCGCGTTGAACAGCGCCGTCGTGATGAAGAGGGTGTCCACCCGCTCACGCCGGAGCGCCTCGGCCAGCCGCTCGGGCACCCGCACGTCACCGTCGCGCAGGACCACGCAGCAGCCGCCGGTCAGCAAGGGGGTCCAGACCTCGAAGCTCAGCGCGTCGAAGGCCGGATTCGCCAGCCAGGCGTAGCGCAGGCCGGGCTCGGCCCGGATGTAACCGGGCCGGGCCAGTCGCACGATCCCGGCGTCGCGGACCTCCACGCCCTTGGGGCGCCCGGTCGTCCCCGAGGTGTAGAAGAGGAAGGACACCGCGCCTGCGGCGGCCGGCTCGGGCGCGGGGGCCGCGGCGTCGGGGAGTCCGGGCAGCAGCGTGTCCACGGCGAGCACCGTCAGCTCCGGCGGAAGACCGCCGGAACCCTCCGCACCGTCGTGCACCAGGGCGGCCGCCGCCGAGTCCCGCAGCATGAACAGACGCCGTTCGGCGGGACTCTGCGTGTCCAGCGGCACCACACGCGCCCCCAGCCGCAGAACGCCCAGCATCACGCAGACCAGCCGCCACGAACGCGGCAGCGCCACCGCGACGGACTGCCCGGCCGTCACACCCTGCCGGGCCAGCTCCGCGGCGACGGCGGCCGCGGCGGCGTCCAGCGTCGCGTAGTCCAGCCGTACGTCACCGTCGACGACTGCCTCCGCCCCCGGTGAGCGCAGGGCCCGCAGATGGACCCCGAGAGCGATCCCGGCCGGCCGGTCCCGGCCTTCCGCCGGACCGGCGGGGGACGTTTCGACGTGCGGTTCCATCATGCCTCCGACGTACCAGAAAGAGTCGTGCGCGCCGTCCCGGTCGCGCCGGGGCCGGTCGACAGCCCCTCCAGCTCGGCGGCGAGCACGGCCGCCACCCGGGGCAGTTCGTCGCTCTCCAACATGTCCCAGTGGCCGCAGGCCACCGGCTCGACGGCGAACGGGCCGCTGACGCGCTGCCGCCAGAACGCGCGCATACCGGCCGCCGCGCCCTCGGCGTCCTCGTCCTCCACGGCCGTCGCCTGCACCAGCACGACCCGGGCCGGGGACTCGGGCACCACGTAGTCGCGCGCCGTCTCGCGGTGGTGGTTGTACACGTTCAGATACCGGGCCACCTGGTCGTCGTCGATGCCCGGGTACATGCCGTTGAACCGGACCAGCTTGTCCCGGAACTCCTCCATGCCGACCGGCTCGATCGCCGCGCGCTGCTCCGCGTCCTGCGCGCCGTGGGTGTCGAGCAGCACCACACCGACCCGCTCGTGGCCGGCCGCCGCCAGGATGCGGCCCATCTCGTAGGCGATCAGGCCGCCGTAGGACAGCCCGCACAGCACCAGGACCTCGTCCGGACGGGGAGCGACCAGCCGCAGGTACTCCCGGGCCATCGCCTCGACACCGGGCAGGACGGACTCGCCGGGGTCGATGCCGGGCGCCTGGAGTCCCACCACCCCCACGTCCTCGGGCAGCGCCGTGGACAGCGGCAGATAACAGAACGCGGTCCCGCCGGCCGGGTGCACGCACACCACGCGCCGCCCGCCGTCGCCCGCCCGGAACTCCACCAGGCTGCCGGACTCCGCGGACGCCGCCGCCCCGGCCCCGACGGTGCGCACCCGCGCGGCCAGCGCCTCGATGGTGGGGTGCAGCATCACCTCCCGGACCGGCAGGGTCACACCGAGCTGCTCCTGGACGGCCGACGCCATCTTGATCGCCGAGATCGACGTGCCGCCGAGCTCGAAGAAGTTGTCACCGATCCCGACGTCCGGATGCAGCAGCACCTGGCGCCAGATCCGGTACAGCGCCATCTCGACGTGGTCGCGGGGCGCGGCCGTGTTGACCCGGCCGCCGTGCGCCCGGACCGTCGCCCGCAGCACCTCCGCCCGGTCCACCTTGCCGCTGCGGTTGAGCGGCAGCCGCGGGAACTCGGCGACCACCACCGGGATCATGTAGTCCGGCAGGCGGTCCCCGAGGGCGGCCCGCCACTCGTACGCCGTCCGCGGGGAACCGGGGTCGCATCCGACGCCGGCGACCAGGTGCGGGCCGCCCGGTGTCTCGCGGTCGGCCAGCACCACGGCCTCGTGCACGCCGGGCACCGCCAGCAGCGCCGCCTCGACCTCACCCGGTTCGATGCGGAAGCCGCGCAGCTTGAGCTGGTCGTCGCGGCGGCCGACGTACTCGGCGTTGCCGTCGGGCAGCCAGCGCGCCGTGTCACCGGTGCGGTAGACGCGCTCGCCGGGGACGAACGGATCGGGCACGAAACGCTCGTCGGTGAGGTCGGGCCGGTTCAGATAGCCGCGGGCCAGGCTCGCCCCGCCGAGGTAGACCTCGCCGGGCACACCCACCGGCACCGGCCGCATGCGGTCGTCGAGCAGGTACAGGCGGGTGCCGCGCAGCGGCCGGCCGATGGGGCAGGACCGCTCGTACGGCTGCGGGTCGGTGTAGGCCGTGGAGTAGAGCGTCGCCTCGGTGGGGCCGTAGCCGAAGCAGACGCGCAGGCCCGGCAGCAGCTCGCACATCCGGTGCAGGGCGCTCTCGGGCAGGGACTCCACCCCGGTCAGGAGCTGGCGCAGGCTCAGCCCGGCCAGCCGCACGGCCGGGTCCTCGTCGATCCACAGGACGTAGGACGGCGGCAGGAACGCCTGGGTCACCTTGTGCTCGCGCAGCCAGTCCATCAGGGCTCCCGGATCGCCCCGGAGCTCGTCGGGGACCAGGTGGAGCACCGCTCCGGTGGTCAGCGGCACGAGGAGCTCGTGCACCGACGCGTCGAACCCGATGCTCGACCAGGCCGACGCCGCCTCGCCGGGGGCCTCTCCCATGAGGTCGCGCCAGTGGTCGAAGAGGTTGACGACACTGCCGTGCGTCACCGCCACACCCTTCGGGCGGCCGGTCGACCCGGAGGTGTAGATGACGTAGGCCAGCCGGGCCGGGTCCGCACCCACGTCCGGCACCGCGTCGTGCGTTCCCTCCGCCTCCGTCTCCGCCAGGTTCCTCCACAGCGGCCGTTCGTCGCCCCCGGCGTCCGCCCGGTCGGTCAGCACCAGCACCGGTGCCGCGTCGCCCACCATGGCGGCGAGGCGCTCCGGGGGCTGCTCCGGGTCCAGGGGCAGGTAGGCCGCACCCGCCTTGAGGACGCCGAGCACCCCCACGACGAGTTCGGCCGTGCGGCCGGTGTGCAGGCCCACCACGGTGTCCGGCCCCGCGCCGCGGGCGAGCAGCGCGGAGGCGAGCCGGCCGGACCGCCGGTCCAGCGTCGCGTAGTCCAGCTCCGTGTCACCCGCCACCACCGCGAGCTGGTGCGGCCGTTCGCGGACCTGACCCGCGAACCGCTCCAGCAGGCCCGCCGGTTCGGGCCCGGCCGCGGCGGGCCCGGCGCTGAAGGCGGCGAGGATCTCGCGCTGCTCGTCCTCGTCCAGCAGCGTCAGGTCGGCCGTGGCGGCCTCGGGCCGTTCGGTCATCAGCCGCAGGACGCGCAGGAACTGGCGTATGTACCGCTCGACGGTCGCCCGGTCGAACAGCGCCACCGCGTAGTCGATCTCCCCGCTGAGCACCGGGCCCTCGTCGGCCAGCGCCAGGACCAGGTCGAACTTGGCCGGGACGTGAGCGGCGTCCTCTCGCAGCGCCACGTTCAGGTCGGGGAGGTCCAGCTCCTTCTTCATGGAGGGGACCCAGGCGAACATCGCCTGGAACAGCGCCGTGTAGGCGGGGCTCCGCGGCGGGTTGACCAGCTCCACGACCCGCTCGAACGGCAGGTCGACGTGCTTGAGGGCGTCGCGGATCCGCTGGTTCACCTGCTTCAGGGCGTTGCTGACCGTGGGGGAGCCCGACAGGTCCGTGCGCAGGGCGATCGTGTTGACGAAGAAGCCGATCAGGCCGGTGACGTCCCCGCGGCGGCGGTTCGACGTGGGAGCCCCGACAACGATGTCGTCCTGTCCGGAGAGGAGGGACAGCAGCACCGTCCAGCCGGTCAGCACGGTCGCGTACAGGGAGACATCGTTGTCGGCGGCGAGGGCGCGCAGGGCCCGTGTCAGGTCCTCGTCCACGGTCACCGGCACCCGGTCGCCGTCGAAGGACTGCTCGGGCGGACGGGGCCGGTCGGTGGGCAGGGAGAGCACGGCCGGGGCGCCGGCCAGCGCGCCGGACCAGTAGGCGGCGTGCGCTTCGGGTTCCTCACCCGACATCCAGTCCCACTGCCAGCGGGTGTAGTCGCTGTACTGCCACGTCAGCTCCGGCAGCGACGCGTCCCGCCCCTCCTGGAGAGCGGCGTACACCAGGCCCAGCTCCTTGAGCAGCAGGGTGCGGGACCAGCCGTCGAAAATGATGTGATGGGCCGTCAGGAGCAGGACGTGGTACTCCGGTTCGAGCGCCACCAGGCAGCCGCGCACCATGGGTTCCTCGCCCAGGCGGAACGGAGTGCCCTCCACCTCCCGCCGTGTCCGCGCGAAGCGCTCGGCCGCGTCCGGCAGACCCGTCAGGTCCTCCACGACCACCGGGAAACCGGTGTCCGGCGGATCCACGACCTGGAACGCCGAGCCCCCGGAGGGCACCAGACGGGTGCGCAGCGCCTCGTGCCGCGCGGCCAGCAGGTGCAGCGCCCGGACGAGCAGGTCCCGGTCCAGCGGCCCCCGGATGTCGAAGGGCATCGGCTCGTTGTAGGCGGCGCTGGCGTCTCCGTCCATGCGCGCCATGACCCACAGCCGCTCCTGTGCCAGTGACAGGGGCGCGGGGGAGCTCTCGCCGCCGGAGTGGTGGGTGACGGTGGTTCGGGGGGAAGGCACGGGGTTGCCCCTCACTAGAAAGAACGCGCCGGGAATCGGATCCTGCGTCACCGGAGGATCAATCAGTCGCGAAATCACGCATGGGTGCGCGCGAGTTCGCCGATTTCGAACGATTCAATCCGGAGTCCGGAATGTGTACAGCGAAACAATGCGCAGAGCGGAAAACTCCGGGGCGGAACCGGAACGGAACCGGAACGGAACCGGAGCGGAGGCACCGGGCTGCCCAGGACGGCCGTTTCTCCTGCTGAACGGACGTGTGCACCGTGTGGCAGCCCCTCCGGGGCGCGGGTCGACGTCCTCACGGGCGACGAGGGAACTCGCGTGAACGCCTGGACAACGCCATTTCTTACCGGAACCCCATAAAAGTGTGTCAGATGCTCGCGGAGGGGCCGTCCGAGGAGATTCCTCTTCTCCGGCCGCCCCGGCGGCGGATGATTTCCGATGATATTAAATGGGTCCCGATTGGATGGTCAACAGTGACCCACGCCACACTCGCCCAGGGGGCGGCCGCCCCCTCGCGGCGGGCGGACGGCGCCCGCGCCCCTTCGGGTGCGGGCGCCGTCCGCAGCGGGTTTTCCGGCGACGGCTGATGCGGCGTCAGCTTTTCCTCTCGCAGGGCCCGTCGCCATGGGGCGCGACACCGCACCGACGCCGGCTCGTGTGCCTGAGCGCTCGGCGGAGACGAAGCGCCTCACGGTGAGGGGTGGCTCCCCGGGGCGTCGTGGGTGCCCGTGAGGGGAGTAGGGGAAAGTACGACGGGCTCCTCGCCCGGTTCCAGCAGGGTTTCCGCTGCTCCGACGATCAGTGGGTCGGGTAGCCCGACGGCGGTCTCGTCCTTGTTCTCGTAGTCCACCCGTGCGAGCAGGCTGCGCATCGCCTCGAGCCGCCCGCGCCGCTTGTCGTTGTTCTTCACGACCGTCCAGTGCGCCACCGCGGTGTCGGTGGCGCGGAACATGGCTATCTTCGCGTCGGTGTACGCGTCCCACAGATCCAGAGACGCTACATCCGTCGGGGACAGTTTCCACCGCCGCACCGGGTCCACCTGCCGGATCGCGAAGCGGGTGCGCTGTTCGGCGCGTGAGACCGAGAACCAGAACTTGACCAGGATGATCCCGTCCTCCACGAGCATCTCCTCGAAGAGAGGGCACTGGCGGAGGAACAGCTCGCACTCGCGGGCCGTGCAGAACCCCATCACCTTCTCGACGCCGGCCCGGTTGTACCAGGACCGGTCGAAGAAGACGATCTCCCCTCGTGCGGGGAGATGGCGGACGTACCGCTGGAAGTACCACTGTCCTGACTCTCGGTCCGACGGCTTGTCGAGAGCGACGATCCGAGCGCCGCGGGGGTTGAGACGCTCCGTGAAGCGCTGGATCGTCCCGCCCTTGCCCGCCGCGTCCCGACCCTCGAACAGGACGACGACCCGCGCGCCCGAGTCCTGCACCCACCGTTGGAGCTTGAGCAGTTCGATCTGCAGCACGCGCTTGCTGCTCTCGTACTCGGCACGCCGCAGTCTGCGCGTGTAGGGATGGTTCTCCCGCCAGGTCTGGATCGTGTCACCCGCGCCGTCCAGCAGCACGGGTCTCTCCGGGCGGCTCCTGTCGATGCTGAGCCCCTCGAGCAGATTCTGCTTGGCTTCCTCGTCCACGTCCCCTGAAGTACCCCCGTCCCCTTTGCGCACGCTTTGCCTCACGCGCGAATCTGTCGCAGCCTGCCGGACGCGGCCTGCCTGTGGTTCCGAAGCCCGCGTCTGGTTTGCGCCGCCGCCGGGCGGACACACGAGCCGCGCCGGAGGGTGAGCGTGAGTCTTCCGGTGCGCGACACGGGAACGTGCGACCGGGAGTCCCCTCCGGCCGCACGGCAGGCTCGCAGCGCCCGTTCGCGCCGTCATCCGGACCGAGGGAGTTTCCTATGATCATCGTCGGCATCGTCGCAGTGTGTGTCGTGCTGCTGGTACTGGCGTTCCTGCTGCCGCGCTTCTCCCGGCACCCGCAGAACGGCACGCAGCGCACGCTGGGGGCGGGAGCGCGCGCGGGAGGCAAGGCGCCCGGCATCCTCGGCCGCCTCCTGCAGAAGCCGTTCTCCAGCAGTTCCCGGGCGGTGGGCCGCAGCGGTTCCGCCGGGCGCCGCGCGCGCAGCCGGATGCCTTTCTGACCCGGCGCTGCCGGGCAGTCACCGGAATCGTCTGAAGCGCACCGGCCGGCAGGCGTGCGGGTGTGCCCGATCGAGGGAGCCGAGGCGAGAGCCCGCGACGGCGGAGGAGCGTTTCTTGACGGGCGCGGCGGAGCTCCCGCCCCCCCACTCCACCCCTGGGCGATCCGGCGGTGACCGTCGAGAGTGGCGCTCGTCCGGTCCTGTGCGGAGCGCGATGTGTCTCCCCGTCCCGAGGACAGTCCGCCCCGACCTCATGCTCCGGTTCTCACGATCCCTGACAGCCGGCCACTCGGAGTGGTACGCGCGCATCGGAAAGGCCGCCGACACAGCGTCGGTGGCCTTTCCGCGTCTCGTGGCGGCCGGGCCGGGCGGTGCCCGGCAGGTTCCCGGGCGCCGTCCTCGACCGGTTGCCTTCCTCGGCCGGTGGTCCTCGGCGCGAGCGGGCAGGACGACGTGCCCGGCGTGACACCGCTTCAGCGCGGAACAGTGGTGAGCCCGGACCCACGCGGGACGGCCACTTCCGGTCCCTGGGTGCGTCGTGGCCGCCGGGTCACCACCACGTCCGCCCGGCAGTCGAGCGGCGCTTCGCGCGGTTGGCTCCGTGGCCGGTGAACTGCGCCTACCTCAGGGTCGGATCTGCGGTGACGCAGTTCGACGACGGCCGGAGTGCGACGGTATCCGCCGTGCCGGGCCCCCCGCCGCGCAGAGAGTCAGGACGCCCGGGCCGAGCGGCGGTCGAGATAGGACGTCACGGGGGCTGCGGCGGCTCCGTGGATCACCACGGAGATCAGGACGGCGAAGACGACGACGGCCCACATCTCCTCCTCGTACGCGCCGAAGTCACGCTCTCCACAGGCGTAGGCGAGATAGAAGAGCGAGCCGATGCCCCGGATTCCGAAGAAGGCGGTACCTGCGCGTTCGTTGGGGCGTCCCGCGCCCCGCAGTTGGGCGAGCCAGCCGGCGGCCGGGCGGATGAGGAGGAGCAGCAGTACGCCCACCGCTGCGCCCCTCCAGGTGAGTGCGGCCAGACCGCCCGAGACCGCATAGGCGCCCAGGCCGAACAGGAGCAGTGCCATGAGCAGCCGCTCGATCTGCTCGACGAACGCGTGCATCACTCGCTGGTAGCCGTGGCTGTGCTCCGACCTGCGCAGCGCACAGGCGGTGACGAAGACCGCGAGGAAGCCATAGCCGTGCAGACTCTCGGCGAGACCGTAGGCCAGGAAAGTCGCCGCCAGCGCCACGAAGCCCTCACCCTGCTCGGCGAGCCGCAGTTGTTCGGCCCGGGACCGGAAGAGCAGCCGGCCCAGCAGGTAGCCGATGGCGAGGCCCACCGCCACGCCCACGGCGATCCGGAGAAGCACGTCGCTCCAGATCCAGTGCCCTATCCAGCCACCGGTCCAGCTGTTCCCGGCGGTGGCCAGGGCGAGGGCCGCGAGGACGAACGGGAAGGCGAGACCGTCGTTGAGCCCGGCCTCGCTCGTGAGGGCGAAGCGCACCTCGTCCTCGTCGTTCTTCTCGGCGGACGGTTCCCCCACGCGGACCTCGGAGGCCAGGACGGGGTCCGTCGGCGCGAGGGCAGCGGCAATCAGGAGTGCCACGGACACGGGCCAGCCGAGCAGTGCCCAGGCAGCGAACGCCGTCGCCCCGATCGTGAGCGGCATCGCCAGCCCGAGGAGCCGCCAGGTCGCGGCCCAGGAGCGCCACCCGAGGGGGCGGTTGATGGCCAGGCCGGCCCCCATCAGCGAGACGATCACGCAGAGTCCGGTGAGGTGGTGGACCCAGACGCGATCGGCTGCCGGGTCGAACTCGGGCAGCGGCAGCGGTGTCAGGTGGAGGACCACCCCGGCGGTCAGGAAGACGATCGGCACGGACACCGGCAGTCGGGCGAGCAGCCGGGGCAACGCCGCCGCGAGAAGGACCCCGATGCCGAGGCATGTGTATAGAACGCCCTCGGTGGTTATGTGCACGCCTGGTCCATCCTCTGTCTCGCGTCATCAGGCCGGACCCCGGGAAGCGTTATCGGTGGGAGTGGGCGGGGCGGCGGAGTCCCCGGCGCCGTGTACCCCGGTGCACGCGTTCAAACGGAAGCCGAGAGCCGAGGGCCGGGAACCGGACCCGCGCCGGTTCAGGTGTACCTCCGGGTGCCGTGTTCGCCCGCGAGTCCACCAGGCACATCTGCGTCGTCGACCGGACCGCCCTGAGCCGGCCTGTGCACACGATCGCGCGCACGGTGCTCAAGGAGATCGTGCGGACGAGCCTCATCCCGACCGCCGGGCGGAACGCGATGCAGCCGGTGACCAGCACCAGGGCAAGGATGAAGGAGCGGTATGCCTTCGAGTCGCCGGGGTGGTCGGCCGTGGCGACCAGCGCGAGGACGGCGAAGATGCCGACTCCGGCCGGTCCTGACGAGAGGTTGGCGGGTCTGCGGTCCTCCTTGCGGATCATGGTGAGGCCGTTGGCGACGAGAAAGCCGCCGAGGACCACGACGGCGAGCGCGGGGACGAGGAAGACCGCCAGGCACGTCACCCGATGCCCACGCTCCAGTGCCTGCCGCGAGGCCTCGCGGCCCCCCATGCGGTTCCCCCAGCACCAAGATCCTCATCCAGTCACCCGAACACGGGCCGTGCGCATGCACGCCCTTGCTTCGCCCAGGTGGCCCGCCTCCAGGATCCGTGACCTGATCATGATGTGACGCTCTGAGACGCCTTCAGCACATGAGACCGCAGCCCAGCGACGCGCACCGTGGAGTTTCGAGCCGTCACCACCCGCTGATGGGGTTCGTCGACCACGGACCGGGCAACGCAGGATCGAACTCCGCGGCCGACCACATCACCGCCACGCAACTGTCCTTGGCCCAGCCGCCGAAGGAGTACCGGCGCGGGCGCCGGACCCTGATCCGCACCGATTCCGCAAGCGTCACCTACGTCCGGCTCGTCCAGGCGGGACGGTGGCTGTCCCGCTCCGTCGGCATGACCGTGCCGACGCCAGAGGTGCGTGCAGACGTGTCAACCGGCACACCGGGCAGCGGGCTCGTGTTCGGCCTATCGCGACCAGGAAAGCGCCTATGGTCGCGTGGAGCGGCCCATCTCTGCGGTGAAGAGCAGCGGATCACTGTCGAAGCCGCAGATCATCGGCCGAAACATCCACGCTCCGGAAGCCTGCCGCACGAACTCCGCGACCGTTGCCGCACAGGATCCGCTGACCTGGGAGAAGTCGTCCTTGAGGAGCTCCTCGTATCCCTCGGCAACCAGAACTCCGGCGTTCGAGATGTCGGCGAATTCCTTACGGCCGTCGTTCTGATGGATTGCCACGCCCACGACGACGCGTGCGAAGGAGGAAGAGAGGCGATCGAGCTCCAAGGTCATCTCTTCGACGTAGCCGAAGCCTTGCCCTGTCCGGCTGTGCCGACTCATGTTGATAGTGCCGTCCGGCGAGCGGCTGTCGAAGTGGACGACGTAAGCAGGCGGCCCGTAAGCGGCGGCCTCCGAGTAGGTGGTGGCGATGATGTCCAAATGCTGCGGCGACTCATTCCACGGATTGGGGTCCCACTTGAGTCGTACCGCGACCTTCCCCACACCCCTGCTGTCGCTGCTCACCCTTGGCCGCCTCTCCCCAGTCGAACTACTGCAACGGGACACCGGCCAAGTATGACGGACGCCAGTTCAGGCGATGCTTCGACCGAATTGATCAGCGCGCTGCCCGGACGCGGAGCGGGGCGGCTGCCACGCATGGTGCGGCGTTCCCCTGTGGAACGATGTCGTGCTCTCCAGGGATGCGGCACCGCTCATCCGCTGCTCCGGCTGTGAGGCTTGTGGCCCGATGGCGGCAGATGCGGAGTATCAGGAGATCACGGGTCTGATGTCCGCGCTCCGGCCGAGGCGGCGCGTCAACGGGCCGTGCCCTGGGTCGCGAGCGAGACGCCTCGAACGGCACCGTGAGTGAACGGTTCCAGAAGCGCCACCAGGCCCTCGCCGGCAGGCCGGATGGCGCCGCGAAATTCCGGTGAACAGCCGATGCGCGAGGACCGTCCGGTCGACCACGATCGCCACAGCCGGATCATGCCATCACCGGCACACGATGCCTCGCCCCGGTCACGCACCCACGCCTCAGCCGGGCTTGACGGAGCCGTCCTCCCGCTTCGCCTTGCCGGCCTCGTCCTCCGTCGGCCGCTCCGCCGGATCACCGGTGCTGAGCGTGTTGAAGGCGTCCCGCAGCCGGGCGCTCGTCAGCAGCGTCAGCAGCATGACCGCCAACGGCGCGGCGAGGACCAGCGAGGCCACTTGCGCCCCCGGGCCCGCGATCAGTAACCCGGTGGCCCCCGGCCCGATCCAGGCGATGCTCACGGCGAGCATGGTCGTGGCGGTGGAGATACGGCCCTGGAGGTGGGACGGGGAGTCCAGCAGGACGGACAGCGAGACGAGTGCCCCGATCAGCGGCAACGCGAAGACCAGGGTGAAGACGGCGACGACCGTGAGTAGCTGGTGACCGGTGGCGGTGAGCGGGATGAGCACCAGCCAGGAACCGCAGACCGCGCCGATGATGGTCGCGGGGCTCAGCCGCTTGAGCACCCATCCGGCGCTCACACCGCCCGCGATGCCCCCGCAGCCGGCGGCGGTGAGCACGACGCCGGCGGCCACCGGCTCGCTGCCGAAGTCGGAGGACTGGACGGCGGCGAGCAGTTCCACCGCCCGGCCCAGCAGGTTGAGATAGGCGACGAAGCCGATGAGGGCGAGCAGCGAACGCCGGCGGAAGACCCACCGGATGCCGCGGGTCAGTTCGTCGCCCATGTGCCGCAGTCCTCGGCGAGGCGTGTCCGGGCCGGTGGGCGCCGGCGGATGCACGTACCGGATGCGGGAGAGCAGACCGAAGGAGGCCAGATACGACAGGCCGTCGATCAGGAAGACGAGCGGGGCTCCGAACCCGAGGAGGGCGCCGCCCAGCGGCGGCCCCCCGGCGATGGCCACATTGGTCCGCACGATGTTGGTGGTGACCGCCTCACGGCGCCGCTCGCGCGGCACGATCTGCCGGATCACGCCTCCTTCGGCCGGTGAGAACATCGTCGACAGGACGGCGGTGAGGACTCCGGTGACCATGGCCAGCGCGGTGGTGAACCGTCCGGTGGCGAGGGCGAGCGCGAGGGTCAGGGCGAGTACGGCACGCGCCGCGTCGCAGAACATCATCAGACGCCGGCGGTCGACCGTGTCCGCCAGCAGCCCGCCCGGCAGCTTGGCGATCAGCTCCGCGATGCCGATCGCCGTGGCCACCAGCCCCGCGTCCACCGGGGAGCGCGTCGTGATCAGGATCGCCATCGGGAGGGCGAGCGCGGCCATCTCGCCGGCCGTGCAGGACAGTGCCTGGCTCGTCCACAGCAGCGTGAAGTTCCTGTTGATCAAGGGACACCCTCCCGGTCGGGACGTCGAGAGGCCGAGGCGTCAGGACGTGGGCGGAGCGTGGTCAGGAGGTCTGCGGCTTGACGGCGACGTAGAGCCCCTTGGTGTGGTCGGCCTCGTCCACGTGGTCGGACAGGCTGCCGGAGATGTGCAGCCCGCGGCGGGCGGCGAGCCGCAGCCCGGCGGCGTCCAGGAGCTCGGCGAACCGGTCCTGGCTGTGGTGCGCCTGATGGTGCTCGGCCGTGGTGCGGCTCCACGTGTCCGTGCCCGCTTCGGCGCGGAAGGCGTCCACGGTCAGCCGGTACCGGCCGCCGGACTCGAGGTGTTTTCCGCTCAGCACGGCGAGCAGCCCCTCGTCACGGACGATGTGCGGCTCCCTCATCAGGTCGTAGCCGAGGGCGGTGTTGGCGTCGAAGACCAGGACGCCGCCGGGTGCCATGGCGGCCGAGAGGCGTGTGAACGCCGCCGCCAGGTCGGCGGGATCGACGAGGTAGTTGACGATGTCGCTCATGCAGAGCACGACGTCGTACGGGCCCTGGCCCGGCGCCGGGTCGCGGATGTCGTGGACGTGGAAGTCGATCCCGGTGTCCGCGTGCCGGTCGCGGGCGATGTCGATCATCGAGGCGCTGATGTCGAACCCGGTGACCCGGTAGCCGCGGTCGGCGAAGAGGACGCTGCTCCGTCCCGTTCCGCAACCGGCGTCGAGCAGACGCGCTCCGGCCGGCCCGGCCTCCTTGATCAGGCCTTCCAGAAGGCCGGCGAAGGCGTCGTAGTCGTCGTGGCGGGTGAGGGAGTCGTAGAACGGCGCGATGGTGTCGTAGGCGACGGCGGCGTGGTCGGCGGGTGCGGGGGTGAGGGGCACGGGGCTGTTCCTTCCGTAGGCGGGGGAGAGGGGGATGTGGTGGCCGCGCCGTGTCAACGGCAGGCGTCCTCCACGGCCTGCGCGGCTCGGGACTCGCTCTTGGCCTGGGTGAACTCGTCCGAGATCCGGCGCGTACGGCCGGTCATCGCGTGGTCGTCGGCCGCGGTGCGCACCTGGCCGCCACCACGGCTCCGGTCGAGCACGGCGGCGACACCCGCTCGTCGGCAGGCGGCCGCCAGCACGGCCTGCTCGCCGCCGTTCGGCGAGACCAGCAGCGGCCGCCGGTGCAGCAGCGAGCCGAGAACCGGTGCGCTGGTGCCGCTGCTGACGACCAGGGCTGACCGCTCCAGCAGGGGCGACATCCACGGCAGACGCACGACGGTGACGTCGGCCGCTTCCGGGAGAACGGGGGGCTCGGCGCTGCGGCCCAGCTCGACGACCGCCTGGAACTCCCCTCCGGTGAAAGCACGCTGGATCCAGGGCCACAGGCTCTCGCCGCCGAAGACACGGCCCAGGTGGACGTAGACGACGGGTTTGCCGACCCGGTCCAGCCGGTGCCGTGCCGAGTGGAGCTCCCCCTCGTCGGCGGGCGGTTCCCACCAGCAGGGGCCCACGTGGCGCACGCGTTCGGGCAGTTCCGTTCCCGGCGGCTCCAGGGAGGGGTGGCCGCGGAGCAGGAAGGACGTGCCCAGCAGCGCGTCCTGTCCCGCCGCGCCGGCATCGCGCAGACCCAGTTCCGCACGCAACGCGCGGTGGACCTCCAGCATGCTGTCGAGGCGCCAGGCCCGGTCCTGGGGATCGTCGACCTCGTCGGCCCCGCGATGCGGCCAGAGGTGACAGGCCAGACCGAGCACGACGACGGGCAGCCCCAGCACCTGGGCGGCCACGAGAGCGCCCGGACACAGCACGGACGTCACGAGGACGTCGGGCCGCGTCCGCCGCACCGCCCGCCGTACGTGCTCGTACTGCCCGTACGCGGAGCGGAACCAACCGCTCACGGCGAAGGCCCCGTCCGACGGGAGCACGGTCAGGCCCGCTTCCTCGGCGGCACGGGCGGCCGGACCGGACGAGACGATGAAGACCGAGTGGCCCCGCCGATGTGTCTCCTGGGCGACGGCCGTGGCCGGATACAGGTACCCGGGATCGGAGAGCGAGCAGAACAGCGCCCTCACGACACACCCGCCGGCTGTGCCGCCGCCCTCCTGCGGTGGCTCCGCAGGAGTTCCAGCAGGCCGACCGTGAGCCGGTCGGCGAACGACGCCGTGCCGGCCGCCGATTCCCGCGCGGCGAACTCCCCGCAGCTGACCCAGGCGTGTTCCGGATACTCGGTGTAGCCCTTCTGGAGGGTGCCCACCTCGTACCCGGGCTTGCCTATGGTCTCCCAGCAGCTGTAGAGCGTGCCGTCGGCGTTGATCACGGCTCCCGTCGTCCCGTCGCGCTCGGTGCAGAAGCCACAGGCGCCGACACCGGGCCAGCCGACCTCGAAACCGTGGCCCAGGGCGGCGGCGTAGCCGGACAGCACGGCGGAGACCTCCGAGGCCGTGTGGTCGATCCCGGCGTCGTACAGTCCCGCGTAGTTGAGCACGGGAGCCACGTCGAACACGCAGCGCGAGGCGTCGAGGCGGTCCGCCAAACGGTCGGCGAGCTCTTCGAGACGGGGCAGGACGGCGGCCGTGGCGTTGATACGGAGGGTGAAGCGCAGATCCGTCGTCTCCTGGGCCGCTGCCAGGTTCGCGATGATGCGCTCGAAGGTGCCGCGCCCGGCCCGTGTCGTCCGCAGGCCGTCGTGCAGATCGCGCGGCCCGTCCAGCGTGACCTGCACGGAACGCAGTCCGAGCGCGCTGAGCGACCTGGCGGCGGTCGGGGTGAGCAGCACGCCGTTGCTGACCATCGAGGCGGTGACCGGGGCCAGTCGCCCCAGCCGGGTCAGGAGCGCCCGGCAGGCCGCCGGATTGAGCAGCGGTTCGCCGCCGAAGAGCAGGACGAACAGCCGGTCGGTTCCGGCGCTCCGCATGCGGGGTCCGGCGAAGGCGGCGATCTTCTCGATCGTCGCGTCGTCGAGCACGGCGCGCGGGATCCGCGGCGGATCGAACCGGCCCGGCTCGGCAGGCGCGGTGTTCTGGAAGCAGTAGGGGCAGCCGAGGTTGCAGTCGGTCGCCGTCACGACCGTCAGGCTGTACCTGCGGGGCGGCCGTTCCTCCGTGATGCCGGACCGGGAGACCGCCGCGCGGCCCTCGTCGGTGAGCAGCCCGTCCACCGCGTGGGAGAACGGCAGCAGCAGCGTGCCCCCCGTGCCCTGGCACCACACACCGGACCGTCCCTCAAGGATTCGCAACGCCATGTCCACATCTCCAGGTGCCGTCAGGGACGAGGCCGGCCGGCGGGACGAGCCGCCGGGCCGGCCCCGGGCGTGCCCGGCGGATCCTGACCGGTGCCGGTCCTGATCCGCCGGGCACGCCCGGGTCGGGAAGCGTCAGGGCTGTCAGACCTGGACTTCCTTGTCGTACACGCCGCAGATGATCTCGGACGCCTCCTGGAACTGCTCAGGCGCCGTGGCGGCCTCGTCCGCGCTGTGCGCCTCGACCTCGGGGGACTCCTCGGAAGGGGTGTACTCCGCCATCGTGATCTCCATTTCAGGGGTCGGATCGCAGTGGCGCCCCGGGACGGGGCGGCCCGGCCGACTGTGGCCGTGTGGGGCGGGCCGTTGCCCGCCGAGAAGAAAGCTAGGATCCTCGGCTTCGCTCTCGGTACGGCGGCTGTATGGAACCGGTATGACCCCTGACCGTGGCCGTCCACGACCGACCACCGGTGTACGGAGGTTGTGGCCGGACATACGCATTTCAGGACGACCGGCCGGTGGTGTCGCCGAGCCGGATGCAGAGGATCTTCGTGGGGCCGCCATCCCGGGGGACGCTCTGCACAAGGCTGCGGCAGACCCGTGAGCCACCCCTGGTCTCGTGAGGGCCCCGGCGCCGGAGCCGGCATCGTGAAAGAGCCGGGACCGGCCAGGCCCACCCCGGCGATGTGACATCTCGTGACAGATGAGAGGGTTTTCCGGGTGACCGAGACACCACCGCATACCCTGCAGTACCGCTTCGACGGGCCAGAAGACGCTCCGGTCCTGGTGATCGGGGCCTCTCTGGGGACCACATGGCACATGTGGGACCGCCAGATACCCGAGCTGTCCAAGCACTGGCGCATCTTCCGCTTCGACCTGCCGGGTCACGGCGGAGCCCCCGCCTACCCCGCCGCCTCGGTCGCCGACCTCGCCGACCGCCTCCTGGCCACGCTGGACGCCGCCGGCGTCCAGCGGTTCGGTTACGCGGGCTGCTCCATCGGCGGGGCCGTGGGCGCCGACATCGCGCTGCGCCATCCCCACCGGGTCGCGGCCCTGGCGCTCGTCGCCGCGTCACCGCGCTTCGGTACCGCCGACGAGTTCCGCCGGCGCGGGGTGATGGTCCGCAGCAACGGACTGGAGCCGATCGCCCGCACCTCCCCGGAACGCTGGTTCACCCCCGGCTTCGCCGCCGCCCAGCCGGCCATCGTCGAGTGGGCGGTCCAGATGGTCCGCACCACCGACCCGGGCTGCTACATCGCCGCCTGCGAGGCCCTGGCCGCCTTCGACATCCGTACGGAGCTCCCGCGCATCGGGGTCCCGACCCTCGTCCTGGTCGGCGCCGAGGACAAGGTCACCGGGCCCGCCGAGGCGCGGACCCTGGTCGCGGGTATCCCGGACGCCCGGCTCGCCCTGGTGCCCGGTGCCTCGCACCTGGCGCCGGTCGAGCAGCCGTCCGCCGTCACCGACCTGCTGCTCATGCACTTCTCGACCGCCTGGCAGGACACCCAGGCGTCGATCCCCGTACCGCCGGCCCCCGGCTTCGCGCCCACGTTCGCCCCGGTCGTCCCCGTCGCGGAGATCGCCGCCGCGGCCGGACCGCCGGAAGCGGTCCCGGCGGGACGCAGCGACCGGTACGACCGGGGGATGAAGGTCCGGCGCGAGGTGCTGGGCGATGCCCACGTGGACGCCGCCACGGCCGCCTCCGACGCCTTCACCGACGACTTCCAGGAGCTCGTCACCCGGTACGCCTGGGGCGAGATCTGGAGCCGGGAGGGCCTCGACCGCAGGTCCCGCAGCTGCGTCGCCCTCACCGCGGTCGTCGCGTCCGGGCACCTGGGCGGCCTCGCCCAGCACGTCAGGGCCGCCCTGCGCAACGGCCTCACGCCCGTCGAGATCAAGGAGGTGCTGCTCCAGACGGCCGTCTACTGCGGCCTTCCGGCGGCGGACGCCGCGTTCGGGATCGCGCAGTCCGTGATCCAGGAGGAAACCACCCCGCCCGCATAGCAGGATGGTGGGATGAACGCTTCGTCTCTCACCCTCGTCAAGAAGACCCACTCCTGCGTCCGCCTGGAGCGCGGCGGGCAGTCGCTCGTCATCGACCCGGGCGCGTTCACCGAGGACGACGCCACGGTCGGCGCGGACGCGATCCTGGTGACGCACGAGCACCCCGACCACTTCGACGAGGCGCGGCTGCGGGCCGCGCTGGAGTCCGACCCCGCCCTGCGCGTATGGACCCTGCGCAGCGTGGCCGAACGGCTGTCCGCCGCGTTCCCGGGGCGCGTGCACACGGTCGGCTACGGCGACACCTTCACCGCCGCGGGACTGGAGGTGCAGGTGCACGGCGAACTGCACGCGGTGATCCACCCGGACATCCCGAGGATCACCAACATCGGCTTCCTGGTGGACGGATCGGTCTTCCACCCGGGCGACGCCCTCACAGTGCCCGATCACCCGGTGGACACCCTGATGCTCCCGGTCATGGCTCCCTGGAACAAGATCTCCGAGGTCATCGACTACGTGCGCGAGGTGGCGCCGCGCCGTGCCATCGACATCCACGACGCCCTGCTGACCGATCTCGCCCGCCCGATCTACGACACCCAGATCGGCGCACTCGGCGGGGCGGACCACCGCCGGCTGGCCCCGGGCGACGCGACCGGGCTCTGACCCGGCTGTCGGTGCGAGCGGCTAGGTTGGCCTCATGCGCATCGCCACCTGGAACGTCAATTCCGTCACCGCCCGGCTCCCGCGGCTGCTGGCCTGGCTGGAGAGCAGCGGCACCGACGTGCTCTGCCTCCAGGAGACCAAGTGCACGCTGGAGCAGTTCCCCGCCGAGGCGCTGCGGGAGGCGGGGTACGAGTCGGCGGTCCACGCCACCGGCCGGTGGAACGGCGTCGCGGTGCTCTCCCGCGTGGGCCTCGCGGACGTCGTGACGGGCCTCCCCGGCGGCCCGGAGTACGACGGGGTGCAGGAGCCGAGGGCGGTGTCGGCGACCTGCGGCGGCGCCCGCGTCTGGTCCGTCTACGTCCCCAACGGCCGCGAGGTCGCCCACGAGCACTACGCCTACAAGCTGCGCTGGCTGGAGGCCCTGCGGGAGGCCGTCGCCGCGGACGCCGCGGGCACGCGGCCCTTCGCGGTCCTCGGCGACTACAACATCGCGCCCACGGACGAGGACGTCTGGGACCCGGCCGTCTTCGAGGGCGCCACCCACGTCACCCCGGCCGAGCGGCAGGCGCTCGCCGCGCTGCGCGAGCAGGGGCTCTCCGACGTGGTGCCGCGTCCCCTCAAGTACGACCGCCCGTACTCCTACTGGGACTACCGCCAGCTCGCCTTCCCGAAGAACCGGGGCATGCGCATCGACCTCGTGTACGGCAACGCGCCCTTCGCCGCGGCGGTCAAGGACAGCTACGTCGACCGCGAGGAGCGCAAGGGCAAGGGAGCCTCCGACCACGCCCCGGTGGTCGTCGACCTGGACGTCTGAGCACGCGGCCGGTCACCCTCCGTGCACCGGAGGGCCGACGGCGGTGCGGCGTACCGCCTCAGTGCACGGAGAACCCGCCGTCGACGAACACCGACTGCCCGGTCACATAGCCCGAGGCCGCACTCGCCAGGAACACCGCCGCGCCCGCGAAGTCCTCGGCCAGTCCGTTGCGTCCCACCATCGTGCGGGCCGCCAGGGCCGCCACCCGCTCCGGGTCCGAGGACAGCCGCGCGTTGAGCGGCGTCATCACGAACCCCGGGACCAGGGTGTTGCAGGTGACGCCGTACGGCGACCAGGCCTCGGCCTGGGAGCGGGCCAGGGACTCCAGGGCCCCCTTGGAGACGCCGTACGCACCGCTCTGCACGAACGCCCGGTGGGCCTGCTGGGACGAGATGTGGATGATCCGGCCGTGGCCGCGCTCCGCCATGCCCGGTCCGAACCGCCGGCCCAGCAGATAGGGGGCCTTGAGGTTCACCGCCATCGTGGTGTCCCAGACCTCCTCGTCGAGTTCGCCCATCGGCGGGCGCAGGTTGATCCCCGCGCAGTTGACGAGGATGTCGGGTTCGCCGAACACGGCCGCGGCCCCCTCGCCGGCCGTGCGCACGCCCTCGGAGGTCGCCAGGTCGGCGCTCACCCAGGCGGCCCGGCAGCCGTCCGCCTCGAGTTCGCCGACGGTCCGCGCCAGTTCCGCCTCCCCGCGCGCCACGACCACCACCCGCGCACCGGCGTGCGCGAGCGCCCCGGCGACAGCCCGGCCGATACCGGAGCTGCCACCGGTCACCACGGCGACCCGGCCCTCCAGGGAGAACAGTTCGGACAGATAGTCGCGCGAGGTCATGCCCGCACCCTACGGGCTGTCCCGTCCTCCCCGGCGGGCGCCCGGTGACCGGGGGCGCGCACCGGGCCCGCGCCCGTTCTCGAACGGACGCGCGCCCTGCGGTGCGGAACGCTCCCGGGGTGGGATCCTGGTCGTATGAAACTCCCTTTCCTGGACAACTGGCGTAATCGTCAAGGCGGTACACGGCGGCCGGCGCTCGCGTCCGTCGTCAGGACCGACCCGGACGGTGTGGCCGAGCTGTTCGCGGAATGCGAGCTGCTGCGCGCCCGCGCCGGGCAGTGCGGTCTCGAACTCGACGACAGCCCGCGCTCGTTGTCCGCGCTCGACCAGCTGCCGCCCATCTGGCGCGAGGACCCGGAGGAGTTGCCCTGGGTGGGCAACGACGCCGGCCTCTACCTCGGTACCGTCCTGGTGCGCACGGTCCCCGGGGCGGTCTGGGACATCCTGGCCGGCGGGAGGCCCGTGGTGCGGCTGGCGTCGGGGCGCGAGATCGACGTGGTCGCCGCGGGCCTGGACTGGGCGATGTCCGGCAGCCCCGAGCTCTTCGACATGTACGCGGAGTCGGCCGAGAGCGGCCCCGAGGCCAAAACGCGATAAACAGCCTTATGCGCCGCCGGTGCGTGTCGCCCCCGAAGCGCGTGTCCGGCCCGGATAGTTTGCGCTGACCTCGACACAAGCGACAAGTGGGTAGGGCAGTGTATGGCCGTCGATCCGTTGATCGAGCTGCGGGACGTCAACAAGCACTTCGGGACGTTGCACGTACTGCAGGACATCAATCTCACCGTCGGCCGCGGGGAGGTGGTGGTGATCATCGGCCCGTCCGGATCGGGCAAGTCCACGCTCTGCCGGACCATCAACCGGCTTGAGACGATCGAGTCCGGGCACATCGCCATCGACGGGAAGCCGCTCCCGGAGGAGGGGAAGGGGCTCGCCGAACTCCGGGCCGAAGTGGGCATGGTCTTCCAGTCGTTCAACCTCTTCGCCCACAAGACCGTGCTGGCCAACGTCTCGCTCGCCCAGCTGAAGGTGCGCGGGCGCAAGAAGGACGTGGCCGACCGGCGCTCCCGGGAACTGCTGGAGCGCGTCGGACTCGCCTCGCAGGCCGACAAGTTCCCCGCCCAGCTCTCCGGAGGCCAGCAGCAACGCGTCGCCATCGCCCGGGCGCTGGCCATGGACCCCAAGGCGCTCCTCTTCGACGAGCCCACCTCGGCGCTCGACCCCGAGATGATCAACGAGGTCCTCGACGTCATGCAGCAGCTCGCCCGCGAGGGCATGACCATGGTCGTCGTCACCCACGAGATGGGCTTCGCCCGGTCGGCGGCCAACCGCGTGGTCTTCATGGCCGACGGACGCGTCGTCGAGGACCGCACCCCGGAGGACTTCTTCACCGCCCCGGAGAGCGACCGCGCCAAGGACTTCCTGTCCAAGATCCTCAAGCACTGACAGGGGGAACCATGTTGCGTACGAGGAACATCGCGGCCGTGCTGGTCTGCCTCCTGGCCGCCGTGCTGGCCGCCGGGTGCGGCAGGGAGGGCAGCCCGCCGGTCAAGGGGCCGAAGGCCGACCAACTGCCCCGCTACACGGTCGACACCGGCTTCCGGCTGCCCGCTTCGAAGACCTGGGAGAAGGCGAAGAAGCGCGGCTATCTCGTCGTCGGCGCGAAGGAGGACCAGCCCTACCTGGGCGAGAAGGACCCGGCCACCGGCGTCTACTCCGGCTTCGACATCGAGATCGCCCGCATGACGTCGGCGTCGCTCGGCTTCGCACCGGACACGATCCGTTTCCGCACCATCGCCTCCGCCAACCGCGAGACGGCGCTGCAGAACGGGCAGATCGACTACTACGTCGGCACCTACACGATCAACGCCATGCGCAAGAAGCTCGTCGGCTTCGCCGGTCCGTACTACATGGCGGGCCAGGGGCTGCTGGTGCGCACCGACGAGAACGACATCCACGGTCCGCAGGACCTCGCGGGCAAGACCGTCTGCTCGGCCGCCGGCTCCACGCCGTACCAGCGCATCGCCGCCGACTACCCCCGGGCGCACCTCGTGGCCTACGACACCTACTCGATCTGCGTCGACAACCTGCTGACCTTCCAGGTCGACGCGGTCACCACCGACGACGCCATCCTGCTCGGCTTCGCGGCCAAGGCGCCGGAGGAGATGAAGGTGGTCGGCAAGCCCTTCTCCCAGGAGCCGTACGGCATCGGCGTCCCCCGCAGCGACAACGCGCTGCGCTTCGCCCTCGACGACGCGCTGGAGGCGAACGAGAAGAACGGCAACTGGAAGAAGGCGTTCGAAGCGACCCTGGGCCTGTCCGGGGTGCCCGCGCCGACGCCCCCGCCCATCGACCGCTACCCGGCGAACTGAGGGGCGGGACACCACCATGGACGTACTGACAGACAACTGGTCGCTCTACGGCAAGGGATTCCTCGGCACCGTCGAACTCACCGTCTACGCCTCGGCCCTGGCACTCGTGCTCGGTTTCGTGATGGCGTCGTTCCGGGTCGCGCCCGTCGGCTCGCTCCGGGCCATCGGCACCGCCTGGGTCACGGTGCTCCGGAACACCCCGCTGACCCTGCTGTTCTTCGCGGTGCTGCTGGGACTGCCGCGCTTCGGCCTGGTCCTGCCCTTCCAGCTCTTCGCGGTCCTCGCCCTGGGCTGCTACACCTCCGCGTTCATCTGCGAGGCCCTGCGCTCGGGCATCAACACCGTCCCCACCGGCCAGGGCGAGGCCGCCCGGAGCCTCGGGATGTCCTTCACCCAGACGCTGGGCAGTGTGGTGCTGCCGCAGGCCTTCCGGTCGGTCATCCCGCCGGTGGGCTCGACGCTCATCGCCCTCGCCAAGAACTCGGCGATCGCCGGGGCGTTCAGCGTCACCGAGCTCCTCGGCACCTACAAGACCCTCAACGAACTCGGCTACAACATCATCTGGACCTTCGTCTGGATCGCCGTCGGATACCTGATCATCACCCTCGCCATCAGTGCGCTCTTCCACGTGCTGGAGAAGCGCTGGGGAGTCGCCCGATGACCCACGCCACCGCCTCGGCGACCGCGCTCTACGACATCCCGGGGCCCGTCACCCGCCGACGCCACCTCCTCTACGGAATCCTCTCCACCGCCGTGATCCTCGGGCTGTTCGCCTGGGTCCTCTACCTGCTCTTCGACACCGACCAGTTCACCAGCGCCAAGTGGACCCCCTTCACCTACAAGGGCATCCAGGAACTGCTGCTGCGCGGCCTCGGCAACACCCTCAAGGCCTTCGCCTACGCGGCGGTGCTCTCCCTCGCGCTCGGCGCGGTGCTCGCCGTCGGCCGGCTCTCCGACCACCGGCCGGTGCGCTGGATCGCCACGGTGCTGGTCGAGTTCTTCAGGGCCATGCCGGTGCTGGTGATGATCTTCTTCATCTTCATCGCGCTCAAGGTCCAGCCGCTGCCCGCACTGGTGGCCGGACTGACCCTCTACAACGGTTCCGTGCTCGCGGAGGTGTTCCGTACCGGTATCAACTCGGTGGAGCGGGGCCAGCGGGAGGCGGCGTACGCGCTGGGCATGCGCAAGACCCAGGTCACCACCCACGTCCTCGCCCCGCAGGCCGTCCGGGCGATGCTGCCCACCATCATCAGCCAACTGGTCGTGGCCCTCAAGGACACCTCGCTGGGTTACCTCATCACCTACGAGGAGTTCCTCCACGCGGGCAAGCTGATCGCGTCGAACCTCGACTACGATCTGCCGTTCATCCCCGTGGTGATGGTGATCTCCCCCGTCTACATCGGCATGTGCATGCTGCTCTCCTGGTTCGCCACCTGGGTGGCGAGGAGACAGCGGCGCAACCCCAGGACGGAGGCGACGGGCGTCGCGGCAGCCGAACCGGAAACGGTGCTGCCGGGCCGCCACCCGTAGCCATCGGACGGTCCGCCCGGCAGCAGCCGGTGATCACTCCCTCCGCCGCGGAACCGGGACGCGCCCGGTACCGCGCCCGGCGGGGGAGAAGGTCAGCTGCGTGCCGGCCGGGCCACGGCCGATGCGGAAGGACCGGCGAGCACACAGGGTGACGCCTGACCGGACCGTGTGCCGTGGGCGTGGAGCCCCGGCTCCACGCCCACGGGCGACGGCCGACCCTGTACCGGTCCGTGAGGAGATGAGGGGGCACCGCCGATCACTCCTCCGACACGGGGCGGTTCCTGCCCGGCCCGTACGGGCCGGGCGGCAACGCCCCCGGGTGAAACCCCCGGGGGCGGGCGGGGCCCCCCCGGCCCCACCGGCACCCACGCCCACGGCCCACGCCCCGGGGCCCGGTGC
>NZ_JBEXRT010000045.1:0-53268 GCF_040613235.1 Streptomyces sp. NPDC006296 | reverse complement strand
GCCGGGTGAGCCCCCCCACACCCGGCCGCCGCCGCGACGGTCCGTGTCAGCCCTCGCCCCACGGCGCGCCGTACGTCCGCGCGAGCATCTCCGCCTCCTCGGGCGTCAGGAGCCTCGGGGACCGGTCCCCGAGCGCCAGGAGCAGCGCGGACACCTCTTCCAGCTCCACCGCCGCGTCGACGGCGCGGGCCATCGTGGGGCCGGCGAGGACGGGCCCGTGGTTCTGGAGGAGTGCGGCGCGGAGCGGGAAGGGCAGCCGGAACAGGACCTCGGCCTGCGCGGCGTCGCCGGGCGGGGCGTAGGGCACGAGGGGGGTCTGCCCGACCCGCATCACGAAGTAGGGGGTGAGCGGCGGGACCGCGCTCCGGGCCGACCAGGGCGGGAGGCAGGACACCGCGGTGGCGTTCCGGGCGTGCAGGTGCACGACGGCGCGGGTGGAGTCGTCCCGCCGGTAGAAGGCGCTGTGCAGGGGGAACTCCTTCGACGGACGCGGTCCGTCGAGGTGGGTGCCGTCGAGGGCGAGCACGCTGAGCGCGTCGGGGTCGACCTCGGCGAGGTCGGCCCCGGTGGGGGTGATGAGGATGCGGTCGTCGGCCCGGACGCTGAGGTTGCCGGAGGAGCCGGGGCTGAGCCCCAGGGCCGCCAGCCGGGCGCCGGCGGCGGCGAGGTCGGTGCGGGGGTCGCTCATACCAGCGCGCTCCATGCTTCCGTGAAGATGGCGGTGTCGCCGAAGTTGCCCGACTTCAGGGCGAGGTCCACGCTGTGGTCGCGGCCGTGGGCCCGGCCCTCGGCCCGCGCCCAGGTGACGCCGGGGGCGATGGGTGAGCCGATGGACAGGGTGCGGACGCCGAGGGCGGTGACGACGGCTCCGGAGGTCTCGCCCCCGGCGACGAGGATGCGGCGCGCGCCCGCGGCGACCAGGGCGGTGGCGCAGGTGGCGAGGGCGCGCTCGACGAGTTCCGCGGCGGCCGGGCCCTCGGCGGGCGCCGTCCTCTCGAGATCGCCGAGGTCGTCGACGGAGTGGATGAGGGGCGGCTTCCCCGGTTCGTCCGCCCAGGACCGGCGGACGAAGTCGACGAGTCCGGCGACCTCGGCGGCGAAGTCGGCGCGCAGGGCGGGGACGTCGAGCTTGCGGTGCGGCAGGCGGGCCCGCGCGTGGGCGACCTGGGCCCGGGTCGCGGAGGAGGCGCTGCCGGACAGGACGACACCCGGGTCGCCCGGGCGGGACGCGGGCGTGGCGCGGGCGGCCTCGGGGTGCGGGCCGGTGAGTCCGAGCGCGAGCCCGGCCGCCCCGGTGACGAGGGCGAGGTGGGCGGTGGCCGCGCAGACGGTGACCAGGTCCTCGTCGCTCACGGCGTCCACGACGACCAGTGCGTCGGCGAGGTCCGGGGCGTCGAGGACGGCCCGCAGGGCCTCGGGGCCCCGGCGCACGGTGTCGAGGTCGACGAGGCGGACCGGGTGGCGGGTCTGCGGGGTGAGCAGCCGGTCGACGTGGGAGTCGCGCATCGGTGTGAGGGGGTGGTGCCGCATGGGGCTCTCGTCGAGCGGTTCGCCGTGGACGAAGAGGCGGCCCCCGTGGACGGTGCGCCCGGTGGCGGGGAAGGAGGGGACGACGACCGTGCGGTGCTCGCCCAGCTCCGCGAGGAGGGCGTCGGCGACCGGTCCGATGTTGCCGCGCGGGGTGGAGTCGAAGGTGGAGCAGTACTTGAAGTAGAACCGCCGGCAGCCGGCCAGCCGCAGGGCGCGCAGGGCCGCGAGCGAGGTGCCGACGGCCTCGTCCACGGGCGCGGTGCGCGACTTCAGGGCCACCACCACCGCGTCGGCGTCGCGCACGGCCGCTCCTGCCGGACCGTCGGAGAGGGCCTCCGGGCCCACGGTCACGACGGTCCGGTGGCCCCGGGCGACGAGCATGGTGGCGAGATCGGTTGCTCCGGTGAAGTCGTCGGCGATGGCCCCGAGGGTCGGCATCGGACCTCCTTGCGTCGGTGTGCGGCCGGGTTCGTACCTCGGCAGCTGGGTGAACTGCAGGTTCCTGTGTGAAAAAATGTTAACAGACTTTACGCACACGATATCTGCTGGTACATCTTGTTAACACGCTCCAGAGTGGTGCTCGTGCCGTGGCCGGGACCGCGTCAGCCGGAGCCGTACAACCGAGCCGTGCGCCCGTCGAGGAGAGCCCATGAACCTGCATCACCTGTTCGCCGGAACCGGCGACCGGACCGTGCGTTACGCACTGTCCGGAGCCGGCGGCGGCTTCGCCCGGACGCTGCTGGCCCAGACCCCGCGCATCGGACGTCTGGCCCCCGCCGTCCTGTGCGACCGTGACGTGGAGCGGCTGCGCGACATGCTCGTGGAGCTGGGTCACCCGGCGGACCGGCTGGCCGTCTGCGCGGACGCCGACGAGGTCGCGCGTGCCGCCGAGGAGGGGTCCGTCGCCCTCGTGGCGGACGGCGCTCTGCTCACCGCAGCGCCCTGGGACATCCTCGTGGAGGCGACCGGGAGCCCCGCCGACGGCTACGCGATGGCCCGCGCGGCGCTGACCGGCGGACGCCACGTCGCGATGGTCAGCAAGGAGGTCGACTCCGTCGCCGGTCTGCACCTCGCGGATCTGGCCCGTGACAACGGCGTCGTCTACACCACGGCCGACGGCGACCAGCCCGCGAACCTCATCGCCCTGGTGACCTGGGCGGAGCTGCTGGGCCTGGACATCGTGGCGATCGGCAAGTCCAGCGAGTACGACCTCGTGTTCGACCCCGGAACCGGTTCGGTCACCCAGCTCGACACCACGGTTCCCGCTCCGGAACTGGCCGGACTGCTCGGCCTCGGTACCGACGTGCGCGCCACGCTCGCCGCCCGTGCGGCCGCCGTGACGGCCCTGCCGACGGGTGCCACCGCCGACTACTGCGAGATGGCGGTGGTCGCGACCAGCACCGGATTCCGGCCGGACGCCGAGCGCCTCCACTACCCGGTCGCCCGGATCGCCGAGCTGGCCGACGTCTACGCCCTGCGCGAGGACGGCGGTGTGCTGCACCGCGCCGGCGCGGTCGACGTGTTCAGCGCGCTGCGGCTGCCGGACGAGGCCTCGTTCGCCGGGGGCGTCTTCGTCGTCGTGCGCACCGGTGACCCGGTCACCTGGGAGACGCTGCGCGGGAAGGGCCACGTCGTCAGCCGGGACGGACGCTACGCGGCGATCTACCTGCCGTACCACCTCATGGGTGTCGAGACGCCGGTCTCGCTGCTGTCCGCGGTGCTCCACGGCCGGCCCTCCGGCGGCACCGACCCGCGGGCCCACGCCGTGCTCGCCGGCCGGGCCAAGCGCGACCTGCCCGCCGGGACCGTGCTGGACATGGGCGGCCACCACCACGACGTCACCGGCGTCCAGGCGGTCCTGCTCCGCGACGAGGACGCTCCCGCCGACACGGCTCCGCTGTACCTCGCCGCGCACGCCACCCTCGGACGTGACGTCCGGGCCGGTGCGCTGATCACGCTCGGCGACCTCGCCGACCCGGACGCGGACCTCCTGCGGGCCTGGACCTCCGGGCTCGCCTCGCGCGCCACCGACGCCTCCGCCGCCCACGGGAGCCGTTGATGAGCACCGACCTCCAGAACCTCCTGCTGGGCGCCGCCGCGGTCGTCGTCCTGATCCTGCTGATCACGAAGGCCAAGCTCCACCCCTTCCTGGCGCTGGCGCTCTCCGCCCTCGGCCTGGGCCTCGCGGCGGGCCTCGGCCCGGGCGACACAGTCGGCCACTTCCAGGACGGCTTCGGCGACGCGCTGAAGAGCACCGGTCCGACCATCGGGCTGGGGACCATACTCGGCGGCATCCTGCTGGGCTCCGGCGGAGCCGACCGGATCGCCACCGTCTTCATCGGCGCCCGCCCGGTCAAGTGGATCCCCACCGCCATCACGGCGGCGGCCCTGCTCATCGGGATGCCGCACCTCTTCGACGTCAGCTTCGTGATGCTCGTCCCGCTGGTGTACGCCGTCGCCAAGCGCACCGGCACCCACCTGCTGTACGTGGGACTGCCGCTGGCCGCCGGCCTCTACATCTCGCACGGCCTGCTCCCGCCGCACCCCTCCCCCACCCTGGCGGTCTCGGCGTACGAGGCGAACACCGGCCTGACCATCCTGTACGGCCTCATGATCGGCATCCCGATCGCCGTGATCAGCGGACCGCTCCTCACGAAGTTCGCCTCACGGTGGTTCGGCCCGGCCCCGGACCTGGACAAGGGGCCCATCCCCGAGTCGAGCCCCGAGCCGGAGAACCGCAAGCGGCCGGCCTCCTTCGTGCTCGCCCTCATCACGGTGCTGCTGCCGCCCGCCCTCATGCTGATCGGGACCGTCGGCACCGCGAACACCGCGGAGGGCTCGCTGCCCTACGCGGTCTTCGAGGCCTGCGACTCCTCGGTCATCTCGCTGCTGGCCGCCGTGATCTTCGCGTTCTTCGCCCTGGGCCTGCGCTCCGGCTTCGGTCTGGGCCAGCTGCAGAAGATGGCGGGCAAGGGCCTCGGTCCGGTCGGCGGGATCGTGCTGATCCTCGGCGCCGGCGGCGGTCTCAAGGCGATGCTCACCGCGACCGGCATCGACAAGCTGATCTCGGACTACGCGGTGGACTGGTCGATCCCCCCGCTGCTGCTCGCCTGGCTGGTCGCCGCACTGCTGCGCATCTGCCTCGGCTCCGCGACGGTGGCGACCGCGGCGGCCACCGGCATCGTCGCTCCGCTGATCGGCGCCTACCCGGGCCTCTCCCCGGAGCTGCTGGTGCTGGCGACCGCGTCCGGTGCCGTCATGCTCTCGCACGTCAACGACTCCGGGTTCTGGCTGTTCAAGGAGTACTACCAGCTCTCCGTGGCCCAGACGTTCCGCACCTGGACGCTGATGCTGTCCCTGCAGTCGATGCTCAGTCTCGGCGGAGTACTCCTGCTGAGCACGTTCGTCGGGTCCTGAACGCCGTGCCCTGTTGGGACGGCCGGGACGGGGGCGGCACAATCGAGCAGCGGCCGCGGGGGCCGCGCGAGGAAAGGTAAGAAGCAGTGGCCGACGAAGAGCAGTTGCCCCTGATCCCGGACCAGCGGCGCGAGCTCCTGTTGAAGCACCTGCGGCGCGACGGGGTCCTGAGCGTGCAGCAGATCACCCAGCTCTTCGGCGTCTCCCACATGACCGTCCGCCGCGACATCGCCGAGCTGGAACGGCGGGGGCTGGTGTTCTCGGTTCCCGGCGGTGCCCGGATCGCCAGTCACCTCCGGAGCGAGCCCAGCTTCCAGGCGAAGTCGCTGATAGAGCAGCCGGAGAAGGAGGCCATGGCCACCGTCGCCGCCGGACTGGTCCGGGAGGGCATGACGGTGTACCTCGACGCGGGTACGACGCTGCTCGCCATGGTGCCGCTGCTCGCCCGCCACGAGTCGCTGACGGTCGTCACCAACGACTTCACGACCGTCGACCGCCTGATGGACTCGTCGCACCTCGACGTCATACACATCGGCGGCCAGGTCGACCCGTCCAACCGCTCCAGCGTGGGCCGGCTCGCGGCGACGACCCTGCGTCAGCTCGCCCTCGATATCGCCTTCATCAGCACCAGCTCCTGGGACCTGCTGCGGGGGGTGACCACCCCCTCGGCGGCGAAGGTGGAGGTCAAACAGGCGGCGATGGAGTGCACGGGGGCGAGCGTGCTGGTCGCGGGCTCGTCGAAGTACGGGACGTTCGGCAAGTTCCGGGTGGCCCCGCTCGGCGCGTTCGACACCATCGTCACCGACGACGCCCTCGCGGAGGCCGCCGCCGAGGGACTGCGCGCCGGCGGGGCGGACCTGCGGCTGGCCGCCGTCTGAGTCCGCCGCTGCCGCCCCCGTTCCCCCGCCCGGGGAGCGGGGGCGGCGTCGTGCTCAGACGGCGTCGGCGTCCGTGCCGGTCAGCCGCGCCGACTCCTCCCACAGCGTGCGGGCCGTGTCCATGTCCTGGGCCCGGGCCGACACGGGTGCCGGGCCGGGGCCTCCCTTGGTGCCGCCGAGCAGCCGGGGGCCGTAGACGCTCCCGCCGAGCGCGGTGGGCAGGGTGGCCGCGTACAGCGTGGGCAGCGCGCCCACGGAGGCGGGCTGCGTGTAGATCCGCGTCACCCGCTCCAGCTTCGCCGCCCAGGTGCGGCCGGCCAGCCGGGGACCGGCCTGCCCGAGCTCCGTGGCCGTCAGGCCCGGGTGGGCGGCCAGCGAGAGCAAGGGCCTGCCCGCCTCGTCGGCCCTGCGCTGGAGCTCCGCGGTGAAGAGCAGGTTGGCCAGCTTGGACTGGGCGTAGGCACGCCACTTGTCGTACCCGCGTTCGGCGTTGAGGTTACCGAAGTCGATGCGGCCGATCCGGTGAGCCAGCGACGTCACCGTCACCACCCGCGACATGCCCCCGGTGCCGAGGAGCGGCAGCAGGTGGTGGGTGAGGGCGAAGTGGCCGAGGTGATTGGTCCCGAACTGCATCTCGAACCCGTCGGCGGTGTGCAGCAGCGGCAGGGCCATCACGCCCGCGTTGTTGACGAGGAGGTCGAGCCTCCCGTCGGTGGCCTTCGCGATGTGCCCCGCCGCCTCCGCGACGGACGACAGGTCGGCCAGGTCGAGACCGACGAGCCGGGTGTCCGATCCCGGTGCGGCGCGCCGGACGGCGGACAGGGCCCGGGTGCCGCGCTCGGGGTCACGGCAGGCGAGGATCGTGCGGGCCCCGGAGCGGGCCAGGGCGAGCGCCGTCACGGCGCCGATGCCGCTGTTGGCCCCCGTGACCACCGCGGTGGTGCCGGAGAGGTCGGGCATGTCGTCGAGTGTCCATGAGTGCATGGGTCACGCCTCCCCTGCGAGCGCGCCCGCACACGTCATCCCGCCGGCCGGTCCCCGGCGGGCCGGGACGGGTGGGGCCGGGGACGGCGAGGCGGCGTGTCCGCAGGGCCGGGGCGCGCCGGTCCGCCGGTCCGGCCCTGCGCCCGGCACGCGGGCGGGACGGGGGCGCCCGCCGCGCCGTCCGGCCCCGCGCCTCAGCCCGGGGAGGCCGCCGGGGCCGGGCCTCCCTCGCCCGTGGCCGTCCCGGTCCCGGCGGCGGCGCGGTGGAGGGCCAGCATGGCCTGGTCGTCCTGGGGCCGGCCGCCGACGTGCCGTCGTACGTCGTGGATCAGCATGTCCAGGAGCTGTCCGGGCGAGAGGCGGCCGCCCCGCGCGCGCCGCAGGAACACCAGCGGGAGGCGGGCGACCGGGTCGTAGAAGCGCCCGGTGGCGTCGCGGGACTCGGTGACTCCGTCGGTGTAGCAGAGCAGCGTCGAACCGGCCGGGAAGGGGAAGCTGTCCACCGGGGAGGACCAGGCACCCAGGTCGCTCATGCCCAGCGGGGGCGCCTCCTCGGACGCCTCCAGGAGCGTGGCGCGGCCCTGTGCGTCCATCAGGACCGGCGGCGGATGGCCGCGGTTCACCAGCCGCAGGGTCTCCAGGTCCTGGGAGAACTCCGCGATCAGGGCCGTCGTGAAGCCCTCCTCCTGCTGCTGGCCGCCGCGCCGGCTCCCCTCCCGCAGCAGGGCGCGCTCCAGCCGGGCCACCAGCTGCGGCAGGTCCTCCGACTCGTCGGCCGCGTACCGGAAGGCGCCCAGGTCGGCGCTGACGGCACTGACCGCCCCGAGGCCCTTGCCGCGTACGTCGCCGACCATGACCCGGATGCCGAAGGGGGTGCTCTGCACCACGTACAGGTCCCCGCCGATCAGCGCCTCGCTCTCGGCGGGCACGTACCGCGCCTCGATGTGCAGGTCCCCGAGGCGGGACGGGGGCCTGGGGAGCACCGCCTGCTGGGCGACGGCCGCGACGTGCTGCGCGCGCCGGGCGCGGTCGTCCTGGCGGCGCAGCGTGCGGTGGATCAGGACGGCGAGCGCGGTGACAGCCGCCAGGGTGATCTGGTTGGCGACGCCCGAGCGCCAGCCGAAGGTCCCGTCGAACTGCGCCAGGAGCGTGTGCACGGCCATCGCGGTGAGGCCGACACCGATGATCCCCCGGACGCCGAGGAGCGGTGCCGCGGCCACCGGGGCCGCCATCAGGAGCGGCGCGGATGTCACATCGTGAGGGGTCACCAGGTCGACCAGCACGGCCAGCACGATCAGGCCTACGGGGATCCACCGGGTTCTCAGCAGTTGCGACACTCCCCCACGCTGCCCGCAAGCGCGGTCCTCCGCATCCCAGGACCGCCGCGGTGCGGCGCACATGGCGGGGCTCCTGACGGGCACGATCAGCGTGTGGCCGTGTGCCGGGCCGGTGGTCCGTCCGTTGCGATGATCTTCGGTTCGGCCCGTCGTCCCCGTGGGACACGCACGTGCCGCACACAGTGACATGCTCGAACGGAGCAACCGGTCCTCGTCCCCGGGGGGAATTCATGCGCCTTCAGAAGACACACGCCGTCATCGCCGCTGCGGTGGCCGCCGTGTCCCTCACCGCCTGCGGCGGCGACGCGGACACCGGAGCGGCGGCGCCGCCCGCGTCGGCGTCCGCCTCCTCCTCCGCGTCGGCGTCGGCGTCGGCCGCGGCCCCCGGGCCGACGATGACGCCCTCCGGGACCGCCGGCGACGGGGACGGTGGTGGGGACGGCGGCCCGCACGCCTCCACCGGCCCCGGAAGCGCGCCGGGTTCCGGTGACGGGGGCGGGGGCGGGCAGGCCCCGGACCCGGCGACCTCGGCCCCCGCCGGCGCGCCGTACGGCGACAAGTGCCGGACCGCGGACCTCGCCTTCAGCAGTTCGGGCGGGATGGCGGAGGGCGAGATGCTGATCAACCTGCGGAACACCGGATCCGCGTCCTGTTCGATGCACGGGTTCCCCGGCGTCGACCTCACGGGCGAGGACGGGACCGTGAGCGCCGGGCGCGGCAGCGGCCGGCGGATCCCGACGGTCACCCTGGCCCCGGGCGAGAGCAGCAACTTCTCCCTGCGCTTCCGGCCGGACGGGGGCGGGGGCTCGGGGGCCGCCTTCACCTCGGCCCTGGTGACACCGCCGGACGAGACCCGCTCGCACCGCGTGTCCCTCGCCGTCGGCATCCCCGCGGGTTCCGGTTCCGGTGCCACGGTGGATCCGGTGGGCTCGGGCAAGTGACGACGCCGGCTCCTCCCCGGCGGGCACCTCCGGACGACGCCGGGCACCTCCGGAGAGGGCGGCCGCTGAACGCATCCTGGACATTTGGTCCGTATGATGAGACGCGCTTGCGGAGCCCCGTGCTCGCGGCGTCTGATCGCGGCTGTGCAGAGTGAACAGATAACCCCTGATCAACCGGCCTCCGACGACAAGGCGGCGCGGCGCGCCGTCACGGTGTTCCCGGTGCTCGTCCTCGTGGCGGGCGTGGCCGGACTCGTCACCCCCGGGACGTTCGACGGCTGGACGGAGTCGGTCCCGTACCTGCTGGGCATCGTGATGTTCTGCATGGGGCTGACGATGACCCCGCTCGACTTCAGGGGCGTGGCAAAGCGTCCGTGGGCCGTGGCCATCGGCCTGGTGGCGCACTACGCGATCATGCCGGGGCTCGGCTGGGCCATCGCCCATCTGCTCGGGCTGCCGCCCCAGCTGGCCGCCGGACTCATCCTGGTCGGCTGCGCGCCGAGCGGTACGGCGTCGAACGTGGTGACGTTCCTGGCCCGCGGCGACGTGGCGCTGTCGGTCTCCGTGGCCACCGTCTCGACGCTGGTGGCCCCGCTGGTGACCCCGCCGCTCACCCTGCTGCTGGCCGGCGCGTACCTGCCGGTGGACGCGGGGTCGATGATCACCGACATCCTCAAGACGGTGCTGCTCCCGGTGCTCGGCGGCCTGGTCGTGCGGCTGGTGGCGGGCAGGCTGGTCGACCGGGTGCTGGGCCTGATGCCCTGGCTGTCCTCGGTGGCCGTCGCCGCGATCGTCTGCGCGGTCGTGGCCGGCAGTGCCGGCGCGATCAGGTCGGCCGCCGTGACCGTGCTGGTCGCCGTGGTGCTGCACAACGGTCTCGGACTCGCGCTCGGCTACGGCGCTGGCAAGATCTCGGGGCTCGGCCGGCCCGCCAGCCGGGCCATGGCCTTCGAGGTCGGCATGCAGAACTCCGGGCTGGCCGCGTCGCTGGCGACCGCCCACTTCAGCCCGCTGGCGGCTCTGCCCGCCGCAGTGTTCTCGGTGTGGCACAACATCTCGGGCGCCCTGGTCGCCGCCTGGATGTCCCACCGGTCGCGGCGCGAGGAGCCGGTGCCCGCGGCGGCAGGCCCGGCGCCGGGGGCCGTCGCCGCCGAGGAGTCCTGACCGGCACACCGCATCCGCGCGGGCCCGCCCTCCCCTCCGACGGTCCGGAGGGGAGGGCGGGCCGCGCTGTCGGACGGGGGTTGAGCGGTGCCGGGGGCGGTACCGGGGGGCCGTCCACCCGTTTCCCCGGGACGCGCGGCAAAGGGGGACACAGGATGTCGGGTTTCCGGTCGAGGATGGTCCCGGAAGCCGGCGTCGACGGGGACGCCGTCCGGACGTGCGCACAGACAAAGGAACACGATGGGACTCATGACCGGCACATCGTCACCGGACCTCGGCGGGAAGGTCGCACTGGTCGCGGGGGCCACACGGGGAGCGGGGCGCGGGATCGCCGTCCAGCTGGGCGCGGCGGGTGCGACCGTCTACGTCACCGGCCGCACGACGCGGGAACGCCGCTCGGAGTACGACCGGCCGGAGACGATCGAGGAAACCGCGGAGCTGGTGACGGCCGCGGGCGGAAAGGGTGTCGCGGTGCCGACCGACCACCTGGTGCCGGAGCAGGTGCGCGCCCTGGCCGAGCGGGTCGACACCGAGCAGGGACGGCTCGACGTCCTGGTCAACGACGTCTGGGGCGGGGAGCGACTGTTCGCGTTCGACAAGCCGGTGTGGGAGCACGATCTCGACGACGGGCTGCGGCTGCTCCGGCTCGGCGTGGAGACCCACGCGATCACCAGCCACTTCGCCCTTCCGCTCCTGGTGCGCCGGCCGGGCGGGCTGGTGGTCGAGATGACCGACGGGACCGCCGCGTACAACAGCGCGCACTACCGCAACTCGTACTTCTACGACCTCGTCAAGAACAGCGTGCTGCGTACGGCGTTCGTGCTCGCCCACGAGCTGAAGCCGCACGGCGGGACGGCGGTCGCGCTCACCCCGGGCTGGATGCGGTCGGAGATGATGCTGGAGGCGTTCGGCGTCACCGAGGACGGCTGGCGTGACGCGCTGCCCGCGGTGCCGCACTTCTGCATCTCGGAGAGTCCGTCGTACGTAGGACGCGCGGTCGCGGCGCTGGCCGGCGACCCCGACGTCGCCCGCCGCAGCGGTCGGTCGCTGTCCAGCGGGCAGCTCGCCCAGGAGTACGGCTTCACGGACCTGGACGGCTCACGTCCGGACTGCTGGCGCTATCTGGTCGAGGTCGAGGGCGCGGGCAGGCCCGCGGACCCGGCCGGGTACCGGTGACGGGACACCCCACGGGCGCCGGACCGCGTCGGCGGTCCGGCGCCCCGGCGTTCAGGCGGTGTCGGCGGCCATGCTCTCGACGAGGCTCCTGGGCCGCAGGTCGGTCCAGTTCCGCTCGACGTGATCGAGGCAGGCCTGGCGCGTGTCCTCCGGGTGGGCGACGGTCCAGCCGCCTGGCACCTCGGCGAAGGCGGGCCACAGCGAGTGCTGCCCCTCGTCGTTGACGAGCACCAGGTAGGTGCCGTTCTCGTCCTCGAAGGGATTGGTCACCATGACTCCTCGACTTAGGTAAGGCTGCCTTTACTTCGCCCGGTCACCTTAACCGAGCCGCACCCCGCGGCGACAGCGGACCCCGCGACCCGCCCGCGCGCCGGGTCCCTCCTGCTGACTACGCGGTCCGCTTTCCGTGGCCCTCAGGGATGACCCGGAACCGACTGGGAGAGGGATTCGTGGAACCCCGCCCGCTCATACCGTCTTGATCAAGGGCGGCGACCGACCGACGCCGCCCCGGACGGTTCGGAAACAGGCGAGACAGTGAGCAGGTGGCGCGGGTGGATCAGCACAATCGGCCGACGGACAAGGCGTTCGCTCCCGAATACCAGGGAGCACTCGGCTCAATGTCGGTGAACTCCTCCCTCACCGAGGTGCTGGACAAGGGGATCGAGGAGCTCCGGGCGGCTGAACGCACGGGCGAGCACGGGGAGATGGCGCGCTGCGGGCTCGCCGTGGCGGAGGCGTTCCGGCGGCTGGGGCGGGTGGCGGAGGCCGACGCCGCCTGGAAGGCGAGCTACCGCGCCGCACGGTCGGCCGGTGACATCGGGGCGATGGCCTGGGCGTTGTGGAGCGGGGGCACGCTGGCCCGCCAGCGGGGTTCGCTGGCCCTGGCGTACCGGCTGCTCCGGCTGGCGGCCGAGCTGGGCGAGCGCGGGGGCGACGTGGTGGTGCGCGGCTACTCGCTCGCCGGCCTCGCGGAGACCGGGCGGATCCAGGGCGACTACCAGGCCGTCGGGGAGCTGCACGAGCAGCTGCTCGCCGAGGCCCGCAGGCGCGGCGAGGCGCGGCACACGGTCTGGGCCCTGGAGGGCATAGCCCAGATGCACCGCAACACCGGCTCGTACGACCGGGCGCTGGCCCTCTTCGAGGAGGCGGCCGAGACGGCGGAGCGGGCCGACGACCGGCGGGGCCACGCGTGGGCCCTGCGCGGCATCGCCGACGTGGTGTCGGTGCGCGACGGTGACGTGGAGCGCGCGCTGGAGCTGCTGACCCGGGGGGAGGCCGTCTGCCGTGAGATGAAGCTCTCCAGCGCGCTGGCGTACAACCACAAGATGCGGGGCAACGTGCACTACCGGGCGGGGCAGTACGCGCAGTCCCGTGACCTCTACAGCCGGGCGCTGGCGGAGTTCGAGGAGATGAACGAGCCGCGCGGGACCGCGCTGTCGCGGCTGGGGCTCGCCAAGTCGCTGGCGCGGCTGGGGCGCGACCCGGAGGAGACCGCCGCCGAACTGGCCGGGCTCCGCCGGGACCTGGACCGGATCGGGCTGCGGCACGCACGGGACATGGTCGACAAGGCGACGGCCGAGCTGGGGGTGGGTCCGCTGCCGGACGCCGGGAGCCTCCCGGAGCGGGTGGCGGCCCGATGAGCTCTCCCACGACCGTCCGCGCCGGCGGCCCGTCCGCCGGATCCGCGGCCCTCGCGGAGGCGGCGTTCGCGGGCGCCGGGTCGCAGGAGGCCGCGGACACCGCCCGCCGCACCCTCGCCCGCTGCCGCGACCTGGTGCGCCCCTCGCTGTCCGCGGCGATCGGGCGGCTTCATCCGTGGCAGGGCGAGATGGCCGCGTTCTCGCTGGGCTGGTGCGAGGCCGGCGGCGGGCCCGCCGACGGCGCACGCGAGGGCAAGGGCGTGCGCCAGGCCCTCGCCGTCCTGTGCGCCGAGGCCGCGGGGGCTCCCGGGGAGAGCGGGGTGGCGGCGGCGGTGGCCGTCGAACTGGTCCACACCTTCTCGCTGCTGCACGACGACATCATGGACGGGGACGGGACCCGGCGGCAGCGGGAGACCGTCTGGAAGGCGTACGGCACCGGGCCCGCGGTGCTCACGGGCGACGCGCTCTTCGCCCTCGCGGTGCAGACCCTCGCCGAGGCGCCGGGGCCCCTCACCGCCGAGGCCGTGAGCCGGCTGTCCGCCACCCTGAGCGGCCTCGCGCACGGACAGGCCGAGGACCTGCTCTTCGAGGCCCGGGACTGGACGGGACCCGACGCGGTGCGCCTCGACGAGTACCGCACCATGGCCGAGCTCAAGACCGGAACGCTGCTCGGCTGCGCGGCGGCCCTCGGCGGGCTGCTGGGCGGGGCGCCCGGCTCCGTCGTGGCGGCACTGGACCGGGCGGGGCGCCATCTCGGGGTGGCCTTCCAGGCCGTCGACGACCTGCTCGGCGTCTGGGGGGATCCGGCCGTCACCGGCAAGCCCGTGCACAGCGACCTGCGGCAGCGGAAGAAGACCTATCCCGTGCTGGCCGCCCTGGCGTCGGAGGGTCCGCGTGCGGTGGAGCTCGCCGCGCTCCTGGACTCCGGGACGCCGCTGGACGACGCCGGAGTCCGGCGGGCGGCGGCACTCGTCGAGGCGTGCGGGGGCCGGGACGCGACGCTGGACGAGGCCCGTCGGCACCTGGGCGCCGCCCGTGCCTGCCTGCGCGCCGTTCCCCTCGCCCCGGGTGCCGCGCACGAGATCGAGGCTCTGCTCGGTTTCCTGCTGCACCGGAGTCTGTGAGGGGACCCGCCACGCCCCCTTCACAGGGTCCCGCGGGTCCGGCCCGCCCTCGCGGTGCTCCTGCGAGGGCGGGCCTCAGGGCTGTCCCGTGATCCCTGGTGGGCGCACGACGACAGCCACGGCACCTCGCCGCGTTGCCGGGACGCCCGCACGCATCCGGTACGCGGACGCCCCTCCGCCTCGCGACGCACCGCGTCCGACGCCGCGCGCCCGTCCACCGGGGATCACGGGACACCCCTCAGCCCAGCAGGGCGGCGACGGTGATCAGGGCCGGGATCGAGCCGATCGTGGACAACAGGATCGACTCCCGGGCGAGTTGCTCGGCCACCCGGTACTGCGAGGCGTAGGTGTAGAGGTTCTGTGCGGCGGGGAGCGCCGAGGTCACCACGACGTCGAGGAGCGCCGCGCCGTGCAGGCCGAAGACCCCGGCGCCGATGGCCCAGGCGGCCAGGGGCTGGAGCGTCGTCTTGAGGGCGGCGGACAGGACGATGGCGGGGCGGTTGTCCCCGCGGGCGGGCAGGCCGCTGCCGCGCAGGGAGATCCCGAAGGCCAGCAGGACCGCGGGGACGGACATGTTGCCGAGGAGCGTGAGGGGTTCGAGGGCGGGCGCCGGCACGGTCCAGCCGGTGGCGGACACGACGACGCCCGCCAGCGAGGCGACCGCCATGGGGTTGCGCAGCGGTGTGGTGAGGCGTTGCAGCAGGGGGCGGGGCTCGCCGGGCCGGCTCAGGTCCAGGACGGTCAGGGCGAGCGGGGTGACGACGATCTGCTGGAACAGCAGGACGGGGGCGACGAGCGAGGCGTCCCCGAGCACGTAGACGGCGATCGGGATCCCGAGGTTGCCGGCGTTGACGTAACTGGAGCACAGGGCGCCGATGGTGAGCTGTCCCGCTCCCCAGCCGCGCAGCAGTCCCACGGTGACGAAGACGGCGGCCGCGGCGGCCGTCGCGGCCGCCGTGACCAGGAGCCGCTGGGAGAACACCACGGACAGGTCGGCCCGCGCCAGGGTCGTGAAGAGCAGGGCGGGGGTGGCCACGTTGAAGGCCAGCCGGGTCAGGACCGTCCGGCCGTCCTCCCCCAGGTGTCCGCGGCGTCCGAGGACGTAGCCGATGCCTATGACGACGGCGATCACCGCGAAGCCGGTGAGAACTCCCTGCATGGATGTCCTTGTCGATGTACCGCTCACTGATCCTTGACCGGGACTCACCCTAAGGTCGGCGCGGAGCGGTGCCCGACCCGGCCGGACCGGGCCGCCGTACGGGCGCGGTAGCGGCCGGCTCCCCCGCGGACCGGTCCGGCGGGCGGCTCAGCCCGCGCCGGGCTCCCCGGTGCTCTCGCGCAGGACCAGCCGGTGGGAGACCACCCGGTCCTGGGTCGTCCGGTCGGCGGGCGTCGCCGCGCCGGGCGTCCGGGCCCCCTGCGCGGCCTCCTCGATGCGCCGGTGCAGGAGCTCGACGGCGACCCGGGCGACCGCGGCCTTGTCGGGCGCCACGGTGCTCAGCGTCGGCACGCTGAAGCGGCCCCCCTCCACGTCGTCGAAGCCGATCACCGCCACGTCCTCCGGAACGCGGAGGCCGGCCTCGTACAGGGCGCGCAACGCGCCGAGGGCGAGCTGGTCGTTGAGGCACAGCAGCGCGTCCGGCCGTGCTCCGGCGCGCAGGGCCGCCGTCACCGCACGGGCGCCGTCGGGCATCCTGAAGTCGCCCACCGGCAGCAGCGCCTCCGGGCGGCGGGCGATCCCCGCCCCGTCCAGGGCGGTCAGATAGCCGCGGGTGCGGGCCTCCGCGGTACCGAGTCCCGGAGCCTCGACGCCGCCGACCGCGAGGATCGTCCGGCGGCCGAGGCCGATCAGGTGCTCCGTGGCCTCGCGCGCCGCCCCCTCGTTGTCGATGGCCACGTGGTCGGCGCCCTCCTCCAGCAGCTCCCCGAGCAGGACGGTCGGCGGCGCCCCCGCGCGTTCGCTGACGTCCTGTGCGGTGAGGGCGAGCGGGCTGAGGATGATCCCGTCGACGAAGTCGGAGCCGAACCCGGCCAGCGCGGCCAGTGATCCTGCCCCAGGTGGTGGCGCCGATGATGGTGTTCATCCTCAAGCGGTTCTTCGACGGGGTGCCCCGGGAGCTGGAGGACGCCGCCCGGCTCGACGGCGCGTCCGAGGTCAGGGTCTTCCTGTCCGTCGTGCTGCCGCTGTCCCGGCCGATCGTGGCGGCCGTGTCGATCTTCGTGTTCATCGGCGCCTGGAACAACTTCATGTGGCCGTTCATCGTCACCAACGACCCCGGTCTGATGACGCTGCCCGTCGGTCTCGCCACCGTCAAGGACGCCTTCGGGATCCAGTACGCCCAGGCCATGGCCTCGGCCCTGCTGGCGGCGCTGCCGCTGGTCGTGGTGTTCCTCCTCTTCCAGCGCCGCATCGTCAGCTCGGTGGCCACCACCGGGCTCGGCGGAGCCTGACCCGTCCGTCCCCCCGTCCCGCCGTACCACCCGGAGCCGGCCGCGCCGCCGGTCCGACGACCCACTGGAGCATGTGTGCCCACTCACTCCGTACCCCGCCCGGAGTACCCGCGCCCGCAGTTCGTCCGCCGCGACTGGCTGAACCTCAACGGCCTGTGGCAGTTCGAGACCGACCGGGGGGACAGCGGCCTGGAACGCGGTCTCCTGGACCGCGAGCTGGACCGGCGGATCCTGGTCCCCTTCCCTCCCGAGTCCGAGCTGTCCGGGATCGGCGACACCGACTTCCTCGAAGCCGTCTGGTACCGCCGCGTCCTGACCCTGCCGGCCGACTGGGCCGGGCGCCGGGTCCTGCTGCACTTCGGGGCGGTCGACCACGACACGACGGTCTGGGCGAACGGCACCGAGGTGGCCCGCCACCGCGGCGGATTCACCCCGTTCACCGCCGACCTCGGCGACATCGCGGGCGCCGGGCAGGACATCGTCGTCACCGTCCGGGCCCGTGACCCCCGCTCGGGCCCGCAGGCCCGCGGCAAGCAGGCGGTCGAGTACGCCAACCACGACTGCAACTACACACGGGTCACCGGGATCTGGCAGACCGTCTGGCTGGAGCCCGTCCACGAGGCACATCTGAGGCGCCCGCGGATCACCCCGGACCTGGCCGGCTCGGCGTTCCACCTGGAGCTCCCGCTGTCCGGGAACCGTCCGGGCCACCTGGTGCGCGCCGTGCTCAGCGACGGGCAGGGCGAGGTGAGCCGGGCCGAGGCGCGCGCCGACCTCGATCTCGCTCCCCGCCTCCACCTCCCGGTCCCGGCGGACCGGCGGCGCGAGTGGGGCCCGGACGACCCGCACCTGTACGGCCTGCGTCTCGAACTGGTCGACGGGCAGGGGGAGGTGCTCGACGCGGTGGACAGCTACGCCGGGCTGCGCGCGGTCGGCCTGCGGGGCAAGGCGGTCACCCTGAACGGGCGCCCGCTCTTCCAGCGGCTCGTCCTCGACCAGGGCTGGTACCCGGACGGGCTGATGACCGCCCCCACCGACGAGGCGCTGGTCCGGGACATCGAGCTCGCCCTGGAGGCCGGCTTCAACGGGGCCCGGCTCCACCAGAAGGTCTTCGAGGAGCGCTTCCTCTACCACGCGGACCGCCTCGGGTACCTGGTCTGGGGCGAGTTCGGCGACTGGGGCTGCGAGACGGGCGGTTCGTCGGGGGACAACCAGCAGCCCGACGCGTCCTACGTCGGCCAGTGGCTCGAAGCCGTGGAACGCGACTACTCACACCCCTCGATCGTCGGCTGGTGCCCGCTGAACGAGACGTACCAGAAGCTGCACGACCGCATCACCCGGCTCGACGACGTCACCCGCGCGATGTTCCTGGCCACCAAGGCCCTGGACGCCACACGGCCGGTGATCGACGCGTCCGGCTACGCCCACCGGGTCGCGGAGACCGACGTCTACGACTCCCACAGCTACGAGCAGGACCCGGAGGCCTTCCGCCGGCAGATGGCCGGACTGGCCGGGGACGACCCCTTCGTCAACAGCTACGAGAGCGGGGCCGCCTACTCGCAGCCCTACCGGGGCCAGCCGTACTTCGTGAGCGAGTTCGGCGGGATCTGGTGGGACCCGGAGGCCGCCGCGGCGCAGTCCGGCGAGGACCGGACCGTGTCCTGGGGCTACGGCGAGCGGGTGCGGAACGAGGAGGAGTTCCACGAGCGCTTCGCCGGCCTCACCGGTGTGCTGCTCGGGGACCCCGCCATGTTCGGCTACTGCTACACGCAGTTGACGGACGTCTTCCAGGAGCAGAACGGCGTCTACCGCTTCGACCGCGGCACCAAGCTCGACGTGGAGCGCATCCGGGCCGCCCAGACGCGCCCCGCGGCGATCGAGGAGCAGGACGGCCGCTGACACCGGCGGGCGGAGGCGGCACCGGCGGATCCGGGGCCGCCTCCGCCCGATCACCCCATGGTGGGCACGCTCATTTCTGCGGACCGAACTATGGTGTCCCGCCACATACGCCCCCGACCTGGGCCTTCCTACGGTATGGCGACACGGAAACGTCCCCGCCAACTGTCCGGAAGTGGTACCCATGGCCGCCCCAGCATCCGCTCCCCCGCCCTCGTCACCCCCGTCGAACCTCCGCCGCATCGTCGCGGCGAGCCTCGTCGGGACCACGGTGGAGTGGTACGACTTCTTCCTCTACGGCTCCGCTGCCGCACTGGTCTTCAACAAGCTCTTCTTCCCGGACTCCGACCCGCTCGTCGGAACCCTCCTCTCCTTCCTCACCTACGCCGTGGGCTTCGCCGCACGCCCGATCGGGGCCCTGGTGTTCGGGCACTACGGAGACCGGCTGGGGCGCAAGAAGCTGCTGGTGCTCAGCCTGCTGATGATGGGAGGGGCGACCTTCGCCATCGGGCTGCTGCCCACGCACGCCACCATCGGTTCCGCCGCACCCGTCCTGCTCACCGTGCTGCGCCTGGTGCAGGGCTTCGCCCTCGGCGGCGAGTGGGGCGGCGCGGTGCTGCTCGTGTCGGAGCACGGCGACGCGAAGCGGCGCGGGTTCTGGGCGTCCTGGCCCCAGACGGGTGCGCCCGCCGGGCAGTTGCTCGCCACCGCGGTGCTCTCCGTCCTCACCGCCGTCCTGTCCGAGTCCGCGTTCGAGTCGTGGGGCTGGCGGATTCCCTTCCTGCTCTCCGGTGTGCTCGTGCTCCTCGGGCTGTGGATCCGTCTCTCCGTCGACGAGTCGCCCGTCTTCAAGGCGGCCCTGGCCCAGGCCGCGGAGCGCAAGGCGGCGGCCGCACCGGCCGAGAAGATGCCGCTGGTCGCCGTGTTGCGGCACCACTGGCGCGACGTCCTGATCGCCATGGGCGCCCGGATGGCCGAGAACATCAGCTACTACGTGATCACCGCGTTCATCCTGGTGTACGCGACGACCTCGGCGGACCTGAGCAAGCAGACGGCTCTGAACGCCGTACTCATCGCGTCCGCCGTGCACTTCGGCGTGATCCCGCTGTGGGGCGCGCTGTCCGACCGGATCGGGCGCAGGCCCGTCTACCTGGTCGGAGCCGTCGGCGTGGCGCTGTGGATGTTCCCGTTCTTCGCGCTGATCGACAGCAGGAGCTTCGGGAGCCTGCTGCTCGCCGTCACGGTGGGGCTGATCTTCCACGGAGCCATGTACGCGCCGCAGGCGGCCTTCTTCGCCGAGATGTTCGCGACCCGGATGCGCTACTCGGGGGCGTCGATCGGCGCCCAGTTCTCCTCGGTCGCCGCGGGCGCCCCGGCGCCGCTCATCGCCACCGCGCTGCTCGCCGACTTCGGCAGCTCGACGCCGATCTCGCTGTACGTCATCGCCGCCTCGCTGCTCACCGTGCTGGCGGTCGTCTGCGCGAAGGAGACCAGGAGCCGCGACCTCGCGGACATCGGTCCCGAGGAGGGCGCGCGGGCCGGGGACGGCACGGGGCGCCCCGCCGACGTGCGGAGCAGCTGACCCCGCGTCCCGGGCCTGCGGGGGCCCGTTCCCGTCCCGCAGCTCCGCGGGCCGGGGACGGGCCCCCGCGGGCTGTCCGGTCCCGGGCCGGGGCCGGACGGTCTCCGCGGCCGGGCAGGACGGTCTCCGCGGCCGGGCAGGACGGTCTCCGCGGCCGGGTGGCGCCGGGCCCGTCTCCACGGCCCTGCCCCGGTGCACCGGCCGCGCGTCGGCACCCGGTGCCGCGCCGGCCGGACGCCCTGCTCCGGCCCGGGTCAGGGTTCGCGCGCCGGTGTCAGGACCCGGTCGACGCCGGTGAGCTCGAAGAGGTGGCGGAGTTCCTTGCCGACCCCCACCAGCAGGACGGACGTACGCGCCGCCTCGGCCCTGCGGTGGGCGAGGACGAGCACCGTGAGGCCCACCGAGTCGCAGAACACCAGTCGGGACAGGTCCAGGACGAGCGGCGGGCCCGCGCCCAGGGGGAGCTCCTCGACGGCCCGCCGGAAGCGGTCGGCGGTGAGGTGGTCGAGGGTGCCGGTGAGCCGCAGGACGGTGGTGCCCGCGGGCCCGCGCTCGGTGGTGAGGACCAGCGCCTGGTCAGGCACCGTCGACGCCCCGTCGGACGGCGCGGGTGTCCCGGGTGCGGTGGACGCGGGGCGGGACGTGCCGGCCGTCAGAGCAGCCGTGCCGCCAGCAGTGCGATGTCATCGGTCTTTCCCTTTCCGAAGGTGTCGAGCAGGAGGTCGCACAGCTCCTCCAGTTCCTGCGGCGCGCCGCGGAGCGTGTCGCTCAGCGCCGCCATGCTGTCGTCGATGTCCTCCCCCGGGACCTCGACGAGTCCGTCCGTCAGCAGCAGGAGGGTGGAGCCCTCCGGCACGTCGTGCGTCGTGGCGGGCGGGTGCGGCAGCTGGAGCCCGAGCAGCGGACCGTGCTCCGTCAGGTAGCGCGTGGCGCCGTCGGTGCCTCTGAGCAGGGGAGGTATGTGCCCGGCGTTGGCGACGTGGATCCGCCGGCCGCCGGGCTCGACCAGGACGAGGCAGACGGTGACGGTGATGGCGGGGCGCAGCCGCACCAGCAGTGCGTCGAGCCGGTCCAGCAGGGTCCGGGGGTCGTGTCCCTCGATGGCGTACGCCCGCAGCGCGTGGCGCACCTCGCCCATCACCACGGCGGCCTGGAGGGAGTGCCCGGCCACGTCGCCGATGGCCAGCAGCAGACCGTCGGGCGTCTCCAGCACCTCGTAGAAGTCGCCGCCGATCTCGGTGTGGTCGGCCGCCGGCTCGTACCGTACGGCCATGTCCACCCCCGGCACCCGCGGGAGCCGGTCCGGCAGGAACGTGCGCTGGAGGGTGAGCACGAGGGCGTGCTCCTCGCTCTGGCTGTGCAGGGCCTCCAGGGCCAGCGCGCACGCCTGGGCCAGCTGGGACAGGAGCTCCCCGTCGTCGACCCCCGCGAGCGTCGTGGCGTCCACCGCGAGGGCGACCGGCGGGCGCCCCTGCTTCGTCCGGGCGAGGATCAGGCCCACCCGGCCGGGGAACACGTCGGCCCGGCCGGACGGGTCCCGGGCGACGAGCTCCTTCCACCGCTCGCCCGGGAGCAGCACCGTCTCGGTGCCGATGCCGTCCCCGAGGGCCGTCTCTGCGAGGAGGTCCAGGAGGCGCGGGTCCGCCTGCCAGGCGGAGGGGGCGGGCCCGTCCGGGGCGCTCGCGGTCCCGGGGCGGCCCGGCCGAGCGGCGGCGAGGAGGAGGGTGCTGCTGTCGGGGCTCAGGGCGACGGCGACGGCGGGTGAGGACATCAGGGCGGCCGCCCCCGTGGCGGCGGCGGTGGTGAACGCCTCGCCCTCCTCGGCGCCGTACACGGCGAGGGTGCTGCTGTTCAGGGCGGCCACCCGGGTGACGAGCCGCTCGGCGCGCCGGCGGGCCCGGGCGTAGCGCAGCGCCGCCGTGACCGTGGCCAGCAGCTCGTCCGGGTCGATCGGCTCGGTCAGGTAGGCGTCGGCGCCTCGGTGCAGCCCCTGGGCGCGGTCGCTCACCTCGACCGCCGTCGCGGAGACGTGGATGACGGGGAGGGAGGCGGTGCGGGGGGCCGCCTTGATCTGCTCGCACACCTCGAACCCGCTCATGTCCGGCAGCCGGACGTCCACGACGGCCAGTTCCGGCAGGTCCGCGTCACTGGCTCCGGCCAGCAGGGCGAGCCCCTCGGCCCCGTCGGCGGCCTCCACCACCGTGTGCCCGGCGCGCCGCAGCCAGCTGCCCACGATGTAGCGCTTCGTGTCGTTGTCGTCGAGCACCAGAACCGTCGCGACGGCGCTGTCCGGGTGCGTGTGGGGACTCACCGGCCGGTGTCCTCTCCTGCGGTGCGGGGGCGGTCGAGGTCCTCGAGGACGGCGAGGAGCCGGGCGAGGTCGAGCGTGGACTTGTCCAGGACGGCGCGGGCGTGCGTCAGCCTCGCGCTGTCCAGCGAGGCGACCGGCGCGGAGGTGACGACCACGACCGGCGTGCCGCGCAGTTCGGGGTCGTCGGCGAGTCCGGCCAGGACCTGGTAGCCGTCCACGTCCGGCATGTGCAGGTCGAGCAGCACCGCGTCGGGCCGCTCGGTGCGTACGGTGTCGATCGCGCGTGCGCCCTCGCCGACCTCGGACACCTGCTGCGCCAGTCGGGCCAGGACGGGGCGGACGGTGCTGCGGAACGCCGCGTCGTCGTCCACGGTGACCAGCCGTGCGAGGGCCGGGGGCCGCTCGCCGCCGGGCGCTGCGGTGGTTCCGGCGGGCAGCCGCACGACGACCCGGGTGCCCGCGCCCGGCCGGCTGGTGAGGGTCAGGGTTCCGCCGAGGAGTTCGGTGAGCCGCCGCGCGTAGGGCAGGCCCAGGCCCGTTCCCGGCCGTCCGCGCTGGTGCGGGCCGCGCACCTGGTAGAACTCCTCGAAGATCTGCTGCTGTTCCTCCTCGGGGATCCCGACTCCCGTGTCGGTCACCGTGAAGACCACCTGCTCGTCCCCGGGTCCGCCGTCGGCCGCGACGTCGAGGCGCACGGTGCCCCGCTCGGTGAACTTGAGCGCGTTGGACAGGAGGTTGCGCAGGATCCGGGTGAGCATCACCTCGTCGGTGACGAGCGGGAGGCCGGAGGTGGCCACCGAGAGGTCCACCTCTCCCCGGGTTCCGTACCCCTTCAGAGTGCCGCGCAGCTGCCCGAGGAGCGCCCGGAGGTCGACCGCGGACGGGTGCGGTTCGAGCCGGCCGGACTCGGCCTTCGCGACGTCCAGGAGCTCGTCCACGAGCGCGAGCAGGGTGGCCCCGGAGGCGGAGATGAGGGACACCTGCCGGCGCTGTTCCTCGTCGAGCCCTCCGGAGCCGGCGTCGAGCAGCAGCCGGGCGAGGCCCACCACGGAGTTCACCGGGGTGCGCAGTTCGTGGCTCACGTGCGCCCAGAACCGTGTCTTCGCCTCGCTGGCCCGCCTCAGCTGGTGGGACTTCTCGTCGAGTTCGGCGTAGAGGGCGACGACCCCCCGGTTGGTCTCCTCCAGTTCCTCGGACAGCTGGGTGTAGAGGGCCACCACGCCCCGGTTCGTGGCCTCCAGCTCCTCGTTGAGGCGGTGGAGCTCCTCGCGCTGCGCCCGGGACTCCTCCAGTGCGGCGATCAGATCGACGGTCCGGGCACGGTCGTCCTCGATCACGTGGCCGCCGATGTGCCGCACGAGGAGGTCCCGGGCCCGCTGGACGCGTTCGGCGCTCTGCGCCTCCGCCGTGAGCCGCTGCTCCATCAGCAGCGTGCGGCTGCCGTCCTCGTGGTGCACCCGGACCAGGCCGGAGGCGGCCTGCACGAAGCCCTCGTCGGGGCCGGGGCCGTCCGCCCACAGGAGAGCGGCCCGCAGCACGGGGCACGGTCCCTGGACCGTGCTCAGCGCCACCCGCAGGTCGAGGGAGCCGGGGAGCGCGGGGCCGAGCCCGCCCAGCGCGGTCGCCAGGCGTGTGCGGTCAGGCCCCTCGGCGCCCAGGGCCGCGGCGGCCGCCTCGGCGCCGCGGCGCAGGGTGCGGACGTCCTGTTCGGTGGCGAGGGCGATCGTGGCCAGGTGGACGATGCCGTCCGGCGCGGTCGGGGTCACCAGTTCCCTTTCAGCACGGCGACGCCCGCGTCGTCACGGCGGATCCCGGCCTCGCGGAGCAGTTGGGCGGCGGCCATCAGCGGGGAGTGCTCCAGGAAACCGGGCAGGTCGGCCGGCTGCCAGCGTCCGGTGAGCCCGTCGGAGTGCATGACCACCCCTCCCTGGCGCGGGAGTTCCTGGCGTACGGCGCGGAGCCGCGGCAGCTGGTGGCCGACGATCCCGGGCGCCGAGGGGAGGGAACGCCGCCTGCGGGTGTCCCGGTCGACGACGAACGTGCTCACGTTGCCCACGCCGCAGAAGAGCAGACTCCTCGTCAGCGGTTCGACGCGCACCACGGCGACCGCTCCGCCGCGTCCGCCGCGCAGGGCCCGGTGGATGTCGGTGAGCAGGCCTTCGGGCTCCTCCGCCCGGCTGAGGCGGAACGCCGTCACGGCGGCCTGGGCGGCACGGTGCGCGAGGGGGCCGTGGCCGAGTCCGTCGCAGAACATCAGCAGCAGAGCGGGATCGCGGTCCCCGTCGAGCGGTGCCGGGGCGGTCCGCACCCGGCGGTCGCGGTCCGGCTCGGGGCGGAATCCGGTCAGCGCGGCCCATCCGAGCGGCTGCGCCGCGGACTCCTGTGTCGTCTCGGTCCGGCCGTCCGCCGGTCCGTGCCCGCCGCCGACGGTGCGTGCGGCCCAGACGTCCCCGCACACGGTCTCGCCGGTGAGGGGCCGGGTGAGTCCGGCGACGACCGGCTCCCCCAGCGCGGCGGAGCGTCCGGCCGCGTCCTTCGTCCAGAACCGGGCGGACAGGGCCGTGCCCCGGCCCGGCAGCGAGTGCACGTCGAAGGTGTCGGCGAGGCGGAGGATCGCCCCCAGGCCGATCCCCAGCGTGCCGGCCGAGGACGAGCCGTCCACCAGGCACGCGGCGACGTCGGCCATGCCGGGGCCCTCGTCCGTCGTGACGAATTCGAGCCCGGCGTCGTGTTCCGTGCGGACGATCCGGAGCAGCAGCGCGCCCTCGACGGCGTGTTTGCGCAGATTGGTGGCGGCCTCGCTGACGGCGAGCGCGACCTCGGCGCAGCGCTGCTCGCCGAATCCGAGACGTGCGGCGAGCGCGGTGGCGGCTCTCCTCGCGGAGGCGGGCAGCGACTCGTCGTCACGGAACCAGGCGATGTCCTCGGTCTCCAGCAGGGGGAGGGTCAGCGGGCCCATTTGGTCACCGCAACCTGTGTGCCGCGGCCGGCCTCGGTGTCGAGGGAGAAGGCGTCCACCAGTCTGCGTGCTCCGCTGAGGCCCAGGCCGAGTCCCCCGCCGGACGTCCAGCCGTCGGTGAGCGCCAGCTCCACGTCCGGGATGCCGGGGCCGTTGTCCTCGAAGACGGCCGTGACGCCGACCCGGTCGTCCTCCCGGACGAGCCCGGTGCGCATGACGCCTCCGCCTCCGTGCACCAGGGTGTTGCGCGCGAGTTCGCTCGCCGCGGTGACCAGCTTGGTCTGGTCGACCAGGGAGAGCTTGCAGCGCTGGGCGAGGGTGCGCACCAGCTGGCGGGCCCGTACCACGTCGTCGTTCGCGTCGATGGTGATCGTCTCGTGGTGGGCGTCGAGCACGGGCCGGTACCCGCTCATGAAGGGGCCGCGGAGCGGCTGACCGGCCCGGCCAGCAGGGCGAGGCCCTTCTCCAGGGTGAGAGCCGTGCGGACACCGCCGAGCGAGAGACCCAGTTCGACGAGGGTGATGGCGACGGCGGGCCGCATGCCGACCACGACGGTCCCGGCGCCCAGTACCCGGGAGAGGGAGGCCGTCGTCGCGAGCATGCGGCCGACGAACGAGTCGACGATCTCGACCGCGGTGATGTCGATGACGACGCCGGTGGCCCCGGTCTCCACGATCCGCGCCGCGAGGTCGTCCTGGAGGTCCAGGACGGTCCGGTCCTCCAGGCCGACCTGGAGGGAGACCAGCAGGACCTCACCGATCCGCAGCACGGGGACTCGCTCGGTCACGCTCCGGCTCCGGCCGCCCGGCCCGGTTCGACGCTGTTGCGCCGCAGGGCGTGCTTGAGCGCGTCGGCGAGCGTCGCCTTGGTGACGATGTCGCCGAACTGGATGCCGAGCGCCACGATCGTCTGGGCGATCTGGGGCCGGATGCCGGAGATGGTGCACTCCGCGCCCATCAGCCGGGCGGCGACGACCGTCTTGAGCAGGTGCTGGGCCACCTCGGTGTCGACGGCGGGGACCCCGGTGATGTCGATGATCGCCTGGTCGGACCCGGTGTCCACCAGGGTCTGGAGGAGCTTCTCCATCACCACCTGGGTGCGTGCCGAGTCGAGGGTGCCGACCAGCGGCACGGCGACCACGCCCTCCCACAGTTTGACCACCGGGGTGGAGAGCTCCATGAGCTGCTCGGACTGGGCGCTGATGATCTCCTCGCGGGTCTTCGCGTAGACCTCCAGCGTGAACAGGCCGAGCGCGTCCATGAGGCGGCTCAGCCGGAGGTAGGCGTGGATGTCCTCGGCCGGGGTCTCCGTCGTGGGTTCGAGGACCTCCTTGCAGGCGAGGACGCTGATCGCGGTCTCGGTCGGTGTGAACCCCTGCCGCGCGCGGTTGCGGGACAGCTCGCCGAGGAGGGCACGGACCTCGGCGTAGGCGTCGCCCTGCCAGTCGAATCCGCCCGCCCGCAGTCCTTCCACCAGCGCGGAGTACAGCTCCCGCAGCTCACGGTCCAGCTCCGCCACGGAGATCCGGCCCCGGAGGGTGCGCGAGACGCTCTCCAGCCATGCGGTGCCGAGCGCTTCACGCTGCTGCGTCAGCAGTTCCACCAGGCGGGTCGATGTCGCGTGCTCTGCCACCGAAGTGACTCCTTCTCTCATACCCGTCCTTACCGGTCCTGCGCAGCGTATGCCATGCCCTGGGCGCCCCTGAGGGGCTCCCACCTGCCCCGACGGCCACCGCTCCGACAGGGGTGGGCAGGCCGTGCGGGCACCGCTTGGGCCCGCCGCCGGCCGGGGCCGCGCGCGACCGGCTGCGGGGGACGCGCCGGCTCACAGCTCCTCGAGTGCGAACCCGGCACAGAGCAGGACGAGGCCGAGGAGGAGGACGATCAGGACGGCAAGCATGACCACCGGGTGCCCTTTCACCGGTACTTCACTCCTGTGCGCGACGGGATTCTCACCGCGCGCGGGGTCGCGGGTCCGCGCCGGGCACCGCGGTGCTCCGCCCGGACGCCCCGGCCGTCGCGTCAGGGACCGTCGCGCCAGGGGCCGGATTCCGGTCAACTTCGGCTGAGAGGTTTAGGACGGCCGTTCCGGGTGAGACGGTGCCTCGGTCGTACGGGACGCGTGAGCCCCCGGAGGACCGGCAAGGACGGGAAGCGGTCGTCCCACGGACCTGGGGAGGTCATCGGGGCACCGCTCACCGCACCGCCGGTGTCCGCCGGGCCGCCGCCCCGGGGATCAGGCCTCCGGCGTGCGCGCGAACCAGGTGGGGCCGTCGGTGAGGGACTGCTTGATACGGAAGAGGGAGAACTCGCTGAGCGGCGGCAGGGCGTCGGTGTCGAACCACGCGACCTCCAGCGACTCGTCGTCGTTCACCCGCGCCTCGCCGCCGGTGGCCCGGCAGCGGAAGGTGATGTCGACGTACTGGCAGCGGTCCCCGTTGGCGTACTCCACCGGCTTGAGCGCCTGGGTCAGCACGACCCGCTCGGCCACACAGCGGACGGCCGTCTCCTCGTAGACCTCGCGCTCCGCCGTCAGAGCAGGCTCCTCGCCCGGCTCCCCGATGCCCCCGATGACCGACCACGCGCCGGTGTCCGCGCGGCGGCCCAGCAGCACCCTGCCCTCGTCGTCGAAGACGACCGCGGTGACGCCCGGCAGGAGGAGCAGCTGGTGTCCGGCGGTGGCCCGGATCTCGCGGATGAAGTCAGGAGTAGCCATGCGAGGAGCCTACGCGGCGGCCCGGACGTCCCCGGAACCGGCTTCGGCGGCCCGGCGGGCGTTCCTCGCCCGCAGCGAACGGGCGGCGGCCAGGCCGAGCCCGCCGACGGCGAGCAGCGCCAGGACGCCTTCCGGCAGGGCTCCCATCCGGGTGGCGGGTGTGAGCGAGGAGCGCAGCGGCACCTCGTCGACCAGCGCGTCCGGGGTGAACATCTTCGTCTGCCGCACGATCGTCCCGTCCGGCCGGATCACCGCGCTGACCCCGCTGGTGACGGGCACGACGACGGAACGTCCGTGCTCGACCGCCCGCACCCGGCTCATGGCCAGCTGCTGGTAGGTCATCTCGCTGCGCCCGAAGGTCGCGTTGTTGCTCGGTACGGCGATCAGCTGTCCGCCGTGCAGGACGGTGTCGCGCACGGCGTCGTCGAAGGCGGCCTCGTAGCAGGTCACGAACCCGACCTGGGTGCCCGCCAGATCGAACACGCCGACCTTTCGGCCCGGGCCGAAGTCGCGCTGCACCCGGTCGACGTCCTTGCTGAAGATCCGTGCGACCGACCGCATCGGCATGTACTCGCCGAACGGCTGGATGTGCCGCTTGTCGTAGGTCTCCTCGGGGCCCTTCTCCGGGTCCCACTCGATGAGCGTGTTGCGCAGCGGCCCGGTGTCGGGGGTCAGGACGGCGCCGATGACGGTGGGGGCCCCGATGGCACGCACGGCCCGGTCGATGACCTCACGGGCGTCGGGGTTGCGGTACGGGTCGAGGTCCGAGGAGTTCTCCGGCCACAGGACGAAGTCGGGCCGGGGCACCTTGCCGGCCCGCACGTCCCGGGCGAGCTGCTCCGTCCGGTTCGCGTGGTTGTCCAGGACGGCCCGGCGCTGGGAGTTGAAGTCGAGGCCCAGGCGCGGCACGTTGCCCTGGACGGCGGCGACCGTGGCGGTGCCGTCCTCCGGCGAGTCGTCGACCAGCGGCAGGGCGGCCAGCGCGGCGACGACCGGGGCCGCCACGGCGACGGCCGCCGCGACGACGGCGGAGCGCGGCACGCCGCCCGTCGCGCGGTACCGGCGGATCTGCCGAAGGACCTCCAGGAGACCGAAGCCGCACAGCACGACGGCGAACGAGAGCAGCGGGGTACCGCCGAGGGCGGCCAGCGGCAGGAACGCGCTGTCGGCCTGGCCGAAGGCGATCCTGCCCCAGGGGAACCCGCCGAAGGGCACGCGGGCGCGCAGGGCCTCATCGAGGGTCCAGACGGCCGCCGCCCACACCGGCCAGTACGGGAGCCGGGAGACGGCGGCGACACCGGCGCAGCCGACGGCGATGAACACCGCTTCGGCGAGCGCGAGCGCCAGCCAGGGAACGGGCCCGACCTCCTCCCCCGTCCAGTGCAGCAGCGGCAGCATGAACCCGAGGCCCGCGAGGAGTCCGAGGCCCAGCGCCGCGCGGATCCTGCGCGCCGAGAGGACCCAGCCCAGCAGGGCGAAGCCCGGCAGCACCAGCCACCACAGGGGGCGGGGCGGGAAGCTCGCGTAGAGCAGCGCACCGGACAGGACGGCTGCGGCCGGCCGGGCGAGCCGCGGCCACGGGCCGCCCCGGCGGGAGGCGGGGGCGGAGGCGGGCGGGGGTTCGACGGGGCTGATGGTGGCGCTCACCTGCTGGAGTGTACGGCGGTCCGCTGTGCGGGCGGCGGCCGCTCCGGCCCTCCGCCTCAGGGGGCCGGCGCCCTGCCGGTGGCCGTGAGGTGCAGCCGGTCGCGGATGAAGCGTACGGCGGTCTCGGCGTCGTCCACCGTGACGGTGAAGGTCCTGCCGTCCCCCAGCCGGAGCACCAGGGCCTCCCCGCGGCGCACGACGACGGCCGTGCCCTGTTCGGGCCGCCAGCGGTAGCCCCAGCCGCCCCACTGGCGCGGGGTGACCCGGGGGACGAACTCCGCGCCCACCACGTGCGTGAGCAGGATCCGGCGTCTGGGGAGCCCGGCGTAGCCGCAGCGGACCTCCAGGGCGTCGCCGTCGACCCGGACGGCCACGTGCACGAAGGCCAGGGTCCCGAAGAGGATCAGGAGTCCGGCGGCGACACAGCCGATGACGGACATGAGCAGCGGTACGGACCCGCCGCCCCACGCCGAGCCGACGGCCAGGACGACACCGAGCGCCAGGCACGCCGCCCCCACGGCCGCGAGCAGCCACTGGAAGCGGTTGGTGGCCCGTCCCGTCCAGACCGTGTCCGGTGCCTGGCTCGAACCGTGCCGTGCGTTACGGGGGTGGTCCGTCATGCCCCGCAGCGTACCCACGTTCCGCGGGGCGGGGACGGGTCACGCGGCCCGGCGGGGCGCCCGTACGGGTCAGAGCGCGGGGCTGACGGCCTTGAGCAGGAGCCCCTCGGCGTAGGCCAGAGCGGGTCCGGGGAGCTCGGCGGTCTCTCCGGCGAGGAGGACCGTGAGGGTGCCGGTCGGTTCGGCCGACGGAGCGGGAACCGCTCCGATCCGGCGCAGCGCCTGCGCGGCCACCGCGTCGGCGGAGCCGTGCAGGGCGAGCGGCGCCCGGCCGGGCCGGCCGCGCTCGACCGCGGCGCGGATGCGCTCGGCGACGAGCTCGTAGTGGGTGCAGCCGAGGACGACGTCGGTGACCTGGGCCGGGGTGAGGGCCGCGGCGGCGGCCACCGCGCGGTCGATCGCCGGCTCGTCGGCGTGCTCGACGGCGTCGGCGAGGCCGGGGCAGGGCACCTCGGTGACGTCCGCGGCCCGCGCGAAGTCGCGGATCAGCCCGCGCTGGTAGGGGCTCCCGGTGGTCGCCGGGGTGGCCCAGATCGCGAACGGGCCGCCGCCGGCGGCGGCCGGCTTGATCGCGGGCACCGTGCCGACGACCGGGAGGCCGGGCTCCAGCACGGCCCGGAGGGTGGGGAGCGCGTGCACGGAGGCGGTGTTGCAGGCGACGATCAGGGCGTCCGGCCGGTGGGTGGCGGCGGCCCGGGCGACGGCGAGCGCCCGGCCGGTCACGTCCTCGGGGGTGCGCGGTCCCCAGGGCATCGAGCCGGGGTCCGAGGACAGCACGAGATCGGCGTCCGGCCGCAGTCGGCGTACCGCGGCCGCTGCCGCGAGCAGGCCGATTCCCGAGTCCATGAGTGCGATCTTCACCCGGTCACCATAGTCGACAGCCCTTGCGGCGCCGCCGGAGTGGGGCACACTTCGACGGATGAGCGCCGTTGCCTGGATCGCCGTGGGTTCACTGATCGCGTGGGTGTGGCTGTTGCTGGGCCAGGGGTTCTTCTGGCGGACGGACCAGCGCCTCCCGCTGCGCGGGTACCCGGAGCGCTGGCCCTCGGTCGCGGTGGTCGTTCCCGCGCGGGACGAGGCCGAGGTGCTGCCGGTCAGCCTGCCGTCGCTGCTCGCCCAGGACTATCCGGGTGAGGCGGAGATCATCCTGGTCGACGACTGCAGCGCCGACGGCACGGGCGGGCTGGCGCGTGAGCTGTCCGAGCGGTTCGGAGGGCTTCCGCTGACGGTGGTCACGACGGGCGAACCGGAGCCCGGGTGGACGGGAAAGCTCTGGGCGCTGCGGCACGGGATGGCGCTGGCACGGCGGCGGAAGCCCGAGTTCCTGCTGCTGACGGACGCCGACATCGCCCATGAGCCGGACAGCCTGCGGGAACTCGTCAGCGCGGCCGGGACCGAGGGCGCGGACGGTTTCGAACTGGTGTCGCAGATGGCGCGGCTGCGGGTGACGAGCACCTGGGAGCGGCTGGTCGTGCCGGCGTTCGTGTACTTCTTCGGCCAGCTCTATCCCTTCCGGCGGGTGAACGGGGCGGGCTCGCGGACCGCCGCGGCGGCGGGCGGCTGTGTCCTGCTGCGTGCCGGGGCGGCGGAGCGGGCGGGTGTCCCGGAGTCCATCCGCCAGGCGGTGATCGACGACGTGTCGCTGGCGCGCGCGGTCCGGCGCAGCGGGGGCCGCATCTGGCTGGGGCTCGCGGACCGGGTGGACAGCGTGCGGCCCTATCCGCGGCTGGCGGACCTGTGGCAGATGGTCGCGCGGAGCGCGTACGCGCAGCTGCGGCACAGTCCCTGGCTGCTGGCGGGTGCGGTGCTGGGCCTGGGCCTGGTCTACGTCGCGCCGCCCGTCACGCTGGCCGCCGGTGTGCTGACGGACGATCCGGTGGCGGCGGTGGCGGGCGGGGCGGCCTGGGCCGTGATGGCGGGCACCTACATGCCGATGCTCGGGTACTACCGGCAGTCGCTGTGGCTGGCACCGCTGCTGCCCTTCACCGCCGTCCTCTACCTCCTGATGACCGTGGACTCGGCGGTGCGCCACCACCGGGGGCGCGGCGCGGCCTGGAAGGGGCGCACGTACGCCCGTCCCGAGACCGCGCCGGAGTCCTGAGCCCGGCCGGCGCGGGGCCGGACGTCATTTGCGGCCGGGGGTCCAGTTCATGCCCCAGCCGTAGGCCGCGTCGATGGTCCGCTGGGGGCTGACCCCGCGCTCGGGGACGAGGTAGCGGGCCTCGCGCTGCACCGTGAGGTCCCGCCCGTCGTTGGTGATCAGGGCGAGGGCGCAGACGGTGGACGGGACGGTGCACTCGTCGAGGGAGAAGTCGACCGGTGCGCCGTTCTGCGGCTGGAGGGTGACCGTGGCGTGCAGATCGGCGAAGCTCCGGGCGCCCTCGTAGATGGTGACGAAGATCAGCACACGGCGCAGCCGGTCCTTGTGGTCGAGGTTGACCGTGAGGTTCTCGCCCGTGGACACCGCTCCGGTGCGGTCGTCCCCGTCGAGGTGGATGTACGGGGGCAGCCGGAGCGAGCCGAAGGCGTTGCCGAGAGCCTGGACGACGCCCTTGCGCCCGTCGGTGAGCTCGTACAGCGCGCAGAGGTCGAGGTCCAGGTCCGCGTGCACGGCGGTGGCCCTGCCGAGCTTCGCGCCCCAGCCCTTGAACTGCTTGCGCACCTCCCAGTTGAGGTTGACGCGCAGCGCTCCGGAGGTGGCGCCCTGCTTGGCCAGCGACACCGAGGGGGCGTCCTTCGTCAGCGTGACCTTGGTCAGCCGCACGGGCTGCGCGGCGGGGGGTGCGGCGGGGGGTGCGGGGACGTGCTGCGGTGCGGCCGGCGACGAGGGCGCCGCCGGGGATGCCGGCGCGGACCGGGGCGAGGGCGCCGGGGCCGCAGGAGCGGGCGCGGGCGGCCGGGGAGCCTTCTGCGGTTCGTCCACCGAGATCCCGAAGTCCGTGGCGAGTCCGGCGAGTCCGGTGTCGTACCCCTGTCCGACGGCCCTGAACTTCCAGGCCCCCTGGCGCCGGTAGAGCTCCCCGAGGATGAACGCGGTCTCGACGGTGGCGTCGGCGGTGTCGAAGCGGGCGATCTCGGAGCCGTTCGCCCCGTCGACGATCCGCACGTGCAGCCCGGTGACGCGTCCGAAGGCGCCGCCGTCCGCCGATGCCGCGACGACCACGCGGTCGATCGCCGGCTCGACCCGCGCGAGATCGACCGCGAGGCTGTCCGTGACGGTCCCCCCGGCCGTCCGCTTGCCCTCGTGGCGCACCGCGCCGGACGCGTGCGCCGGCTGGTTGTAGAAGACGAAGTCGGCGTCGCTGCGCACCTTTCCCTCGACGAGGAGGAGCGCGGAGGCGTCCACGTCGGGGGTGCCGGGAGAGGTGTGCCAGCCGAGTTCGACCCGCACGGCCCGAGCCGGCACCACGATGTTGCTTCCCTTGTGCATGGTCATGTCCGCCCCCATCACGAATCCGGCATCCCGGAGAGTCTCCCGCAAACCTAACCTCCGCCGCGCGGCCGGGCCCACCGTGCCGTTGTCCGGGTTCCGGCACCCCCGGACCCGGGGCACCGCGTCTTTCGGCCACCGGGACTTCAGCGGGGCGGCACACGCCGTGCACGGAAGCTTCGGCGCTGTCGCGGCCGGGCGGATGACCAGAAGCAGCATAAATCGGATAACCATACGATCGGGGCTCCCCAACCGGCGCGTCGTGGGCTTAACTTAGGTGTCATGACCTCCCCCCGCTCCACCTACGGCAGCGGCTACTACGCCACGCCGTCGTTCCCCGACACCCCGATATACGACTCCCTGGTAGCCGAGCGGGGGACCCCTCAGATCGCACCGATCCGGGTCCCGGCCGCCTACGACACCGGGAACAGCTACCTGCCGGCGCTGCCGTCGGCGCTCCCCGCGCTGCCGGCCGGCCCCTCGCAGCAGTCCGGCTCCTACGGCTACCCGCAGCAGGCGGCGCAGCCGCAGTACCAGAGCGCCGGGATGCAGCAGTCGCCGATGATGCAGCCCGCACACCTGCACCAGACCCCGGCGCCGTACATCCCGCAGCAGCCCTCGGCCTCGCGCGGCTACCCGCAGCAGCAGCCTCAGCGGCAGCCGCAGCGGCCCGGCACGGGGTACGAGGCGATGCGCCCCGCGTCCCCGCGGCCGGCGCCGACCCCCGCGCAGTCGCCGTACGAGGACCCGTACAGCCGGCCGTACCAGAGCCGGGGGTACTGACCCCCGCCGTCCGGCACCGCCCGGCGGGGGCTGGCAGGATGACGCCATGCCTCCTCCCGTACTCGGCGCCGTGCACATCCATCCGGTGAAGTCGCTGGCCGCCCGCACGGCCGACGAGGCCGTCGTCGAGCCCTGGGGACTCCGCGGCGACCGCCGCTGGATGCTGATCGACACCGCGAACCGGGTGGTGACCCAGCGGCAGCGGCCCCGCACGGCACTGCTGTCCGCCGAGGTGCTGCCCGGCGGCGGAGTGGTCCTGTCGGCGCCCGGGAGCCCGTCCCTGGCCGTGGACGTGCCCGATCCGGCCCGCAGGGTCGTGGCGGAGCTGCACCGGGACAAGGTCGAGGTGGCCGTGGCGGCGGAGGAGGCGCACGCCTGGCTCGGCGCGCGGCTCGGCGCGGAGGTCCGGCTGGTTCATCTCGACGCGCCGTCGCACCGCAGGCCGGTCGACCCGGAGTTCGGCCGTCCCGGCGAGACGGTGTCGCTGGCCGACGGCTTCCCGCTGCTGCTCACCGCACGGGCCTCCCTGGACGCGCTCAACTCACTGGTGGCCCGGGGGGACCACCCGGAGGAGGGACCGCTGCCGATGGACCGGTTCCGGCCGAACGTGGTGGTGGACGGCACCGCGCCCTGGGCCGAGGACGGCTGGCGGCGGATCGCGATCGGGGAGGTCGCCTTCCGTGTCGTGAAGCCGTGCGGACGGTGCGTCGTCACGACCACCGACCAGCGCACGGCGCAACGGGGCAAGGAGCCGCTGCGGACCCTGGCCCGGCACCGCCGGGACGGGCGGCACCTGCTCTTCGGCCAGAACCTGGTCCCGGAGGGCACGGGGACGGTCCGGGTCGGGGACCCGGTGCGCGTCGTCGGCTGACCGCCCGGACCACGCGCTACCGGAACTCGGCCGGTTCCGGAGGGTGTTGCCCGCGTGATTATGCTCTGCACGACGCGCGGGGAGGGGTTCACGGCCCCGCCGGGTCGCGGAGGGAAAAGGAAAGAGGGGTGCACGGGGAGTGCGAGCGGTTCTGGGTATCCGGCGGTGGCGCCGCAATCCGGTGTGCCGGGACACCGACCGCCACGAGGCCCGGGTGGCGCTGGCCGCGCTGCTGCTGGTGCTGCTCGCGGCGCCGGCCGTCGGCTGGACGACCGGTTCGCTCGCGGACGAGGCGTTCCGGCGGAGCGCCGTGACCCAGCAGAAGCAGCGGCACCTCACCGCGGCCGTCGTGGTCCGCACGGCCTCCGGCGCGTCCCGTTTCGCCCAGGATCCCGATTCGGCCGTCACCGAGGAGCCCCTGCGCAGGTCGGTGCTCGCCCGGTGGGCCGCCCCGGACGGTACGCCCCGGACGGCCACGGTGTGGACGGCGTCCTCGAAGAGCGCTCCGGGCACCCTGATCCGGATCTGGACGGACCAGCGGGGCATGCCGGTGACGCGCCCGATGGACACCTCCACCGCCCACACCCACGCGGTGCTCGCCGGTATCGGCGCGGCCCTGCTCGCGGTCGGCGCGACGGAGGCCGCCCGCAGGATCGTCGTATGGCGCATGAGGCAGCAGCGGTACGCCCGGATCGACCGCGCCTGGGCCGAAGTCGGCCCCGACTGGGGCAGAACGGGCACCGGCAGCTGACGCGGGCGGCGCGGGTCCCGCTCGCGCACGGCTGAGGAGGGTCTTCGGTGGCGGACCCGTCAACTCGCACCCGCCACGCGCGCTACGGTGGACCGGCCCGCCCGACTCCTCGGCCGGCGGGCCGGCGGGCTGCCGGTGGACCGGCCGCCCGCGCGGACAGGCACGAGGCGGCGCACACGGCACGAGGTGGGGGCACAGCAGCACCATGGCACAGGGCACGGTCCAGGTGACGCACACCGGCACATCGCGATGGCGCCGCCGCACGGGCGAATACGCTTCCCTCACCGCCGCCCTGGAGGCCGCAGCGGACGGTGACGTCCTCACCATCGCCCCCGGCACCTACCGGGAGAATCTCGTCGTCCACCGCGCGGTGACGCTGCGCGGGCCGGAGGGCTCGGCGGGGTCCGTGCGGATCGCCCCGGCCGACGGCGTCCCCCTGACCGTCCGCGCCTCCGCCGTCGTCCAGGACCTGCACGTGGAGGGCCAGGACTCGGCCGCCCCCGCCCTGCTGGTCGAGGAGGGCGCTCCCGAACTGTCCGACCTGCGCATCGTGACCAGGTCGGCCGCCGGCATGGAGGTGCGGGGCGCGGCCCGGCCGACCGTGCGCCGCTGCACGGTCGACAACCCGGCGGGCGTGGGCATCGCCGTGCTGGACGGCGCCGGCGGGGTGTTCGAGGAGTGCGAGATCGTCTCCGCCGGGCAGTCCGGCGTCTCGGTCCGCGACGGCGCGCACCCGCGGCTGGAACGCTGCCGGGTGCACCACGCCTCGGGCGCGGGGCTGAGCGTGACCGGCGAGGGCAGCGGGCTGGAGGCGGTGGGCTGCGAGATCTACGAGATCAAGGGCAGCGGGGTGCAGGTCACCTCGCGCGGCACCGCGCACCTCACCGACTGCACCGTCCACCGCACGTCCGCCGACGGGGTCACCCTGGACACCGACGCGGTCCTCACGCTGGCGGACTGCGACATCCACGACATCCCGGAGAACGCGGTCGACCTGCGGTCCCGTTCGGTCCTCACGCTGACCCGCTCGACGGTCCGCAGGTTCGGCCGCAACGGCCTGTCGGTCTGGGACCCGGGCACCCGGGTGGACGCCAACCAGTGCGAGATCCACGACAGCACGGGCGACTATCCGGCGGTGTGGGTCAGCGACGGGGCCACGGTGATACTCGACTCGTGCCGGGTCCACGACGTGCCCGACGCCCTCTTCGTCCTGGACCGCGGTTCGCGCGCGGACGTCGTGGACAGCGACCTGTCCCAGATCCGCAACACGGCGGTCTCGGTCAGCGACGGGGCCACCGCCCAGCTCGACGACTGCCGGATCCGGGAGGCGTCCACCGGGGCCTGGTTCCGTGACCACGGCAGCGGCGGCACGCTGAACAACTGCACCATCGACGCGGCGCAGACCGGGGTCATCGTGACCAAGGGCGCCGACCCGACCATCGAGCGGTGCACGGTCACCTCGCCGGCGGAGGCCGGCTTCTACGTCTCGGCGGAGGGCCGTGGCACGTTCGACGGCTGCCGGGTCACCGGCAGCGAGGGCTACGGCTTCCACGTGATGGACGGCTGCCGCTCCACCCTGACCCGCTGCCGGACGGAGCGCTGCGCCCGCGGCGGTTACGAGTTCCCCGACGCCGCCGGCGGGGACGGCCACGCGGCCGGCCCGGTGGCCCGGGACTGCACCAGCGACGAGAGCGGGCTGCGCGCCGCCGCTCCCCCGCCGGCGGTCCTCACCGCGACGCAGACGACACCCGGGCTGCTGAGCGCGATGCCGGAGCAGCGCAGCACCCCGGAGCCGGTCGACGCCCCCGCGCCGCCGGCCGGGCCGGTGCGCGACGCGGGCGAGGTGCTGGGCGAGCTGGACGCCCTGGTGGGGCTGGACAGCGTCAAACGCGAGGTGCGGGCGCTGACCGACATGATCGAGGTGGGCCGGCGCCGCCGGCTGGCCGGTCTGAAGGCCGCCTCGGTGCGCCGTCACCTGGTCTTCACCGGCTCCCCCGGCACGGGCAAGACGACCGTCGCCCGGCTGTACGGGGAGATCCTGGCCTCGCTCGGGGTGCTGGAGCACGGTCACCTCGTGGAGGTGTCCCGTGTCGACCTGGTCGGGGAGCACATCGGTTCCACCGCCATCCGGACCCAGGAGGCGTTCGACCGGGCGCGCGGCGGGGTGCTGTTCGTCGACGAGGCGTACGCCCTGTCCCCCGAGGACTCCGGCCGCGACTTCGGCCGGGAGGCCATCGACACGCTGGTCAAGCTGATGGAGGACCACCGCGACGCCGTGGTGGTGATCGTGGCCGGGTACACGCACGAGATGGAGCGCTTCCTCACCGTCAACCCCGGGGTGGCGTCCCGCTTCTCCCGGACCATCACCTTCAGCGACTACGCGCCGGAGGAGCTGCTGCGCATCGTCGGGCAGCAGAGCGACGAGCACGAGTACAGCCTGGCGGAGGGGACCGGGGACGCGCTGCTGAAGTACTTCACGGAGCTCCCCAAGGGGCCCGCCTTCGGCAACGGCCGTACGGCGCGTCAGACGTTCGAGTCGATGGTGGAGCGGCACGCGGGCCGGGTCGCCCAGCTCGCCGAGCCGAGCACGGACGACCTGACCATGCTCTATCCGGAGGACCTCCCGGAGCTGACCTGAGCGGCGCCGCCCGACTGCCGGGGCACGACGGGCCCGAGCCGGTCCAGGAGGGCGGCGCGTTCGACGGCGAAGACCGGGTCGGCCTGGTAGTCCGAGTGCCCCAGGACCGGTTCCGGCAGCGGGTGTTCGACGGTCCGTCCGTAGACCAGCGGGTCCTTCAGCGGACCGCGGTCCACCTCGGGGCCGCCGGGCCCCTCGTCGATCAGGACCGGGCCGCCGATCGGGTCCGTGGCACGCCAGAGGTTGCGCCAGCAGTGCACGGACCGCTGGAGGCCTTCGAGGGGCTCCCGGCCGAAGTAGGCGGGGAACCACCGGCCGTAGAGCCGTTCGATCGGTGATCCGTACGTGAGCAGGGCGACCCTGCGGCGCGCCGGGTCGGGGAGCTGCCAGACCGCCGCCGCGGCGAGCACGCTGCCCTGGGAGTGCCCGGAGATGACGAGGCGTCCCCGGGTGCTGCCGGTCCAGGCGGACATCCGGGAGGAGAGGTCGGGGACGGCCCGCTCGGCGTAGCAGGGCGGTGCGAAGGGGTGTGCGGCGCGCGGCCAGAACGTGCCCACGTCCCAGAGGATGCCGATGGTGCGGCGGGCGGAGACGTCGCGGTAGGCGCGCCGGCCCCAGGTGACGAACAGTATGACCCCGAACCCGGTCAGCCAGGAGCCGGTCGACTGGGCCGTCTCGGCGAGCGACTCGGCGACGGACCCGGTGCCGTCCGCCGCGAGCCCGGGGACCTCGCCGGTGAGCCAGGAACCGGCCACGGCCCCGACCCCGAGCAGCAGGGTGGCGGCGGAGAGCAGTCCGAGGATGCCGGGTGCGGAGTCGGTGAGGGCGGCGGTGGCACGGGTGCGGGCGATCCGCCGGGTGCGTCCGGGCTGGGGGTGCTCCTCGCCGTACTCCGCCTCGATCGCGGGTCCGGTGCGGCGGGCGACGCGCAGGGTGCGGACCGCCAGCCAGAGGACCGGCGGGACCAGGAGCAGCAGCAGGACGGGGATGACGGAGGCCTGCCAGCTGAGGAGGACCGGCGGTCCCGGTATGTCGGCGCCCGCCCCCATGCCGGGGGTTCCGGGACCGTCGAGCCAGTCGGCCACCCGCTGGGCGACGCCGCCGGTCATCACACCTCCGAGGGCGCACGCGAGCATGGCCACGGCGGGGCCGCCGAGGCCGTGCAGGGTGGTGCGCGGCTCGGGGGCGCGCCGGTACAGGCTCAGTGCCACCCCGGCCAGCGCGACGACGCACAGGCCCTGGCCGAGGGCCAGCGCACGGAACACGGCCTCGCCGGGCAGAGTGCCCGAGGACTCCCATCCGGGGCGCGACCAGCCGGCGTGGACCACCGTGCAGAGCAGCAGGACGAGTGCGGTGCCGGGCAGGAACGAGGTGACGGCGCGGTCGATCCGGTGGTCGAGGCGCCGCTCGCTGCGCCCCCGGTGGCAGACGACCGTGACGGCCACGACTCCGCACAGCAGGAGGCCGCCCTCGACCAGGTGTCCGAAAACCGCCGGTACAGGGCTGCCGGCGGACCGGTCGTACCGGGCGGTGGTGACGCCGATCGTGGCCGCGACCGTGAGGAATCCGGCCGCGGTGTGCGCGGCGCGGAGCCGGGCCACCAGCCGTCGCCCGTACCAGAATCCGGGCCGGCCGAGGGCCGGGCGTACCAGGGGGGCGCCGGTCCGGGCCCCGGGGTCCTCGTCGGGGCCGGTGTCCGCTCCGGCCGGTTCCTCCCAGGTCAGCGGGCGCTGCGACTCGTAGGCGCTCCAGGTGCGGTTGGACAGGTACCAGAGCAGCGCCACCAGGGCGGTGGGCACGAGCGCGGCGACGGCCAGGCGGCGTCCGGGCTGGGCGAACCACCCGTCCTGGCGTGCGGACAGGAAACCGAGCCAGGAGCGCTGCACGGAGCACTCGGCCGTCCCGGCGCACTGCCAGGCCACCAGGTCGAGGGCGACCTCGCAGGCCGCGGCGGTCAGCAGCACGGTGAGGCTGAGGGCGACGAGCCGCACCAGCACCCCGTAGAGCCGGACGGTCCGGGCGCGTCCGCGGGCGGCGGGTCTCATCCAGTGGGCGAGGTTGACCACCATGAAGGGGAGCAGGAGCAGCCACAGGGCACGGGAGCCGTTGCCCGAGGTGAGGTTGGACCAGCAGTAGGCCTCGGCGACGGGGCCGTCACGGTGGCGTCCGGGGTCGTGTTCGGCTCCGACGTCCTCGGTGCGCCGGTACACGGCGGCCGTGGCGTCACCGGTGATCCTGGTCGTCCGCGGATCACCGAGCATCTCCTGCGGGGTGGTGCCGCCGACGCCGTGGACGAGCAGTTCCAGGGTGGCGCCGCTGCTCTGCGCGGCCTCGGCACGGGGTGCGGGGTGCACGGTCGGCGGCTCCCTCTCCGGTCCGTCCGGCGGTCGGCCGGTGGGCGTACGGCGTCTGGACTGATGTGGCGTCACCACCTTCTCCGACGGCAGGGGTCCGCCGCAGCGGCTCTCACCGAATCTCCCCAGTGGGACGACCTGCACTCCTGCGTGGGAGGATGGCGAGGTCCCGCAGGACCGCTGCCGGACCGTGCGGACAGAGGAAAGGGCCGGGCCCGGCGTTGAGCGACAATCAGAACCTGCTCGCGGAGCAGCGGCGCGCGCTCATCCTCGACGACGTGCGCAGGCGCGGCGGGGTCAGGGTCAACGAGCTGACCCGCAAGCTGAGCGTCTCCGACATGACCATCCGCCGTGACCTGGACGCGCTGGCGCGTCAGGGCGTCATCGAGAAGGTGCACGGCGGGGCCGTGCCGGTCGTCGAGGCGAGCACGCACGAGCCGGGGTTCGAGGCCAAGTCGACGCTGGAACTCAGCGCCAAGGAGGACATCGCGCGGGCCGCGGCCCCGATGGCGGCGCCCGGCAGTGCGATCGCGCTCTCCGGCGGCACGACGACGTTCGCGCTGGCCCGTCACCTGCTGGAGGTACCGGGGCTGACGGTGGTGACGAACTCGGTGCGGGTCGCCGACGTCTTCCACGACGCGCAGCGCCCGACGGCCGTCGGCGGGGCGCGGACCGGGGCGGCGACGGTGGTCCTGACCGGCGGGGTCCGTACGCCGTCGGACTCGCTCGTGGGACCCGTCGCGGACCGTGCGATCGGCTCGCTCCACTTCGACGTCCTGTTTCTCGGGGTGCACGGGATCTCGGTCGAGGCCGGGCTCTCCACGCCGAACCTCGCGGAGGCCGAGACGAACCGCCGCTTCGTGCGGGCGGCCAGGCGGGTCGTCGTGGTCGCCGATCACACCAAGTGGGGCACGGTGGGCCTGAGTTCGTTCGCGGCCCTTGACGAGGTCGACGCGTTCGTGACGGACGCGGGGGTGCCGGACGGCGCCCGGCAGGAGATAGCGGAGCATCTTCCCGGCCTGGTGGTGGCGGGCGGACCGGCGGACGAGTAGTCCGCGGCGCCTCGCGGGTGCGCTTAGGATCGGGCCGTGGCCCTCTTCCGTATCGAGCGTTTCACCCCCCTGCCCGCCGCCGAGGCGTGGCGGCGGGTGACCGACTGGGAGCGGCACGGCGGGACCGTGCCGCTCACCTCGGTCACCGTCCCTGCCGGGGGGCCCACCCGGGTCGGGACGGTCTTCGTGGCCCGTACCGGGGTGGGTCCGCTGGGTTTCGACGATCCGATGGAAGTGGTGCGCTGGACCCCGCCCGCGGCGGGCCGGGCCGGGGTGTGCCGGCTGGAGAAGCGCGGGTCCGTGGTGCGCGGCCGTGCCTCCATCGACGTCTGCCCGACCGGTTCGGGCTCCCATGTGATCTGGGTCGAGGAGCTGCGTGTGCGGCTGCTCCCCCGCTGGGCGGATCCGCTGCTGGCGACGACGGGCCGGCGGGTCTTCTCCCGGGAGCTGGGCGTCCTCCTGGAGGACTGAAGGCCGCGCCGCTCCCGGGGCCGGGTCAGGCGGGCCAGGTGCCGGTGGCCAGGAAGTGGTCGATCGCCTCGGTGTACGGCCGGATGTCAAGGCCCTGCCCGCGCAGCCAGTCGTCCGCGTAGTACTTGTCGAGGTAGCGGTCCCCGGGGTCGCAGAACAGCGTGACGACACTGCCCGTGCTCCCCCGCTCCACCATCTCGGCGACGAGCCGGAAGGCGCTCCACAGGCCGGTGCCGGTCGAGCCGCCCGCCTTGCGGCCGATGGCGCGTTCGAGCACCCGGACCGCCGCGACGCTGGCCGCGTCCGGCACCTTCATCATCCGGTCGATGGCCCCGGGCACGAAGCTGGGCTCCATCCGCGGCCGGCCGATGCCCTCGATGCGTGAGCCGCAGTCGGCGGTCGCCAGCGGGTCGTGGCGGGTCCATCCGTCGAAGAAGCAGGAGTTCTCCGGGTCGGGTACGCAGATCCGGGTGTCGTGCTGCATGTAGCGGACGTAGCGGCCGATGGTCGCGGAGGTTCCGCCGGTGCCGGCGGTGGCGACGATCCAGGCCGGCTCGGGATACCGCTCCAGGCGCAGTTGCTGGTAGATGGACTCGGCGATGTTGTTGTTGCCCCGCCAGTCGGTGGCGCGTTCGGCGTAGGTGAACTGGTCCATGTAGTGTCCACCGGTCTCGGCCGCGAGGGCCGCCGACTCCTCGTACAGCCGGCGGGAGTCGTCCACGAAGTGGCACCGGCCGCCGTGGAATTCGATCAGGCGGCACTTCTCGGGGCTGGTGGTCCGGGGCATCACGGCGACGAACGGCACGCCGATCAGCTTGGCGAAGTACGCCTCCGAGACGGCGGTCGAGCCGCTGGACGCCTCGATGACCGGTTTGCCGGGGCGGATCCAGCCGTTGCAGAGCCCGTAGAGGAACAGCGAGCGGGCCAGCCGGTGCTTGAGGCTGCCCGTCGGGTGCGTCGACTCGTCCTTGAGGTAGAGGTCGATGCCCCAGTGCTCCGGCAGCGGGAAGCGCAGGAGGTGGGTGTCGGCCGAACGGTTGGCGTCCGCCTGGACCTTGCGCACCGCCTCCTTGAGCCAGGTCCGGTAGTCCGGGTCACTCCGGTCGACGTCCACGGTGTCGATGACGCCACCGCCGGGGGTCTGCTCACCGGTGTCCATCAGCGGTCTCCTTCGGGTGACGACGGTCCTGCGTGACGTCCCCACGATATTCCCCCTACCTGCACAAACGTTTGCTTTGACGGTCCATAGCCTTTCCTTGGCCCAGGTGTTCGAGCTTCCGCGGGCCGGGGGCGGGCACGGATCCCGGTCGCTGCCGGAAGAGATGACGAGGCCTGGCGCACGGGCCGGGTCCGCGGGCAGACTTGCAGAAGCGGGTACGAGGGGGGCGAAGTGGCCGAGACAGAGTTCAGTGCTGCGGATTTCGGTGCGCCGGAGTTCGGCAGGCCGGAGTTCGGCGCGGTGGACTTCCGCGCGAGCGACGTCAGGATCCAGCGGTGGGCCCGGTCGCTGACCAGAGCGGGGCAAGTGATCGTCAAGGACGGCCGGATCGCCCTGCTGACGAGCAACGGGCGGGAGATCGCCAGTGCCCCGGTGACGACCGTGAGCGCCGGCAAGCCGTGGTTCCTGGCCGCCGACTCGGCGATCGCCCGCATCAACGGGGTGCGGTACCGGCTGACCATGGGCCAGCGCAATCGCCGCCCCGGCGGGGCCGCTCCGGTCCGCAGGTTCCTGGAGGCCCTGCGGAAGGCCGCGGGCAGGCGTATCTGACGCTGCGGTCCGGCGCGGGCACCGCGAGTTGCGGAGCCCAACCCCCTGGGTCACGCTGGTCTCACGTCACTGATGGTGTACCGGCGGTGACAACGAAAGCCGTCTTCCGCCGGTAGCCCCGCAGGACGGACCACGCATGACCAGACACAGCAGCCAGCCATCTGCTGGATCCGTTCCTCCGTCTTCTTCCGGACCTCTTTCGGGGAGTCGCAGCCGTGATCAGCGAGCCAAGCAGGCACTGCGCGGTGGAGCTCCAGGCCCTGCCGTCGCGGATCGGTCAGGTCCGCAGAATCATCTCGGCGCAACTGCGCTACTGGCATCTCGATCCTCTGATCGACTCTGCCGCGCTGGGTGTCACCGAGCTGCTGACCAACGTCCACCGGCACGCACAGCCGGACAAATCATGCACCGTCGAGGTCCAGCTGCTGCTCGACCGGCTGACGGTCTCCGTCCACGACCACGACCCCCGGCTGCCGACCGTGTGCGACGCCGACTCGTCCGCCACCTCCGGGCGCGGACTGGCGATGATCGCCGCGGTCAGCGAGAGCTGGGGCGTACGACCGAGCGAGGACGCGGGGAAGGTCATCTGGTTCACCCTGCCCGCCCCCTCGTTCACCGGCGCCGCGCCGCACTCCCTGCCGGTGTACGGGTCGACGACCGACGGCCCGTTCGGACCGGACGCCGCCGGGCTCCTGGAGCCCTCGACGGCGCGGGCCCGGGCCCGGTCGGCCGTCGTCGGCTGAGGCCCCCCGGGGCTGAGGGCCCCCGGAGGCTGAGGGCCCTGGATCTGAGGGCCCCGGGGCACCACCGCGGTGCGCACGGCGCCGGGGCGCGCCACCGGGTGCGCGCCGGCCCGCCCGGCCGCCGGTCAGGCCGGCGCGGACAGCGGGTCGTCGAGCACGGGCTGCCACGCCATCTCGGCGGCGCCCACCAGGCTGTTGTGGTCCAGCGTGCAGGAGAGGATCGGCACGCTGCCGCTGCGCCCCCACAGGCTGCGGTCGGCGACCACGGCGCGCAGTCGTTCGGGGTCGGCCTGCAGGAGGTCGCGGTGCAGCCCGCCCAGGACGATGCGGTCCGGGTTCAGGATGTTCACCAGTCCGGCGAGGCCGAGGCCGAGCCGGTCGATCAGCTCCTGCGCGGCGGCCCGCACGTCGGGGTCCCCGTACTCCGTGCGCAGCAGGTCGCCGGACTGCTTGAGCAGGGACTCCTCGGGGCCGGGCTCCCGGCGGGCCGCCGTGAGGAAGGCCAGGGGGTCGGTCTCGACGTCGAGACAGCCCCGGCCGCCGCAGTGGCAGGGGCGGCCCTCGGGGTTCACCGTGAGGTGCCCCACCTCCAGGGCGAGCCCCGAACTCCCGCTGTGCAGACGTCCGTCCAGGACGAGGGCGCCGCCCACCCCCCGGTGGCCGGTGGCCACGCAGAGCAGGTGCTGGGCGCCACGTCCCGCGCCGTGCCGGTGCTCGGCCAGGGCGGCGAGGTTGACGTCGTTCCCGGTGAACGCGGGGCCGGCGATGCCCGCCGCGCGGACGCGGGCGGAGAAGATCTCCCGGACCGGCGCTCCGGCCGGCCAGGCGATGTGCAGCGGGTTGAGCGCGGTCCCCTCGGGTTCGGCGACCGCGGAGGGGACGGCGAGGCCGGCGCCGACACAGCGCAGCCCGCTCTCCCGCAGGAGCCGGGCCCCGGCCTCCACGACCTCGCCGAGGACCTGGGCGGGGTCGGCCATGACGGCGACGCAGCCGGGCGCGGTGGCGACGATCCGGCCTCCGAGCCCCACCAGCGCGGCACGGAAGCCGTCGGAGTGCACCTGGGCCGCGAGGGCCACGGGCCCGTCGTCCCGGACGGACAGCCGGTGCGACGGGCGGCCCTGGGAACCGGCGGCGGAGCCAGGGCTGGAGTCGACCCTGATGAGCCCGAGCGCCTCCAGCTCGGCGGCCACCGCACCCGCCGTGGCACGGGTGACCCCCAGTTCGGAGGTCAGTACGGCACGGGTGGGGGCGCGCCCCGTGTGCACGAGTTCCAGAGCGGGCCCGAGGGCGCTGCGGCCCCTCTCCAGCTTGGTCCGCGTGGTGGTCGGCTTGCCGTTCATGGGGGCGAGTCTCCCATGGTCCGAGGGCTTCGCCGACGCTCCCGCGCCCCGCACCGTTCACCGGCCGGCCACCGGGGCAACGGCCTTGCGTGCGATGTCGGGGCCACCCTATGCTCACTTTGTGCCGCGCGTAAACAAACTGCGGACGGCCCCGCCGGGGGAACGCGGCGCGGACACCTCCGCGCCTCCGCCGGCCCGCCTCCGCGCCGCCCTGACCGTGTTCTTCGCCCTCGACGGCTTCCTCTTCGCCGGCTGGGTGGTCCGCATCCCGGCCGTCAAGCACCAGACGGGAGCCACCGCGTCCACGCTCGGACTCGCCCTGCTCGGCGTCTCCGCGGGCGCGGTGGTCACCATGATGCTCACCGGGCGGCTCTGCCGGCGCCACGGGAGCCATGCGGTCACCGTGGTCTGCGGCGTCCTGCTGTCCCTGAGCATCGCCCTCCCCGCGCAGACGCATTCGGCCCTCTCGCTCGGTCTCGTGCTGCTCCTCTTCGGCGCCGCGTACGGCGGGATGAACGTCGCGATGAACAGCGCGGCCGTCGATCTGGTGACCGCGCTGCGGCGCCCGGTGATGCCGAGCTTCCACGCCGCGTTCAGCTTCGGCGGCATGGCGGGCGCGGGGCTCGGCGGCCTGGTCGCGGGCAGCCTGTCGCCCGCGATCCATCTCGCCGCCCTGACGGCCGTCGGGCTGCTCGTCACGGCGGTGACCGCCCCGGCGCTGCTGCGCGGCGGGGCCGCAGCGGCCCCCGCGGAGCGGCGGGCGGCGGACGCCCCCGGCCCGCCCGCGGTGACGGGCACCGGGGCGCGCCGGATCGTGGTGCTGTTCGGCGTGATCGCCCTCTGCACGGCGTACGGCGAAGGGGCGCTGGCCGAGTGGGGAGCGCTGCACCTGAGCCAGGACCTGGGCGCCTCCCCCGGTCCCGCAGCCGCCGGGTACTCCCTGTTCGCGCTGACGATGGCGGTCGGCAGGCTCAGCGGCACCACGCTCCTCGAACGGTTCGGGCAGACCCGCACGCTGGTGGTGGGCGGGGCGACGGCCGCGGCGGGGATGCTGCTCGGCGCGCTGGCCCCGGCCCTCTGGCTCGCGCTGCTGGGCTTCGCGGTGGCCGGTCTGGGGCTGGCGAACATATTCCCCGTCGCGGTCGGCAGGGCGGGCGCGCTGGCGGGGCCCGGCGGGGTGGCCGCGGCCTCGACCCTCGGCTACGGCGGGATGCTGCTGGGCCCGCCGGTGATCGGTTTCCTCGCCGACTGGATCTCCCTCCCGGTGGCGCTCACGACCGTGACCCTGCTCGCCGCCACGGCGTCGGTCCTCGGCTTCGCGGCCCGCCGGACGACGAACAACTGAGCGATTGAGTAGGCGTACTCAGGCGCGGTCCGGCGGTCCGGAGCACGATGGAGACCTCAGCCATCGACAGGGAGCGGACATGAATCACCGGCTTGCGGACGTGCGGCACCTGCGTGCACTGGCACGACTGACCTTCGGCAACACGGCTTCGCGGATCTACCTCGGCCTCGTGCTGGCGGTCGCGGTGTTCGTGACGGTCGACACCGTGTTCGTGACCCACGACGACGCCTCGTTCGCCGGGGTCTGGCTGTTCTTCCTGGCGGCGCCGACCGTGTTCGCCTTCCTCCTCGGCAGCTCGATGGCGGGGGCGGACGCCGGGGGTCCCGCCTGGTTCGTCTACCTGGCGCTCGTCGTGTCGGTCCTCGTCCAGGCCTGCGCGCTCGGCTGGTTCTCCCGGCTGCTGCAGCGCCCCGGCCGGAGCCACTCGGCGCATCCGCAGAGCGCCTGACGGGCGGCCGCGCTCCGGCCCCGTACCGCCTGCGGAGGGCGGTACGGGGCCGTCGTCCGTGCTCGCCACCGGGACGTGGCGGCGCTCGCGCGCCTGGTCGTGGCCGTGCCCGTGGCCGGCGGGGTCCGTCCGGGGGCCCGGAGCGGTGCGGCCCGGCGGTCCGGCCCGGCGATGCGCCCCGGCGGTGCGGCCCGTGGGGGTCCCCCGGTGAACCTGACCGGGTCGGCCCCGAGGCCCTCACGGGTCGCACCGGCCCGGGTGTCGGCCTCGCCGCTGTGCACCGGCCCCGGCGCGAGGAACGGGAGGCGTCCTTGCCGGTCGCCCGGCCCGCTGCGACACTCCGGTCATGCCACGACGCAGCCAGGTGGAGCGGGACGCGATGACCGTCGAGATCGGCTACGCCTTCGTCAGCGGCGCCCTGGTCGCCGCGGCGACGTTCACCGGGGTCTCCCTCCCCGCTCTGCTCCTCGCTCTGCCGGCCGGGGTCGAGCGCGGCCTGTTCCTGGCCGGGGCCGTGCTCGGGGCGTCGGCGTTCACGGTCCGGGTCGTCCACGTGCTGTGGCGCTTTCCCCGGTCGGCCGGCGAACAGCCCCTGCCCGGCAGGCGGTCCGGGCGACCGGAGCGCACGCGCCAGGACTCGTAGGGCGGGTCGTCACGCGCCACGTCGTCCGCGCGCACGGGCGGGAACCACGGGCGGATCCTCCCGCGGTACCGGCGGCGGCCTGCGTTGTCACAGCCACCTGGCAGCATGGCCGGCATGACCGAGGCACATGGCTTTACCGGGACCGCAGTTGACGCTGTGCTGACCACACCGCAGGAGTGGCGTGGCTTTCTGGAGCGGTACGGCGAGCGGTACGTGAAGAACTGCGCCGACACCGACGAGTTGGCCGATCTGCTGGACGAGGACCAGTGGGACGCGCTGGACCGGGAGGAGCGGGTCGAGCTGTGGCTGGGTGAACCGCCGGCTCAGGAGGACGCCCTGGTGGCCTCCGAGGAGCGGCTCGGGGTGCGTTTCCCGCCGAGCCTGAGGGGGTTCTTCCTGGCGAGCGACGGATGGAAGCACCTGGACACCTGGGTGGACGGGGTGCATCCGTGCGGCCGCGTCTCGTGGATGCGGGACGGCGACGCCGGCAGGCGGGTGACCGAGATCTACGACTCCATACCCGGCAACGAGGACGAGGTGCGGCTGTTCCGTCGTTCCGTCGAGATCGCCCGTGGCGAGGACTTCTGGTTGCTCGATCCGGCCGACGTCGGACCGGACGGGGAGTGGGCCGCCTACGAGTTCGCGCCGAAGTACGGCGGTCCGACGAGGTTCCCCAGCTTCTCGGCGCTGTTCCGGTCCGAGTACAAGAGCATGGACCGGTAGGAGGACGCGGACCGGGCCCGCCGTTCCGCTCGCTCAGGGAGTGAGGTGGCCGCCCCGTCCGAAAGGGGCGAGGCCGGCCCGCCGGACGGCTCCGCCGCCGCGGCCTCCCCTGATCCGGATGAGGGTCGGGGCGAGGACGAACCAGGCGGTGAAGCCCCCGCGACGACCAGGGGCGGGCGGGGCCGGAGAGGGCGGCCATGACGGCCGGGGCGATGACCGCGGCGACCGGTCCGGCAGGACCGCCACCGAGGTCCGTGCCGGACGTGCGGCCACCGGTGATCGGCGCCTCCCGTCGACGATCATGTCGTGCTGTCCGTGTCGGAGCGGGCCACCGGGCGCCGCCGGTGGTGCCGCTGCGGGGCCGCAGGAGCGGCCGGACACGGCCCGTCCCGGTGAAGCCCCACCACCCACGGCGCGCAGCGCCCGGGCTCCGCCCGCGGGAGCTCCCGTAGGGCCGGGACATGCGGTGGCGGGAAGCTCACGAGGACGGCGGGGTACGCGCCTTCACCGCCGTGGAGGCCGCGGACGGCGGGCCGGAGGTGCGGATCCTGCGGGCCCGTCCGAAGCGCCCGGGCCGGGAGGACCGGCCGGGGCGTCCGGGGCGAGGTCGGCCGGCGCCGGACTCCCGGCCGACCGCCCAGGCCGCCGCGTCCTCCGGATCAGGACCGGGAGCCGGCCCCGTCCGCCCCCTGACGGTCCATCGCGTGCAGGGCGCGCTGGGCCAGCGGATGCGAGCGGACCAGCTCGGCCAGCGACGTGGTCCCCCGGGTGACGCCCGCGAAGGCGTTCCAGGCGGGCCGGAAGCCCGTCAGGACCGCGTGCAGGACGCCGGGGCGCCGTTCGAAGAGCCGGAGCATGCGGCGCCCGACGCTCATCTCGACACCCAGCCCGGCCTTGATCGCGAACGCGTAGTTGAGGGCCTGGCGCCGTGCGTCGACCGCGTCGTGCGACTCGGCGATCCGGACCGCCCACTCGCCGGCGAGCCGTCCGGACCGCAGGGCGAAGGAGATCCCTTCCCTGGTCCAGGGCTCCAGCAGCCCGGCGGCGTCGCCGCAGACCACCACCCGCCCCCGGGAGAGCGGCGAGTCCTCGCTGCGGCAGCGGGTGAGATGGCCGGAGGAGACCGTCGGCTCGAACCCGGCGAGGCCCAGCCGGCCGACGAAGTCCTCCAGATAGCGCTTGGTGCCCGCGCCGTCACCACGCGCCGAGATCACTCCGACGGTCAGGGTGTCGCCCTTGGGGAAGACCCAGCCGTAACTCCCGGGCATCGGGCCCCAGTCGATGAGCACCCGGCCCGCCCAGTCCTCCGCGACGGTCTCCGGGACGGGGATCTCGGCCTCCAGGCCGAGGTCCACCTGGTCGAGCTTCACCCCGACATGGGCCCCTATCCGCCCCGCGCTCCCGTCCGCGCCGACGACGGCGCGTGCGAGCACCGTCTCACCGCCGGCGAGCACCACCGCGACCGTACGCCGGTCGGGCACCGCGGTCCCGTGCTGCTCGACCCGTGCCACCGCGGCACCCGTGCGCAGTTCGGCGCCCGCCTTCTGGGCCTCCTCGACCAGACCGGCGTCGAACTCCGGCCGGTTGATGAGCCCGAAGAGCATCCGCTTGGACTTGCGGGTGCGGGCCAGCTTCCCGTTGAGCGAGAAGGTGACCGCGTGGATCCGGTCCTTCAGGGGCAGTTCGAACCCGGGGGGCAGGGAATCCCGCGAGAACCCGATGATTCCGCCGCCGCATGTCTTGTAGCGGGGGATCTCCGCCTTCTCCAGCAACAGCACCCGGCGGCCTGCGACGGCCGCCGCGTACGCCGCGGAGGCTCCGGCCGGGCCCGCGCCGACCACGACGACGTCCCATACCGAGGACTCCTGCGGTACCGACGACGACTCATCCGGCTCACGTCCGGCGTCTGCGTTCTCGCTGCTCACGATGTGCTTCTGCTCCCGATCCGACCAGTGGCCCCGACTGCTCACGGCATCCTACGGCGCGTCGCGGCCGAACTCCTCTGTGGGAGGATCTGCGGTGAATCCGCCGGGACGTGACGCCACCACCACGGCGCCGCACCCGGCGGCGTGCACCCGCGCGCCACAGTCCTGACGTCGCACCCACGAGGAGCGTGCCCATGACCGCCCGTCCGATTTCCGAGACCGTTGCCTCGCTGATGCCCCGCGCCAAGGCGGAGCTGGCCGAGCTGGTGGCCTTCCGGTCGGTGGCGGACCCAGCGCAGTTCCCCCGGAGCGAGTGCGAGGCGGCGGCCGGCTGGGTCGCAGACGCGCTGCGCGCCGAGGACTTCCAGGACGTCGCCCTGCTCGACACCCCCGACGGGACCCAGTCGGTGTACGGCTGCCTGCCCGGCCCCGCCGGCGCCCCGACGGTGCTGCTCTACGCGCACTACGACGTGCAGCCGCCGCTGGACGAGTCCGCCTGGCTCTCCCCGCCGTTCGAACTGACCGAGCGCGACGGCCGCTGGTTCGGCCGGGGTGCGGCCGACTGCAAGGGCGGCTTCATCATGCATCTGCTCGCGCTGCGCGCCCTCAAGGCGAACGGCGGCGTCCCGGTCACCGTCAAGGTGATCGCGGAGGGTTCCGAGGAGCAGGGCACGAGCGGTCTCGAGGAGTACGCCGAGGCGCATCCGGACCTGCTGACCGCCGACACGATCGTCATCGGCGACACCGGCAACTTCCGTGTGGGGCTGCCCACCGTCACCGCCACGCTGCGGGGCATGACCATGCTGCGGGTGCAGCTGGACACCCTGGCGGGCAACCTGCACTCGGGGCAGTTCGGCGGCGCGGCCCCGGACGCGCTGGCCGCGATGATCCAGCTGCTGGCCACCCTGCGCGCCGAGGACGGCACGACCACGGTCGACGGGCTCACCGGCGACGCGCGGTGGGACGGGCTGCAGTACCCGGAGGAGGACTTCCGCGCGGACGCCAAGGTGCTCGACGGTGTCGGGCTGATCGGTTCGGGGACGGTCGCCGACCGCATCTGGGCCCGGCCCGCGGTCACCGTCGTCGGCATCGACTGCCCGCCGGTGGTCGGAGCCACCCCGTCGCTGCAGGCGAGCGCGCGGGCCCAGGTCAGCCTGCGGGTGCCGCCCGGCCAGGACGCCGCCGAGGCCACCCGGCTGCTGACCGCCCACCTGGAGTCGCACGCCCCCTGGGGAGCGCGGGTCTCCGTCGAACAGGTCGGCCAGGGGCAGCCGTTCCGGGCCGACGTCACCAGCCCCGCCTACACGTCGATGGCCGAGGCGATGCGCCTCGCCTACCCGGGCGAGGAGATGCAGACCTCCGGGATGGGCGGTTCCATCCCGCTGTGCAACACCCTGGCCGGCCTGTACCCGGAGGCGGAGATCCTGCTCATCGGGCTGAGCGAGCCCGAGGCGCAGATCCACGCCGTGAACGAGAGCGTCTCCCCCGAGGAGCTCGAACGGCTCTCGGTCGCCGAGGCGCTGTTCCTGCGCACCTACGCGGAGTCCAAGAAGGGCTGAGGCGGACCGAGGGCGCGCCGGGCGGCCGGCGGCCCGGCGCGGTTCGCCGGGC
>NZ_JBEXRT010000044.1:0-54276 GCF_040613235.1 Streptomyces sp. NPDC006296 | reverse complement strand
GCCGGGCCCCCTTCCGAGGGGGCCCGGCCTCCGTGCGTCGGTCGTGTCAGTGGGCGACCGGTGCGAACATCCCGAGGTCCGCGCTCAGTTCTTCGTGGACCCGGGCCTTGAGCAGGGTGCCCTCCGGGGTGTGCTCCTCGGAGATGACCTCGCCCTCGGCGTGCACCCGGGAGACGAGCGCCCCCTGGGTGTAGGGCACGAGCGCCTCGATCTCGACGGACGGGCGCGGCAGCTCTGAGTCGATCAGCGCGAGGAGTTCGTCGATCCCGGCGCCGGTCCGTGCCGACACCGCGATCGCGTGCTTCTCGGTGCGCAGCAGACGCTGCAGCACCAGCGGATCGGCGGCGTCCGCCTTGTTGATCACGACGATCTCGGGTACGTCGACCGCGCCGACCTCCCGGATCACCTGGCGCACGGCGGCGAGCTGCTCCTCGGGCACCGGGTGCGCGCCGTCCACCACGTGCAGGATCAGGTCGGAGTCACCGACCTCCTCCATGGTGGAGCGGAACGCCTCGACCAGGTGGTGGGGAAGGTGCCGCACGAAGCCGACGGTGTCGGCCAGGGTGTAGAGACGGCCGCTCGGCGTCTCGGCCCGGCGCACGGTCGGGTCGAGGGTCGCGAACAGGGCGTTCTCGACGAGGACACCCGCACCGGTGAGCCGGTTGAGCAGCGAGGACTTCCCGGCGTTGGTGTATCCGGCGATGGCCACCGAGGGGACCCTGTTGCGCCGGCGCTCCTGGCGCTTGATCTCGCGGCCGGTCTTCATCTCCGCGATCTCCCGGCGCATCTTCGCCATCTTCTCGCGGATCCGCCGACGGTCCGTCTCGATCTTGGTCTCACCGGGACCGCGAGTGGCCATGCCGCCACCGCCGCTGGACCCGCCGCCGCCCATCTGACGGGACAGCGACTGGCCCCAGCCGCGCAGGCGGGGAAGCATGTACTGCATCTGTGCCAGCGACACCTGCGCCTTGCCCTCTCGGGACTTGGCGTGCTGGGCGAAGATGTCGAGGATCAGGGCGGTCCTGTCGACCACCTTGACCTTGACGACGTCCTCCAGATGGATCAGCTGGCCCGGGCTGAGCTCACCGTCGCAGACGACGGTGTCGGCCCCGGACTCGAGGACGATGTCGCGCAGCTCCATGGCCTTGCCGGAGCCGATGTACGTGGCCGGGTCGGGCTTGTCGCGCCGCTGGAACACGGCGTCCAGCACCTGGGCACCCGCCGTCTCGGCGAGGGCCGCGAGCTCCGCGAGGGAGATCTCCGCGTCGTGGACGGTCCCCGAGGTCCAGACACCGACGAGCACCACGCGCTCCAGGCGGAGCTGGCGGTACTCGACCTCGGTGACGTCCTCGAGCTCGGTGGAGAGCCCCGCGACACGGCGCAGGGCCGCACGCTCGGAACGGTCGAGCTGGTCGCCGTCCCGCGCTCCGTCGATCTCGTGGCTCCAGGCGACGTCCTCTTCCATCAGGGCGTCGGCCCGAAGGCTCTCGGTGAGGCTCTCGGAGTCGGTTTCCGTGGCACTCTGCGCGTCCTGCGCGTCCTGGGGAAGGGAGGAAGAGGAGGTCATTGGATCCTTACGTCGAGAGAAGTCCGTTACGTCAGCCACAACGCGTGGCCCGCCCGGAAGATTCCCCTGGGGTGGTCCGCCGGCCGGCCGCCGTGCCGACGCGTCGATAGTGGCATGTCCGCGTTCGGCTCGTCACCGGAGTTTCGCCGCCCGCCCGGCGTCCCGCCCGCTCCCGGGCTCCGCGGAGACCGGGGCGGGCCCGGCGGTCCCGGGCGTTCCGCTGCGCCAGTCGGGGTGGCCGGGCATCGGCGGTGTCCGCTCGCCGTACAGCCACCCGTCGAAGAACTCCGTCAGGTCCCGTCCCGCGATCCGCGACGCGAGGCCGGTGAACTGCCGCGTGGTCGCCGACCCGTTCCGGTGGGCCCGGACCCAGGTGCGCTCCAGGACGTCGAACGCGGCCTCGCCGATCTCCTCGCGGAGCGCGTACAGGACCAGCGCGCTCCCGTCGTACACCACCGGCCGGAACAGGCTGATCTTGTGGCCGGGGGTCGGCGCGTCGGGGCGGGCGGGCGGGCCGCCCGCGGCGCGCCAGGCGTCGGAGCGGGCGTACGCCTCGCGCATGCGCCGCTCCAGGGGCTTCTGTGCGTGCTCCTCGGCGTAGCGGGCCTCGTACCAGGTGGCGTGTCCCTCGTTGAGCCACAGGTCGGACCAGGAGCGCGGGGAGACGCTGTCGCCGAACCACTGGTGGGCGAGCTCGTGGACCATGACCGAGTCGACGTACCACTCGGGGTACGCGCCCCCGGTGAACAGGGACCGCTCGAAGAGGGAGAGCGTCTGGGTCTCCAGCTCGAAGCCCGTCTCGGTGTCGGCGACCAGGAGTCCGTACGTCTCGAACGGGTACGGGCCGACCTGCCGCTCCATCCAGGCCAGCTGCGCAGGGGTCTTCCTCAGCCAGGGCTCCAGCTTCTCCCGGTCCGCGGCGGGCACCACGTCGCGGACCGGCAGGCCGTGCGGTCCGGCGCGGTGCAGGACGGCGGAGCGGCCGATGGAGACCTGGGCCAGTTCCGTCGCCATCGGGTGCGCGGTGCGGTAGGTCCAGGTGGTCGTGCCGCCCTGCTCGGTCCGGCCGGCGGGCAGGCCGCCCGCGACGACCGTGAACTCCTTCGGCGCGGTCACCCGGAAGGTGAAGTACGCCTTGTCGGCGGGGTGGTCGTTGCCCGGGAAGACGCGGTGCGCGGCGTCGGCCTGGTTCGCCATCGCGAGGCCGTCGGCCGTGGGGACCCAGCCCCCGTCGGCCTTGCCGCCCGCGGGGTCGCTCGTGTGCCGCACGGTGATCCGCACGGGTGCGCCCGCCGGGAGCCGGGAGGGCGCGTCGACGACCAGGTCCTCCCCCGCGGCGGCGAACCGCGCGTCGCGCCCGTCGACCTGGACGGACCGCACGGTGCCCCGGGTGAAGTCGAGGTTGATCCGGTCCAGCGGGGCGGTGGTCCGCGCGTCGATGACGGTGACGGCGTCGAGGGGCTCGGTGTTCCTGCCCCGGTAGGTGAGGGCGATGTCGTAGGCGAGGACGTCGTAACCGGGGTTGCCGAGGTGCGGGAACAGGCGGTCGCCGATGCCGAGCGGCTCGGGCGCGGGCAGGGTGGCGGCGACGAGGGTGACCGACGCGGTGGCGAGCAGGACTGCGCGCAGTCGGCGGGAGGTGAACGGCATGGACTACGGCTATCAGCGCCCGCCGTCCGTGCCGCAGGGGCGCGCGCCGCACCACCCGAACGGGGTCGCCTGGCGGCGGCAGGGGGACCCCGGAGGCCCCCGGCGGTCAGCCGGTGGCGGCGGGCTGCTGGGCGCGGCTCACGTCGTACACCCCGGGGACGTCGCGCATCGCCCGCATGAGGCCGGGCAGGCCCGCGGCGTCCGGCAGCTGCAGGGTGTAGGTGTGCCGGACGACCTGCTCGCTGGGCGGCTCGACGGTCGCCGCGACGATGGCCGCGTCCGCCGTCGCGATGGCTTCGGTGAGGTCGGCGAGGAGCCGGGGGCGTCCGAAGGACTCCGCGACCAGGGTGACCTTGTAGTCGGCGGTTCCGCTCCGGTCGCCCGGGTCGTCCCAGCGTGCGCCGACGGCCGCACGGCCGGCTCCCCTCATGCGGGCCACCGCCGGACACTCCTCGCGGTGCACCGTGACGGCCCCGCCGCGCACGGTGAAGCCGACGATGGTGTCCGGCGGTACGGGGGTGCAGCAGCCGGCGAGGCGGACCGGGGCGTCCGGCAGGTCGACGACCACGCCCGCCGCCCGCCCGGCGCCCCGGCCCCGGCCGGCGCCCGAGTCCTCGGCGGGCTGTGCCTGCGGCCTCGGCGCGTCCGGCCGGCCCCGGTGGGGGGCCTGTGCGCCGTCGGGGTGGGCGTCGAGCCACCGGGAGATCGCGATCCGGGCGGCGGGGGTGCGCGCGTGGTCGAGCCACTCGGGGGACGGTCCCGACGAGGCGTCGTGCGCGAGCAGCAACTGCACGGTGTCGCCGTCGTTCAGTGCGGTGCCGAGCGTGGCCAGCCGGCCGTTGACGCGGGCGCCGATGCAGCCGTGGGCCTCGTCGCCGTACTGGGCGTAGGCGGCGTCGACGCAGCTGGCGCCGGCGGGGAGTCCGAGCGTCCCGCCGTCGGTGCGGAAGACGGTGATCTCCCGGTCCTGGGCGAGGTCGGCGCGCAGGGTCGCCCAGAAGGTGTCGGAGTCGGTGGCCGACTCCTGCCAGTCGAGGAGGCGGGAGAGCCAGCCGGGCCTGGTCGGGTCGGCGCGCTCGCCGTCCGCGGGTTCCGGCTGCTGCGCGGGGGCGCCGTCCTGGGTGTAGGGGTTGCCGAGTGCGACGACGCCGGCCTCGGCGACCGTGTGCATCCGGTGCGTACGGATGAGCACTTCGGCGACCGCACCCTCGGAGCCGGCCACCGCGGTGTGCAGGGACTGGTAGAGGTTGAACTTGGGCGCCGCGATGAAGTCCTTGAACTCGGAGATCACCGGGGTGAAACAGGTGTGCAGCTCGCCCAGGACGGCGTAGCAGTCGGCGTCCTCCCCGACCAGCACCAGCAGCCGGCCGAAGTCGGTGCCCCGCATCTCGCCGCGTTTCATCCTCACCCGGTGCACGGAGACGAAGTGGCGCGGCCTGATGAGCACTTCGGCGCTGATGCCGGCGTCCCGCAGGGTGGACCTGACGCTGTCGGCGATCCGGGTGAGCGGATCCCGCTCGCCCTCCCGGGCGGAGATCAGGGCCTGGGTGCGGGCGTACTCCTCCGGGTGCAGGATCGCGAAGACGAGGTCTTCGAGCTCCGTCTTGAGCGCCTGCACACCGAGGCGTTCGGCCAGCGGGATGAGGACGTCCCGGGTGACCTTGGCGATCCTGACCTGCTTCTCGGGGCGCATGACGCCGAGGGTGCGCATGTTGTGCAGCCGGTCGGCCAGTTTGATCGACATGACGCGCACGTCGTTCCCGGTGGCGACGAGCATCTTGCGGAAGGTCTCCGGCTCGGCGGCCGTGCCGTAGTCGACCTTCTCCAGCTTGGTGACGCCGTCGACGAGGTAGCAGACCTCCTCGCCGAACTCCTCGCGCACCTGGTCCAGGGTCACCTCGGTGTCCTCGACCGTGTCGTGGAGCAGGGAGGCGGTCAGGGTCGTCGTCTCGGCGCCGAGTTCGGCGAGGATCAGGGTGACCGCGAGGGGATGGGTGATGTAGGGCTCACCGCTCTTGCGCATCTGGCCGCGGTGGGAGGACTCGGCCAGGACGTAGGCCCTGCTCAGGATGGTGAGATCGGCGTCCGGATGGTGCGCGCGATGTGCCTCCGCCACATGCCCGATGGCGTCGGGGAGCCGGTCGCGGGAGACCGGGCCGAGCAGGGCGACACGGCCCAGCCGGCGCAGATCGATCCGTGCGCGACCGCGCTTGCGAAGGGGAGCACCTGGATTGGCGGCCTCTGCGCTCATGGGGCACCTCCGGCGAACGTCGACCGGCAGGGTGGGGAGGCGGATACGCCCCGGGCCGGTGCTTGATGCTATCGACCCCACCACGTGGCGCAGTACCGCTCCCGCCGAGCGTGAAACGGATCACCCATTCGAGCGAAGCCCTACCCGATCACCGTTTCGACCCACGCCGCGTCGATCACGCCCTCACCGACGATGACCGCGGGGCCGGTCATGTCGATCCCGCCGTCGGGGTGTTCGGTGATGACCAGGGTGCCTCCGGGGAGATCCACCGTGTACGTCGCGGGGGTACCGGTCAGCGCGGGGTCCGCGCCGTCCCTGCGCGCGGCCGCGACGGCCACCGCGCACGCGCCCGTGCCGCAGGAGCGCGTCTCGCCCGAGCCGCGCTCGTGGACGCGCATCGCGACGTGCCGCGGCCCGCGGTCGGCGACGAACTCGATGTTGACACCGTCCGGGTAGACGGACCGCGGGCTGAACGGCGGTACGGAGAGGAGGTCTCCGGCGTGGTCCAGCTCGTCGACGAAGGCGACGGCGTGCGGGTTGCCCATGTTCACGTTGCGGGCCTCCCAGCTGCGGCCGTCCACGGTGACCGTGACCCCGGCCGCGGGGAGCACCGCCCGGCCCATGGAGACCGTGATGTCGCCGTCCTTCGCGATGTGCACCCGCTTGACGCCGCCCCGGGTCGCGACCGCCAGGTCGCCCTCGGCCGTGAACCCGGCGCGCTGGAGGTACCGGGCGAAGACACGCACTCCGTTGCCGCACATCTCGGCGACCGACCCGTCGGCGTTGCGGTAGTCCATGAACCACTCGGCCTCCTCCGCCATGCCACGGGCGTCGGGGTGCGCGGCGGACCGCACGACGTGCAGCAGCCCGTCACCGCCGATGCCGGCGCGGCGGTCGCAGAACCGGGCGACGACGGAAGCGGGCAGGTCGAGGGCGTTGTCCGGGTCCGGCACGATCACGAAGTCGTTCTCGGTGCCGTGTCCCTTGAGGAAGGGAATCTGCGCAGTGCTCACGGATCAACTGTACGAGGCGGGGACGGCGGTCCGCCGGACCGGGGCGCTCAGCGCAGGCGCGCCACGCGCCAGACGGCCAGGGCGACCAGCACCCCGCAGACGGCGACGTACAGCGCGATCACCCGCCAGTCGGGACGCGCGTCCGCCCCCCTGACCGGCAGACCGGGCCAGGTGTGGCCGACGCGGCGGGCCGCCATCATGCCCCAGCCGGCGGCGCAGCAGCTGATCAGCAGCCCCAGCATCGCCACCACGGCGCCGCCCCCGCCGAACTCGAAGGCGAGCGGGAAGGCGAACATCAGGGAGCCGACCGCCGCCAGCCCCACGATCGGCGCGAGCTGCCAGAGCCGCATCCGGCGGGCGGGGCGGAGCTCGACCTCGACCTCGGCCCCGGCCTCGGGCACGATGCCGAGGTCGTCGGGTCCGTCCGGGCTGAGGCGTCCCGCCTCATGCCGCGTGTCCGGTGCGTCGCGGTCTGTGTCGCGAGGGCCGGCCTCCATCGCCACGCGCCCTCCCAACTCGGACTCCACTGGTCGATCGATGCTCGATGATGGCACGCTCCCGGCCGCCGAAATGACGGGCGGAGCGTCCCGATGCCATCACGTGATCAGGCTGTGACCGCTCGTTCGACCAACGCCAGCGCCCGGTCCGGGAGTTCTCCGCGCCGTTCCTCCGCCCCGCTGAGCCACGTGACGCGCGGGTCGCGGCGGAACCACGAGTCCTGACGGCGGGCGAAGCGCTTGGTGGCGCGTACGGTCTCGGCGCGCGCCTCGTCCTCGGTGCACTCCCCCGCGAGCGCCGCGAGGACCTGCTGGTAGCCGAGCGCCCGTGAGGCCGTGCGCCCCTCGCGCAGCCCCCGGGCCTCCAGGTCGCGCACCTCCTGGACCAGCCCGGCCTCCCACATCCGGTCGACGCGGGTGCGGATCCGTTCGTCGAGTTCGGGGCGCTCGACGTCCACCCCGATCTGGAGGGCGTCGTAGACCGCCTCGTCGCCCGGGAGGTTGGCGGTGAAGGGCTTGCCCGTGATCTCGATGACCTCCAGGGCACGGACGATGCGGCGCCCGTTGCTGGCCAGGATGGCCAGGGCGGCCTCGGGGTCCGCGGCGGCGAGCCGGGCGTGCAGGGCACCCGAACCGCGCTCCGCCAGCTCCTGTTCGAGCCGGGCGCGCACGTCGGGGTCCGTCCCCGGGAACTCGAGGGCGTCGACGGCGCCCTTCACGTAGAGGCCCGAGCCGCCCACCAGCACGGGGGTCCGCCCTTCGGACAGCAGCCGGTCGATCTCGGTGCGGGCGAGCCGCTGGTACTCGGCGACGCTCGCGGCCTCGGTGACGTCCCAGATGTCCAGCAGGTGGTGGGGGACGCCGCCGCGCTCGTCGGGGGCCAGCTTCGCCGTGCCGATGTCCATGCCCCGGTACAGCTGCATGGAGTCGGCGTTGACCACTTCGCCGCCGAGCCGCTGGGCGAGGAACACTCCCAGGTCGGATTTTCCGGCCGCGGTGGGACCGACGACGGTGATGACACGGGGGGTGGGAGCTGGTGTTCTCACCGGGACAGTCTCCCAAACTCCGGGACGTCCCCGGACCGGCCGGAACGGTGTACTCCGCACCCTGCGCGGCGCGGCCCCGCTCACCCGGCCGCCTGCGGACGGACACGGCGAGTGACGCGTAACGGCCCACGGGCGGGTAAAATGTGACCACAGTCCCCCAGTACGGAAGGTGACCCCATGGGTTTCCTGGACAACCTGAAGGCCAAGCTGGAACCGGCCAAGGAGAAGGTCGGCGACCTCGCGCACCAGCACGGGGACAAGATCGACCAGGGTCTCGACAAGGCCGCCCGCACGGTCGACGAGAAGACCAAGGGCAAGTACAGCGACAAGATCGTGTCCGGCACGCAGAAGGCCAAGGACGCGGTCGACCGTCTGGGCAACAAGAACGACGAGGGCGGCACCCCCGGCACACCGCCTCCCCCGCCGGCTTCCTGACCCGGACCGGCAGCACCGAGGGCCGTGGAGCGATGCCGCTCCACGGCCCTCCGCCGTGCTCACCGGCCTTCCGGCCCGCTCAGGACCAGGCGGCTACGGCGTACCCCACGCCGTAGGGGGCTGCCTCGTACAGCAGCCGGCCGGCGAGGCCGGCGCCCTGCGCGGCGCCCGCGAGCACCTGCCAGGGCGCTCGGCCCGCCGCCTTCAGTTCGTACGCCAGGGACGCGTCCAGGGCGCCCAGCGCGGCGAGGTCGGCCTCGCCCAGCGCCCTTACGGCCGCGGCGTCGAAGTCAGCCGCCCGCTCGTCGAGGTAGCCGGGCGCCTTGACCGTGCGGCAGGCGCTGCCGTCGCCCATGACCAGCAGGGCGACCCGTTCCGCCCGGGCGGCCAGGGCGGCTCCGGCGGACAGGCAGCGGTCGGCGGGGAGTGTCTCCGCCACGCCGAGGCCTTCCGCCGGGGCCGCGTCCCACCGCGCCCGGTCCAGCAGCCAGGCGCCGACGGCGAGGGAGGCCGGGAGCGGACGGTCCGGTGCCGGCGCCTCCTCCGGCGCCCGCCCCAGCCGCACCGCGAGGTCGACCCCGAATCCGGCGAAGGAGCCGGCCGAACCCGGGGGGAACGGCCCGTGGCCGTCCGGCCCGGCGGGCCCGGTCACGACCAGCAGGTCCGGTCGCGCCGCGGCGAGCACGCCCAGTGCGTCGAGGCACGCGTTCCGCGCGTCGTCGAGTTCGGGAGCGGCGCCGGCGGCCACCTCGGGCAGCAGGAGCGGCGGGCAGGGGCAGACGGCGGCGGCGACAAGCATGCCGGTCAGCGTACTCAGTCGCAGCCGCAGCCCGGGGTGACGGCCGCGGGCTGCGGGGCGGGCGCCCCGATGCCGGGCAGGCCCAGCATCACTCCGGCGGGCCGGGCGGCGGGAGCCGCGTTGCGCTTCTCCCAGGCGTCCCCGGACCGCGTGCGCCGGACGGCCAGGGGCGCGCCCTCGGCGAGCAGGTGGTGCGGGGCGGCGTAGCTGATCTCGACGGTGACGACGTCGCCGGGGCGCACGTCCTCGGACGGCTTGGTGAAATGGACGAGCCGGTTGTCGGGTGCGCGGCCGGAGAGCCGGTGGGTGGCGCCGTCCTTGCGGCCCTCGCCCTCGGCGACCATGACGTCCAGGGTGCGGCCGACCTGCTTCTTGTTCTCGTTCCAGGAGATCTCCTCCTGGAGGGCGGACAGACGCATGTAACGCTCCTGGACGACCTCCTTGGGGATCTGCCCCTCCATGTCGGCGGCGGGCGTCCCGGGCCGCTTGGAGTACTGGAAGGTGAAGGCGTTCGCGAAGCGGGCCTCGCGCACGGCGTGCATCGTCTGCTCGAAGTCCTCCTCGGTCTCCCCGGGGAAGCCGACGATGATGTCGGTGGAGATGGCGGCGTCCGGCATGGCGGCGCGCACCTTCTCGATGATCCCGAGGAAGCGCTCCTGGCGGTACGAGCGGCGCATGGCCCTGAGGATCGTGTCCGAGCCCGACTGCATCGGCATGTGCAGCTGGGGCATCACGTTGGGCGTCTCGGCCATCGCCGCGATCACGTCGTCGGTGAAGTCCCGGGGGTGCGGCGAGGTGAAGCGGACGCGCTCCAGGCCCTCGATGCTGCCGCAGGCGCGCAGCAGCTTGGAGAACGCCTCGCGGTCGCCGATGTCGGAGCCGTAGGCGTTCACGTTCTGTCCGAGCAGGGTGATCTCGCTGACCCCCTCGGCGACGAGGGCCTCGATCTCGGCCAGGATGTCGCCGGTGCGGCGGTCCTTCTCCTTGCCGCGCAGCGCCGGGACGATACAGAAGGTGCAGGTGTTGTTGCAGCCCACGGAGATCGACACCCACGCGGCGTACGCGGACTCGCGGCGGGTGGGCAGGGTCGAGGGGAACGCCTCCAGGGACTCGGCGATCTCGACCTGGGCCTCCTCCTGGACCCGTGCGCGCTCCAGCAGCACCGGCAGCTTGCCGATGTTGTGGGTGCCGAAGACGACGTCGACCCAGGGGGCTCGCCGGACGATCGTGTCGCGGTCCTTCTGTGCCAGGCAGCCGCCGACGGCGATCTGCATGCCGGGGCGCTTCGTCTTCATCGGGGCGAGGCGGCCGAGGTTGCCGTAGAGCTTGTTGTCGGCGTTCTCACGCACCGCGCAGGTGTTGAAGACGACGACGTCGGCGTCGCCGTCGGAGCCCTCGGGGGCGCGCACGTACCCGGCGCCCTCCAGCAGCCCCGACAGGCGTTCGGAGTCGTGGACGTTCATCTGGCACCCGTAGGTGCGCACCTCGTAGCTCTTCTGGACGTCCACTGCTTCGCTCCGGTTGCCGCTGGTCATGGGACAAGGGTAGGCGGTGGCCGCACCTCTTCCGCCGCCGGAGCCCGCGGCCCCGGTCCGGCCTGGCCAGGACGGGGCGCGGCCTGGCAGGATCGCGCCATGCTGCAGGTACTGTCCCGGTTCGGCCGGCGTCGCACGCTCCAGGGGGGCGCCGCCGCCGCGGTGGTGCTCGGACTGCTGTCGTGGTGGGTGCTCCCGCTGGGGGACGAGGAGCCGAGCGGCTCCCTCACCTTCTCGACCGGCGTGCGCAGCGGGGTCTACCAGCGGTACGGGCAGCGGCTCGAAGGCGCGCTGGCCAAGGACATGCCCAAGGTGTCGATACAGCTGCAGAACAGCGAGGGCTCGCAGCAGAACATCGAACGGGTCGCCACCGGCAAGGCCGACTTCACCATCGCCACCGTCGACGCGGTGGCCGCCTATCTGCGGAACGGCAAGCCGGGCAGCGAACGGCTGCGCGGGTGCGTGCGGCTCTACGACGACTACGTCCAGCTCGTCGTGCCCCGGGGTTCGGACATCCGGCAGGTCTCCGACCTGCGGGGCAAGCGGGTGGGTGTCGGGCAGAAGGGCTCGGGGGTGCTCCTCCTCGCGGACCGGATCATGACGGCGGCGGGCGTCGACCCCTCCGCGGACATCGATCCCGTCGAGGCCGGGATCGACACCATGCCGCAGCGTCTGGTCGACGGCGAGCTCGACGCCTTCTTCTGGTCCGGCGGACTGCCGACCGGCGCGGTGGAGGAGCTCTCGCAACGGCTCGACATCAGGCTGGTGCCCCTGGACACGGCCCTGATCGGCCGACTCCAGGCGGCGGGCGGCTCCACCCGGCACTACCGGTCGGCGGTGATGCCGGCCGACGCCTACGACCACGCGCAGCGGGGGGAGGCCGTCCAGACGGTGGCGGTGGCCAACCTGCTGATCACCACCGACCGCACGGATCCGCGCATGACGGAGGCCTTCACCCGGACCGTGATCGACAGCCGGGACCGGATCGGGCGCGAGGTGCACGCGGCGCAGCTGGTGGATCTGCGTACGGCGATCTACACCGATCCGCTGGAACTGCACGAAGGGGCACGGCGCTACTACCGCTCGGCCAAGCCCTGAGGGCGGGCGCGGCGTACCGCCCGCGCCGCTCGGGCCTGTGCCCGGCCTCGGCTCTCGCGGGTACCCGGGGTGTGCTCCGGGGTGGCGGTGCACCGTGCGGCGACCCTCGGCTCTCGCGGGCGCCCCGGGGCCTGCGGCGCGTCCGGCCTGGGCGGCGCCGGGTGCGCGGGGGCCTCAGGTCCGCGGGGAGCCCCAGGCGTGCGGTTGCCTCAGTGTGCGGTTGCCTCCGGCGTGCGGGGCGTCGGGCATACGGGCCGCAGGTGCGCGGGTGTCACGGGTGCGCAGGGGCCAGGTCGGCGGACGGCTCAGGTGTGCGGGGCCTCGCGGGGCACGGTGACCGTCACGAGCAGGCCGTGCGGTTCGTGCGGGGCGTAGCGGATGGTCGCGCCGCCCGCCGCGAGCAGGGCGCGGGAGATGGAGAGCCCGAGGCCGGAGCCCTTGATGTTCTGGTGCCGTCCGCTGCGCCAGAAGCGGTCACCGACGCGCTCCAGCTCCTGTGCGGTGAGTCCGGGGCCCCGGTCCGCGACGACGATCGTCGCGCCGGTCCCGTCGGTGCCCGTGGTGATCCGGACCTCCTCCCCCGCGGGCGTGAACTTCAGCGCGTTGTCGACGACCGCGTCCAGGGCGCTGGAGAGGGCTGTCGGGTCGGCCCAGCCGGTGACCGCGGGCGCGCCGTCCTGTGTCAGTACGACACCCTTCTCCTCGGCGAGGGGCCGCCAGGCCGCGACGCGTTCGGCGGTGAGGGACCCGATGTCGGTGAGCCGCAGGTCCGCCTCCGCGTGCTCGGCCAGCGCGAGGTCCAGCAGGTCGTCCAGCACGTTCGCCAGCCGCTTGCCCTCCGTCCGCACCGAGGCGATCTCCTCGTTCCCCTCGGGCAGTTCCAGCGCGAGGAGCTCGATCCGCAGCAGCAGGGCGGCCAGCGGGTTGCGCAGCTGGTGGGAGGCGTCGGCGACGAAGGCGCGCTGCTGTTCCAGCACGTCCTCGACGTTGTCGGCCATCTCGTTGAACGACTTCGCCAACCGTCTGAGCTCCGGAGGGCCCTCGGACGCGACGACCCGTGAGCGCATCCTGCCGCTGGCGATGTCGTGGGTGGCCGCGTCGAGCGTGCGTACCGGCAGCAGCACCCAGCGGGTGAGGCGGAAGGCCGCTCCCAGGGCCACCAGCATGGCCAGGGACTCGCCCAGGGCGATGAGCAGCCAGCCGCGCAGGGTCCTGGCGCGCATCTCGCCGGTGGGCGAGTCGGTCACGACGACGGCCACCACGTCGCCGTCCCTGACCACCGGCGAGGCGACGGCGAGCCGGCCCTGCTGCCACGGCCAGACCTGTGCGGGGTCGTGGGACCGCCGGCCGAGCAGGGCCTCCCGGAAGGCGTCGCGCCCCTCCCCCTCGTCCGGCAGGGTCCAGCCCTCGGGGGCCTTGGCCAGGGCCCTGTCGTCCCGGTAGAAGACACCGGCCCTGATCCCGTAGACGGAGTCGTAGTAGTCGAGTTCGGTCTGCAGGATCCGCCGCCGCTCGTCCGATCCCTCGACGGGCTCGCTGACGAACTGGGCGAGCGCGGCGAAACGGGCCGTGTCGTCGATGCGGTCGATGACGACCCGCTGCTGTTCGGCGGCGGCCACCCGCACGGCGAGCGGGAAGCCCAGGGCGAGCAGCACGGCGGCCATGAGGACGATGAGCAGGGGGAGCAGACGGGTGCGCACGGGGAGCGTGGATCCTCAGGCCGAGGGCGGGACGAGCCGGTAGCCGACGCCTCGTACGGTCTCCACCAGCGCGGGAAGCCGGAGTTTGGAGCGCAGCGACGCGACGTGCACCTCCAGGGTGCGCCCCGTCCCCTCCCAGCTGGTGCGCCACACCTCGCTGATGATCTGTTCGCGGCGGAACACCACTCCGGGACGCTGCGCCAGCAGCGCGAGCAGGTCGAACTCCTTGCGGGTGAGCTGGACCTCCTGGCCGTCGACGCTGACCCTGCGGGTGGGCAGCTCGATGTGGACCTGGCCGATCCGGAGGGCCGCGAGCGGGGTCGGGCCGGTGTCCTCGCCAGCCGTCCTGCGCCGGGCCACGGCGTGGATCCGGGCGAGGAGTTCGCCGGTGTCGTACGGCTTGACGACGTAGTCGTCGGCACCGAGGTTGAGACCGTGGATGCGGGAGCGCACGTCGGACCGCGCGGTCACCATGATCACCGGGATCGCGGAGCGCTTGCGGATCTTCCCGCACACCTCGTAGCCGTCCTGGTCGGGCAGTCCGAGGTCCAGGAGGACCACCCCGAAGGGCTCCTTGTCGGCCGGAAGCAGTGCCTGGAGCGCCTCCTCACCGCTGCGGGCGTGCACGACCTGGAAGCCGTGCCGCGCGAGAACGGCGGACAGGGCCGCCGCGACGTGGTCGTCGTCCTCGACGAGCAACAGTCTCATGCCCCTCCTCTCCGTTCTTCTCTTGTCCGGACGCCCGGAACGGTCCGTGCGTGATGGCCTGCTCGTGTTCCACCGGACGACGCTTCGTGTACGCCCGCGGTGTACACCGATGCGCACTAGGGCATCCAGTCGGATGACGGGTGTGCCAGTCAAGGCCATCCGCGTTACCGGTGGATTTCCGTTACCCACCCGGTACGCCGTCCTGCGCCCCGTGTTTTCCCGTTCACACGGAGTGGGGGCGGCTGAGGCCGGATCGTTATCCTCAATTCTCGCTCAGATGTACTGACGATGATCGCACTGCGTCACTAGGGTCCTTCCCTAACCGAGGAGGACGGAGCAAGAAGCCGATGAGCGGAGTGTCAGTGACCAAGGCCGCCGAGGATGCCGCGTCTGCGGGAGACGACCTGGTCGTACTGAGCAACGTCAACAAGCACTTCGGCGCGCTGCATGTGCTCCAGGACATCGATCTGACCATCGCCAGTGGCGAGGTCGTCGTAGTCATCGGGCCCTCAGGGTCCGGGAAGTCCACGCTGTGCCGCACGATCAACCGCTTGGAGACGATCGACTCGGGCGCGATCTCGATCGACGGCAAGCCCCTGCCCCAGGAAGGCAAGGAGCTCGCCAGGCTGCGTGCCGATGTCGGCATGGTCTTCCAGTCGTTCAATCTCTTCGCGCACAAGACGGTGCTCGAGAACGTGATGCTGGGCCAGATCAAGGTCCGCAAGGCGGAGAAGGGCCTCGCCGAGGAGAAGGCCCGGGCGCTGCTCGACCGCGTGGGGGTCGGCGCCCAGGCGGACAAGTACCCCGCGCAGCTGTCCGGTGGTCAGCAGCAGCGCGTCGCGATCGCCCGCGCGCTGGCCATGGACCCCAAGGTCATGCTCTTCGACGAGCCCACGTCGGCGCTCGACCCCGAGATGATCAACGAGGTCCTGGAGGTCATGCAGCAGCTGGCCCGGGAGGGGATGACCATGGTCGTGGTCACCCACGAGATGGGCTTCGCCCGCTCGGCCGCCAACCGGGTCGTCTTCATGGCCGACGGAAAGATCGTCGAAGAGGCCACGCCGGACCAGTTCTTCAGCAACCCGCGCAGCGACCGGGCCAAGGACTTCCTGTCGAAGATCCTTCACCACTGATACCGACGACCCACGACACGAGGATTGTTCACATGAAGCTCCGCAAGTCGGCCGCCGTTGCGGCCATCGCCGTGCTCGCCCTCACCGCGACCGCCTGCGGCGGCAAGGAGGGCTCCGCCGGAGACAAGCCGTCGGGTGTCAAGCCCGGTTCCTCGGAGGCCCCGAAGCTTCCGACGTACACCGTCGCGACCGGTGTCGACCTGGACTCGGCGACCTTCAAGGAGGCCAAGAAGCGCGGCAAGCTTGTCATCGGCGCCAAGGCCGACCAGCCGTACCTGGGCTTCGAGGACCAGTCGACCAAGGAGCGTTCCGGCTTCGACGTCGAGATCGCCAAGATGATCGCGGCCGACCTCGGCTTCTCGGACAAGCAGATCGAGTGGAAGACCGTCGACTCCGGCATCCGCGAGACGGCCATCTCCAAGGGCCAGGTCGACTACTTCGTCGGTACGTACACGATCAACGACGAGCGCAAGAAGCAGGTCGGCTTCGCGGGCCCGTACTACAAGGCCGGCGCGGACCTGCTGGTGCGCAAGGACGACACCTCCATCACCGGCAAGGAGTCGGTGAAGGACAAGAAGGTCTGCTCGATCGTGGGTTCCACCCCGCTCCAGGAGATCAAGAAGCCCGAGTACGGCGCGAAGGTCGTCGAGCTGGCCAAGTACTCGGACTGCGTCCAGCAGCTCCTGACCAAGCAGGTCGACGCCGTCACCACCGACGACTCGATCCTCAAGGGCTACGCCGCCGCGAACTCCGGCAAGCTCAGGGTCGTCGGCAAGCCGTTCACCGACGAGCCCTACGGCGTCGGCCTGAACAAGGACGACAAGGCACTCCGCGAGGCGATCAACAAGTCGCTGGAGACCCACATCCAGGACGGCACGTACAAGAAGATCTACGAGGCGACTCTGGGTCTGTCCGGTTCGGACTTCACCGAGCCGCCGGCGATCGAGCGCTACTGACGCAGCTCCGCCGCTGACGTCCCGCCGCTGACGCCTCGTGCGTGAGTGAGACGTCCCGCAGGCCGCCGTACTGAGCACGGCGGCCTGCGGGACGGCCCTTCCCCTGCCCTGATGCCGCTGACCGCCGACGCGGAGACCCCATGAACGTATTGCTCGACAACTTCCCAGAATACCGCGACGGCTTCATAGGCACCGTGTCGATCACCGTCATCAGCTCGGTCATCGCGCTGGTCCTGGGCGTCGCCATAGCCGGCTGTCGGGTATCGCCCGTGACACCGCTGCGCTATTTCGGAACCGCCTGGGTGACCCTGCTTCGGAACACCCCGCTGACCCTGCTCTTCCTGATCTTCTTCTTCGTGGTGCCGGAGATCCTCTTCCCCGGTATGAGCCCTTTCCTGCTCGGCTCGCTGGCCCTCGGCTTCTACACCTCCTCCTTCGTGTGTGAGGCGGTCCGGTCGGGCATCAACACCGTGCCGCTGGGGCAGGCCGAGGCCGCGCGCTCCATCGGTATGACGTTCACCCAGACGCTGCGGATCGTGGTCCTCCCGCAGGCGACCAGGTCGGTCATCCCGCCGCTGAGCAGCATCTTCATCGCGCTCACGAAGAACTCGGCGATCGCCGGTGCCTTCAGCGTCGCCGAGCTCTTCGGGTGGCAGAAGCTGATGAGCGACCGGGGCTACGAGATCACGCCCGTCTTCATCTGGGTGGCCCTCGGCTACCTGGTCGTCACGTTCGCCATCAGCGGTCTGTTCCGGCTGCTCGAGCGCCGTATGGAGGTCGCCCGATGAGTGCCAGCGTTCTCTACGACGCACCGGGCCCCAAGGCCGCCGTCCGCAACCGGATCTACGCCGTGGTGGGAAGCCTCGCCATCGTGGCCCTGATCGGCATCAGTGTGATGCGGCTGTCCGACAAGGGGCACCTCGCCCCCGAGATGTGGGACATCTTCAACTACGCGGGCATCCGGCAGAACATCGCCGACGCCGTCCTCGCCACGCTCAAGGCCTTCGGTCTGGCGGCGGTCGGCTCGCTGGTCCTCGGTGTCCTGCTCGCCGTCGGCCGGCTCTCCGACCACAAGCCGATCCGCTGGTTCGCCATCACGTTCATCGAGCTGTTCCGCTCGATCCCGTTGCTGATCACCATCTACGCCATCTGGGTCGGCTTCCTCACCGACTACTCGATGTGGGCGCTGGCACTGGGACTGTCCGTCTACAACGGCTGTGTCCAGGCGGAGGTGCTGCGCGCGGGCATCAACTCGGTGCCCAAGGGGCAGAGCGAAGCCGCTTACGCCCTCGGAATGACCAAGACCCAGGTCATGGTCGGCGTGCTGATGCCTCAGGCGGTCCGCGCGATGCTGCCGACCATCATCAGCCAGCTGGTGGTGACCCTCAAGGACACCTCGCTCGGCTTCATCATCCTGTACCCGGAGCTGCTCCAGACCGCGCGTCTGATCGCTTCCAACACACAGGTCAACGCGCAGTACCCGTACGTCTCGACCATCGCCGTCATCGGCACGATCTACGTCGCGATGTGCCTGATCCTGTCGGCGCTCGCCACCTGGATCGAGAAGCGTGGACGTCGGGCCAAGACCGGTATCGCGGTGGCCACGGCCGCCGAGGCTCCGGAGGTCCTGCCCGCCGGCAGCATCGTGGCGGCGCCTGCCGAGGACGGCCGGACGGACGGCCCCGACGCGGACAAGGGCGGCAGCAGGACGGACTGACGGATCACGCGGTCCCTGTCCCGCTGCGGGGCACGGACCGTCCGCCTCCCTTTTCGAGCAGCCCGCCGGTGCAACCGGCGGGCTGCTCTGTTCCGTTCACGTCGGTACTGCGGCCGGATCGTGGTGCCCTGCCCGTTCGACGGGGTCTGCGGAGCAGCGGCGAGGTGCGGGACGGAAGGGGGTTCGCCCGGTCTCCCGCGACGAAGTGACCGTCCCGGATGCGAGGGCTGTCCCCGGGTGTGTGCCCGTAGCACCGTCCCGACCGGTTCGGCGCGGGGCCGCCCTGTCGGACGATGCGCGCACACGCGAAGCAAGCCGCGCCGAACGGCTCGGTCCTGACGACGCGGAGAGAGCTCCCCGCCACGTTCCCCGGTCACTTGACGCACGCACCGCCAGTGGGTTGCATACGTTCTGTGATCCCGCCCCGAACCACCCCCGCAGCTCCCCCCTTCCCGGCCCTGCCCCTGGCGTCGACGACCTGCCCCGGAGGGATCACACCGTGGACCCGGTGATCGTGGTCGGTGCCGGGCCGGTCGGGCTGGCGTTGTCGCTCGCCCTCGCGGCCCAGGGCGTGCCCTCGGTGCTGCTCGACGAGGGTCCCGGCACGGACGAACCGCGTCCCGCGCGCACCGTCGTGCTGCGTGAGGACACGGCTGACCTGGTGGAACGTCTGGGCTGTCCGGCGCTCCGCTCCGAGGGCCTGCGGTGGTCGGGCTGGCGCTCGGTGCGGCGCAAGCAACTGGTACGGGCCGTGCCCCTGGGCGACGACGACGCCGCCGTCCCCCTTCCCTCGCCCGTGCACCTGCCCCAGCACGCGCTCAGCGGAGGGCTGCGGGCCGCCGCCGCCGCGCACGCGCTGGTCGAGATGGTGCCGTTCAGCCGGATCGACACCCTGGAGCAGGACGCACACGGCGTCACGGTCCACACCCGCGAGCCCGGATCGACCTGGTGGCGGGGAAGTCACGTGGTCGGCTGCGACGGCGCCCGGTCCACGGTGCGCAAGCTCCTGGACATCAGGTTCCCCGGCCGTACCGCGGTCGAACGGCATGCGGTCGCCGCGCTCCGCGCCGAGCTGCCCTGGCCGGGCGAGGCCGTCCTGCACCGCTCCCCGCCCTGGCGCTCGGGCGGTGCGGAGGTGACCGCCCGCCCGCTGCCCGGCGGGGCCTGGCGGCTGGACTGGCTCCTTCCGCCGCGTGGGGAACTCGTCACCCCCGACGCCCTCATCACCAGGATCCGCGACACCCTGGCGGGCTGGTGCGGCGAGACACCGGCCTACGAGCTGCTGGACACGGGCGTGTACACGCTGCACCACCGGCTGGCCAGGCGGTGGCGGTCCCAGCGCGCCTTCCTCGCCGGGGACGCCGCGCACCTGCTGGGCGCGCTCGGCACCCAGGGGCTCGACGAGGGGCTGCGGGACGCCGAGAACCTGGCCTGGAAGCTGGCGCACGCCTGGCACCAGGGCGCCTCCGAGCTCCTGCTCGACAGCTACCAGGCAGAGCGCAGGGCCGCCGTCGCGTCCCGGCTGCGCGCCGCCGACCAGTCCCTGCCGATACTGCGGGGCGGTGCGGGGCTCCGGACGCTGGTGTCGGGCGCCTCGCGAGGGCACGACACGCTGCTGGCCGACGGTCATCTGGGATGCGGGCCGCTGGGCGCGCCCCCTTCGTACACGCACTCCCCCCTCGCACCTCAACCCGCCGAGGCGCACACACCGGTGGGAACGGCCCCGGGTGCACCGGTCGCCGATGTGCGGGTGACCGCGCCCGACGGGAAGGCCGTGCGGCTGCGTGAGCGCCTGGGGCTGGGCCATCTGCTGGTGATCCTGGTCGCGCCGGGCACCGGGGTGTGGGACCGGCGGCACTGGCTGACCGCGGGCGTCATGCCCCGGCTCGTCGACGCGGTGGGCACCCTCCCGGTGAAGGCCGAACTGCTGGTGACCGAGAGCTACCCGGGGGCGACGGCTCACACGGTGCTGCTGGTCAGGCCGGACGGCCATCTCGTCGCGGCCTTCAGCGGGGTCCGGCCGGCCGAGCTGTTCGCGGCCGCCGACGCCGCGCGCGGGGGCGGCCCGGACACGGTGCCGGGCGGCCGGACGCGCCCCACCACGAGCTCCGACCGTACTGCGGACGTCAATTGACCGTCGCAGGCGCACATGGTGTACTCCAGAACATGACCGACACCGATGTGCGCCTGTGGCGGAGGGTCCATATGGACCTCGTCCGCTATGCGGGCTGCGTGTGTCGCCCGTCCTGCTGAATCGCCTCTCCCGGCACGCCGTGCTGTTCCGTACGCGGCCGTGCTCCCACGCGAACTTCTCAGGACGGCCCCTGTGTCTGCACCCTCTTCCCCCCTCACCGGCCCCGCTTCGGTGCCCGCGCCTGCGCTCGGCGCACCGGCCGGAGGCACGGACGCCCCGGCCCCGACCGCCGCGGAGCTGCTGGACTTCGTCCGGCGTACCGCGGAGGACAGCGCGCTCGTCGCCTCGCTCCCGCTCGATCCCGAGGGGCGGACCTGGCTCAGGCTCGACGGCCCCGGCGGCAGCGAGGCCTGGCTGATCGGCTGGCCCCCCGGCACGGGGACCGGCTGGCACGACCACGCCGAGTCGACGGGGGCGTTCACCGTCGCCGGCGGCGCCCTCAGGGAGCACGCGCTCGCCGCACGGCTGCCCACGGACGGCTGGAAGACCCTGGAACTGAGCGAGGGCGTCGACCGGACCCGGCTCCTGGCGACCGGCCAGGGCAGGGCCTTCGGCAGGCACCATGTCCACGAGGTGCTGAACGAGTCCGGAGACACCCACGCCGTCTCGGTGCACGCCTACTACCCGCCGCTGCCCCGGATCCGCCGGTACAGCCGCTCGGGTGCGGTGCTGCGCCTGGAGCAGACCGAAAGCCCGGAGGACTGGCAGTGAGCGACGCGGACCAGCGGCGGGAGGCCCCGGTGGGCATCGACGAACTGCTCGAACAGGTGCGGGCCGGCTACGAGCGGGTCGGTCCCCGGGAAGCCGCCGCCGAGGCAGCCGAGGGCGCGCTGCTGGTCGACATCCGCTACGCGGCGCTGCGCGAGGCGGACGGGCTGATCCCCGGCGCACTGGTCGTGGAGCGCAACGAGCTGGAATGGCGGCTCGATCCGCAGGGCAGCCACCGCGCGCCGCAGGCGGTCGGCCACGACCTGCGGGTCGTGGTCATCTGCAACGAGGGCTACGCCTCCAGCCTCGCGGTCGCCTCCCTGCACCGGCTGGGGCTGCACCGGGCCACGGACCTGACCGGCGGCTTCCAGGCGTGGCGCGCGGCGGGACTCCCGGTCGCCCTCTGAGCAGCGGCACCCGGTCCGGCCACGGGCCGGGTGCCGTCGGAACCGTCGGAACCGTGCTGAGGGCCCCGGCCCTCGGCACCCCCCTGCGGCCACATTCCCAGCGTCCCTCAGCGGCCCTGTTCCGCTCACCGGCGGCCCCTGCCGGCGGGCGGAACAGGGCCGAACGGTGTTCCGCACCCACTCGAACGCACCTCTCCGGTGGAGCAATCAGCCCGCACGACGCACATTCGCCTCGTCCCCGAGGACCGCAATGTACGGAGATGGCGCGCCGATGGAAACCGCTCAGCTCACCCCGGACCGACTCGACGCCCAGTCGTCCCGGCTGCACGACTCGGACGCGTGGCAGCGCATCGTCACCGGGTGGGAGCGCACCGCCCGGGAGCCCGCTCCCCCGAGGTCCGCGGCGGCGGTCGAGGAGGTGCGGCCGGCGACGCGGCCCGCCCGCCCGGACGCCTGGCGAGACCTGCTGTCCGTGCCCGTCGACCGGCTCGTCGAGGACTCGCTGCGCTCCCTGCCCGCACGGCGGATCCGTGAGCGCCCGCTCCCCGGGCGCCTCGGGGCCGTACTTCCCGAGCGGCTGCACGCCTGGCGCCGCATCGGGCAGCCCGACGTCCGTCCGTCCACGCACCTCGGCTACGCGCGGCAGATCCTCACCGAGTGGGGCTGGCAGAACACGCCCTACCGTCTGCGCAACGCGAGAGGAGCGCGCTGCGTCTGCGGGGCTATGCTGACCGCGCACCGCCTCGGCCACGGCTCGCTCGACACCGTCGACCGCGCCGGTGCCTGGATCATCACCGAGCTGCGGGCACGGGGCTGGACCGATCTGATCGGCCCCTGGAACCGTCACCCCGGCCGCACCGCCGCGGACGCGCTGGACCTGATCGACGCCACCATCCGCCGGGCGTCCCTGGCGGGCCACTGAGGCAACGGCGCAGGCCCCCACGAAGACCTACCTCCGGACGCCCGGTGCACCCGCGGCGGCACCGCCGAGTGGCCCCACGGCCCCGCGCCCCAACGACCCCGCGGCCTCGCGGCCCCGCGGCCCCGCGCCGGCTGACGCGTCGTCCCCCGCTCCCTCCCGGTCGTCGCCGTCAGAGCGGTCGTCGTCCGTTCAGAAGGGCTCGTCGAGCCCTTCCGTGTCCTCCCCCTCGGCCTCGATCGCCTGCCGCACCACACGCAGGGCCATCCCCTCGCCGTATCCCTTGCGCGCGAGCATGCCCGCGAGCCGGCGCAGCCGCTTGTCCCGGCCCAGCCCCCGGGTGGAGCGGAGCTTTCGCGCGACGAGCTCCCGCGCGGTCTCCTCCTCCTGTTCGTGATCGAGCTGCCCGACCGCCTCGTCGATGACCGTCGGGTCCACCCCCTTGGTGCGCAGCTCCCGTACGAGGGCGCGGCGGGCCAGCCCTCTGCCGTGGTGCCGGGACTCGACCCAGGCGTCCGCGAACGCCGCGTCGTCGATCAGCCCCACGTCCTCGAAGCGCGAGAGCACCTCTTCCGCGGCCTCGTCGGGGATCTCCTTCTTGCGCAGGGCGTCGGCGAGCTGCTTACGGGTCCGCGGGGTCCCGGTCAGCAGTCGGAGGCAGAGGGCGCGCGCCTGCTCGACCGGATCGCGCGGTTCCCCTTTCTCGGCCCTCGACGAGGAAGGGGAACCGCTGCTTCTGGAGCGGGAGCGGGAACGACGTCCCGCCCCCTCGCCGAACCCGGCCCCCCGGCCGGGCTCCGGGAGATCCCCGGACGGTTCTGCGGCGTCCTCGGGGCCGGGTACCGCACCGGCTTCGGTGCCCGGCCACTCCGTGCGACGCGTCACGGCCTAGCTCTTGGCCGCTGCGGCCTTGGCGGTCTTGGCCTTGGTCGCGGGAGCCGGCACCGCCTTGGCGGCTGCGTCGGCCGGAGCACCTGCGGTGACCGCGGCATCGGCTGCGGGCTCCGCGGACGGGTCCTCGGGACGGACCCCGACGCCGAGCTTCTCCAGGATCTTCTTCTCGATCTCGTTGGCGAGGTCGGGATTGTCCTTGAGGAAGTTCCGAGCGTTCTCCTTGCCCTGGCCGAGCTGGTCGCCCTCGTACGTGTACCAGGCGCCGGCCTTGCGGACGAAGCCGTGCTCCACGCCCATGTCGATCAGGCCGCCCTCGCGGCTGATGCCCTGGCCGTAGAGGATGTCGAACTCGGCCTGCTTGAACGGGGGCGCGACCTTGTTTTTGACGACCTTGACGCGGGTGCGGTTGCCCACGGCGTCGGTGCCGTCCTTGAGGGTCTCGATCCGGCGGATGTCGAGGCGCACCGACGCGTAGAACTTCAGCGCCCGGCCACCGGTCGTGGTCTCCGGGGAGCCGAACATCACGCCGATCTTCTCGCGCAGCTGGTTGATGAAGATCGCGGTGGTCTTGGACTGGTTGAGCGCGCTGGTGATCTTACGGAGCGCCTGGCTCATCAGACGGGCCTGGAGACCCACGTGCGAGTCGCCCATCTCACCCTCGATCTCCGCTCGGGGCACCAGGGCCGCGACGGAGTCGATGACGATCAGGTCGAGCGCACCGGAGCGGACCAGCATGTCCGTGATCTCCAGCGCCTGCTCTCCGTTGTCCGGCTGCGAGAGGATGAGGCTGTCGATGTCGACGCCGAGCTTCTTCGCGTACTCCGGGTCCAGAGCGTGCTCCGCGTCGATGAACGCCACGGATCCGCCGAGCCGCTGCGCGTTGGCAACGGCGTGCAGCGTCAGCGTCGTCTTGCCGGAGGACTCCGGGCCGTACACCTCGACGACACGGCCGCGCGGCAGGCCGCCGACGCCGAGCGCGACGTCGAGCGCGGTGGAGCCGGTCGGGATCACTTCGATGGGCTCGTTCGGCCGCTCGCCGAGGCGCATCACCGCGCCCTTGCCGAATTGCCGTTCAATCTGTGCGAGTGCGGCGTCCAGCGCCTTCTCGCGGTCGGTTCCTGCCATGGGTTCCACCCGATTTGCTTGAGTCGATCGCTTCACGTCACAGACGCTAACCCCTGCCACTGACAATGGGCCTCGACGTCCTCCCGGCCTGTGGACAACTCCACGGTCGGGCCCGGGAAAACCCGGCCGGAATCCCATAAGAATGGATGTTCGATTTTAGTGTCAAGCGCACCACGCCGGGCCGCCGGGGGCCGGAGGCGTGCCGTACGACGGCCGGGACCGGCGGTGCCGGATCCCGGCCGGGTGAGCTACCCCGCCGCCCGGCTGCGCACCGCACGGCGGATCCTGGACGCCACCGGCTCGCCGCGGCGCGCCCGGCGGCCGCCCTGCACCCGCGGGTCGTCCATGACGTCGTAGCGCTTCACGTAGGCGCCCAGGAACGCCTGGAGCGTCGCGACGGCGGGGATGGCGATCAGCGCACCGACGGCGCCCATCAGCGCCGTGCCCGCGACCACCGAGCCGAAGGCGACCGCGGGATGGATGTCGACCGTCCGGGAGGTGAGCTTGGGCTGCAGCGCGTAGTTCTCGAACTGCTGGTAGACCACGACGAAGCCGAGCACCCACAGCGCGTACCAGGGGTCGACGGTGAAGGCGATCAGCATGGGCAGCGCACCGGCCAGGTACGTCCCGATCGTGGGGATGAACTGCGAGACGAGGCCGACCCACACGGCGAGCGCGGGGGCGTAGGGCACCTCGAGCACCATCAGCAGGATGTAGTGCGCCACCCCGGAGATCAGCGCCATCAGGCCGCGCGAGTATATGTAACCACCGGTCTTGTCGACCGCGATCTCCCAGGCGCGCAGCACCTCGACCTGCCGCGCGGGCGGCAGCACCGAGCACAGCGCACGGCGCAGCCGGGGGCCGTCGGCTGCGAAGTAGAACGAGAACAGGAAGATCATCAGAAGGCGGAACAGTCCGCCCAGCACGGTGGTGGAGACGTCGAGCACACCGGTCGCGCTGTTCTGCACGTACCGCTGGAGCCAGTCGGAGTGCAGCAGGCTGTCCTGCACCTCGACGCGGGAGAGCTCGGTGCGGAACGTCTGGTTGACCCAGTTGATCACCGAGTCGAGGTACTTGGGGAACTCCTCGACCATCTCGACGATCTGCCCGGCCAGCATCGAGCCCAGCAGCAGGACGAAGCCGATGGAGGCGATCAGGACGGCGATGAAGACGAGGAAGGTGGCGAAGCCCCGGCGTATCCCGCGCTCGGCCATGCGGCTCACGGCCGGCTCGATGGCCAGCGCGAGGAAGAAGGCGATGAGGATGTTGGTCAGCAGCCCGATGAGCTGGAGGAAGGCCCAGCTGCCGAGGTGGAAGCACCCGTAGAGCGCCAGGGCGAGGACCATGGCGCGCGGCAGCCAGCCGGGCATGCGGGCGGCACCTGCACCAGGGGGCGGACTCGGTGGTGAGGCCGGCGGATCGGGCGGCGAGGCGGGGGTCTGGGTCTGGGCGGTCTCGTCTGTCGGTGCCACGGGACAAGTCTCGCTCACCGCGGTGACACCCGGTCCCCCGGCCCCGGGCGTTCGCACCGGCCGGGACGGCCGGCCGGCGCGTTCCGGCCGGTGCCGGGCGCCGCCGCGCTCAGCGCTTGTCGGGAGGCACGCCCATCGCCGAACAGACCCCGCGCCAGACGTCCTTGGCCTCCCAGCCGGCGGCGAGCGCCTCGTGCACCGTACGGCCGCCGAGCTCCGCCATGACGTGGTCGCGTGCGAAGGAGTCGGCGTACGCCTCGCCGAAGTGATCAGCCATCCGTTCCCAGAAAATCGTCAACCGCATGCCCCCAGTATCCCGCTCCTGAGAGTGCAGCCGGGCCGGGAGGACCTTGCCGGGGGCCTTTGCCCTCTACGGTCGGTCCATGGCTGGAACCGGAGCACATCCCCTCGCCCGCGCGGAGCAGTTCGTCTGGCTCACCGCACGCGTCCTCGAGCAGCGGCGGTTCGCCCACCTCTTCCTGGGAGGGAGCGCGGACGCCGTCGAGACCGCGCTCGCCGCCCACCGGAACGAGGACGGCGGCTACGCCCACGCGCTCGAACCCGATCTTCGCGGACCCGTGAGCCAGCCGCTGCACACCGCGCACGCACTCAGCGTCCTCGACTCGATCGGCCGCTGCGGCGGCCTGCGCGTGGAGCGGATCTGCCGCTATCTGACGGACGTGTCGACCAAGGAGGGCGCGCTGCCCGCGCTGCTCCCCTCCCAGCGCGGCTACCCCGCGGCCCCGTTCGTCCCCGTCGTCGACGATCCGCCCGCCGAGCTCCTCGCGACCGGCCCGGTGGTCGGCCTTCTGCACCGCAACCAGGTGTGGCACGCCTGGCTCTTCCGGGCCACCGACTTCTGCTGGGCCGCCGTCGACGCCCTGGAGCAGTCCCATCCGTACGAGATCCAGGCCGCCGTCGCCTTCCTCGACGGCGTACCGGACCGTGCGCGTGCGGAGACGGCTGCCGACCGGCTGGGACGGCTGGTGCGGGACCAGCGGCTGGTGGTGCTCGACCCGCAGCGGCGTGCGGAGTATCCGGTCGCCCCCGGCTACGCCCCGGGGGAGCACCACTTCCCCCACGACTACGCACGGACCCCGGGGTCCCTCGCCCGGCGCTGGTTCAGCGACGGCGAGATGGAGCGGTCCCTGGACCATCTGGAGTCCGGCCAGCAGGAGGACGGCGGCTGGCCGGTCAACTGGCGGCAGTGGGCCCCCGGGACGGCCCTGGAGGGCCGTCCGATCGTGACGATCAGAGCCCTGCAGACCCTCCGGGAGTACGGCCGCGCCCTGCGCTGACGCGCCCGGACCGCGCGCGTCACGTGCCGTGCGCCTCCCACGTCAGAGCAGGGCGCGGACGGCGGCGGTGACCACGACCGCGGCGCCGACGACGACCAGGAAGGGAGCGCGCAGGACGAGGGCGAGCGCCGCCGCGGCGAGTCCGGCCGCCCGGGCGTCGAGCGCCAGGTGCGGTCCGTCGCCGAAGGTCTGCTGGGCGGTGAGGGCTGCGAGGAGCGCCACCGGCAGGAGCGCCGCCAGCCGTTGCACCAGCGGACGTTCCAGGGCTCCGGCCGGGACCAGGAGGCCCAGGAGCTTGGCGAGGTAGCAGCCGACGGCGGTGAGCCCGATGGCGATCCAGATGTTCATCGGCCCTCCCCGGGCGTCGGGCCTGCGGACGTCGAGCCTCCGCGCGTCGCGTCCCCGGACGGTGTGCCGTCCCCGGGCGCCGCGTCCCCGGGACCCCGCTCCCCCGGCGTCGGGTGCCCGGGCGTCGCGTCCGCGGGCAGCACCCGCCCGGGCGTAGAACCCCCGGGCGGCGGCTCCTCCGGCGCCGGGCCCCCGGCGGCGTGCTCGTCCGGGCCACCCGTGGCGCCCCGGCCGTCTCCGTCGTCCCGTGTCCGGGCCTGGGCGCGGCGCCCCTTCAGGACGAGGACGACCGGGGCCGCCAGCGCGGACATCAGCACGGGCGCGCCCGCCGGCAGCACCGGGAGGAGTCCCAGCACCAGCAGGACGGCGAGCCCCGCCGTGACGCGCTCCGTGGCGCTGCTCAGCATCGGCGCGAGCAGCGCGAGGAACACGGCCGGGCTGGCGGCGTCCAGCCCCCAGGCATCGGTGTCGCCGAGCGCCTCGGCGCCGAACGCGCCGAGCAGCGTGGTCAGGTTCCACAGGGTGTAGAGGGTGAGGCCGGTGACGGTAAAGCCGATGCGCGCGGCCCGCCTGGTGGGCTGGGGCAGGGTGACGGCGGTCGTCTCGTCGATGACCCACTGGGCGGCGAGCGGGCGCAGCGCGCGCGGCAGGGCGAGGAGCTGGGAGAGCCGCAGCCCGTAGAAGGCGTTCCGGACGCCCAGGAAGAACGCCCCGGCCGCGGCGGTGTAGGGGTTCCCGCCTGCTGCGAGGGCGCCCACGAGGGCGAACTGGGAGGCGCCGGTGAAGACGAGGAGGCTCAGTGCGCAGGTCTGGAGGAGGGTGAGCCCCGAGCCTGCCGCGGTCACGCCGAAGGCGAATCCGGAGAGGCCCACGGCGATGCCCACGCCGAGTGCGTCCCGGACGACGGCCGCGTCCGGTTTCTCCGTGTCCGCGTCCGGTGTGCCGCGCACGCCGGTGTTCCGAGGGGGTGCTGTCTGCTCTGCCACGCCCGGAACGCTACGGGGAGGTGGTGCCCGCGGTCTTGTACGTTCTTGCGCGCTCACGCCGGTAGGCCCCCGGAGGGACCCCGACGATCCGGGTGAAGTGGCGGTTGAGGTGGGGCTGGTCGGTGAAGCCGACGGCGGCGGCCGCCTCGGCGGGGGCGCTCCCCGCGTCGAGCAGGCGGCGCGCACGGCGCACCCGGGCGTCGGTGAGCCAGGTGTGCGGGGGCATTCCGTACCGCTTCCTGAAGGCCCGGAGCAGCGCGAAGGGGCTGGTACCGAGCTCGGCGGCAAGTGCTTCGAGGGTGGGCGGGCGCTCCATGCGCTCCTCCAGCGCCGCCCGCGCGCGTGCGGCGTCACGGGCGCCGGCGGAGTGGGTGGCGGCACGCGCCGGGACGCCGCCGTGGTGTTCCAGGAGCCGGGCGACCAGGACCCGCAGGACGCTGTCGGCCGCCAGGGCGTTGCCCTGCTCAGCGGCACGGTGGACCTGGGTGATCAGCCCGGCGGCGTACGGATCCGGCACCGCGGTCTCGGTGAAGCCCACCGTGCCGCGGGCGCCGGTCAGCTCGGCCGCGATGTCGTTGACGGCCCGGGCGGACGGGTAGAGCGTGGCGTACACCCACCCCTCGGGCACTCCGGCGCGGGCGCTGTGCGGCACCTCCGGGTTGATCATGACCACGGTGCCGGGTTCCGCGTGCACGGTGCCGCCGGGGAGGCCTACGTCCTCGACGCCGCTGGTGACCGCGCCGAAGACGTAGCCCTCGTGGCTGTGGCGCGGAAAAGTGTGACGGACGTACCGGGCACGCAGCAGATCGAGGCCGGGCAGCTCCGCGTACTGCCAGTGCCGCGCCCACTCCCGTGGCGTGTCCACCTCCGTCATGCTCGTATTCTCCCAGGTCCGGCCGGTGCACGAGATCCGCGGCAGGGGTGCGGCGGGCCGGTTCACCGGCCGTTGTCGGTGGTGGGGTGCACGATGGGGGGCATGGCAGGTTCCGCACTGGATTCGTTCTCGCCCGCGACCCGCGGCTGGTTCGCGGGGGCCTTCGACGCGCCCACCGCCGCGCAGGAGGGTGCCTGGCGGGCCATCGGCGAGGGTTCGGACGTGCTGGTCGTCGCGCCGACCGGATCGGGCAAGACGCTGGCCGCGTTCCTGGCCTCGCTCGACCGGCTGGCCGCCGCCCCGCCGCCGGCCGAGGCGAAGAAGCGCTGCCGGGTGCTGTACGTGTCCCCGATGAAGGCCCTCGCGGTCGACGTGGAGCGCAATCTGCGGTCGCCGCTGACCGGGATCCGTCAGGAGTCGGTGCGCCTGGGCCTGCCGGAGCCCGAGGTACGGGTGGGGATCCGTTCCGGCGACACCCCTCCGGCCGAGCGGCGCTCGATGGCCACGAAGCCCCCGGACATCCTGATCACCACGCCCGAGTCGCTGTTCCTCATGCTCACCTCCTCGGCCCGGGACGCGCTCGCCGGGGTGGAGACGGTGATCGTGGACGAGGTGCACGCCGTCGCGGGCACCAAGCGCGGCGCCCACCTCGCCGTGTCCCTGGAGCGCCTGGACGAGCTGTTGCCACGCCCCGCGCGGCGCATCGGGCTGTCGGCGACGGTCCGCCCGGTCGACGAGGTCGCCCGGTTCCTGTCGCCGCAGCGGAAGGTGGAGATCGTCCAGCCGCCGTCCGCCAAGAAGTTCGACCTCTCCGTGGTGGTCCCGGTGGAGGATCTCGGTGAGCTGAGCGGCTCGCCGGCCACGGGTGACGAGGGCGGTCAGGCGGAGAAACCCTCGATCTGGCCGCACGTCGAGGAGCGGATCGCCGATCTGGTCCAGTCCCACCGGTCCACCATCGTGTTCGCCAACTCCCGGCGGCTGGCGGAGCGTCTGTGCAACCGCCTGAACGAGATCGCCCACGAGCGGGCGACGGGCTCCGCGTCCGAGGAGGAGCCGGGAGCGGACGGGCCGCTGCCCGAGGCCCACTCCCCCGCCGAGATCATGGCCCAGTCGGGCGCCGCGAAGGGGGCGCCCCCCGTGCTCGCCCGCGCGCACCACGGCTCGGTGTCCAAGGAGCAGCGCTCCCAGGTCGAGGAGGACCTCAAGGCGGGCAGGCTGCCCGCCGTGGTCGCCACGTCCAGTCTGGAGCTGGGGATCGACATGGGCGCGGTCGACCTGGTGATCCAGGTCGAGTCGCCGCCGTCGGTGGCCTCGGGGCTGCAGCGGGTGGGGCGCGCCGGACACCAGGTCGGCGCCGTCTCGACCGGTGTGGTCTTCCCGAAGTACCGGGGGGACCTGGTGCAGGCGGCCGTCGTCACCGAGCGGATGCGCGAGGGGGCGATCGAGGCTCTGCGGATCCCGTCCAACCCCCTGGACGTGCTCGCGCAGCAGATCGTCGCCACGGTCGCGCTCGACAGCCGGCAGGCCGACGACCTGCTCGCGCTGGCCCGCCGGGCGGCCCCCTTCGCCTCGCTTCCCGAGTCCGCGTTCACGGCGGTGCTCGACATGCTCGCCGGGCGCTATCCGTCCGACGCCTTCGCGGAGTTGCGGCCCCGTGTGGTGTGGGACCGCGTGACCGGCACGGTCACGGGCCGCCCCGGCGCCCAGCGGCTCGCCGTCACCTCGGGCGGCACCATCCCCGACCGCGGGCTCTTCGGCGTCTTCCTGGCCGGCGCGGACCCGAAGAAGGGCGGCGGCCGGGTCGGTGAGCTGGACGAGGAGATGGTCTACGAGTCCCGGGTGGGCGACGTCTTCACCCTGGGCACCACGTCCTGGCGGATCGAGGACATCACCCGGGACCGGGTCCTCGTCTCGCCCGCCCCCGGGGTCCCGGGGCGGCTGCCCTTCTGGAAGGGCGACCAGCTGGGCCGGCCGCTGGAGCTGGGCCGCGCACTGGGCGCGTTCCTCCGCGAGCTGGGCGGGCTGTCCGCCGAGGACGCCGGACTGCGGCTGCTGGCCGCCGGGCTGGACGCCTGGGCCGCGGACAACGTCCTGTCCTACCTCGACGAGCAGCGCCGGGCCTGCGGCCACGTCCCGGACGACCGGACCGTCCTGGTGGAGAGGTTCCGGGACGAGCTGGGCGACTGGCGGGTCGTGGTGCATTCGCCGTTCGGGGCCCAGGTGCACGCCCCGTGGGCCCTCGCCCTGTCCGCCCGGCTGGCCGAGCGGTACGGCATGGACGCCCAGGTCATGCACGCCGACGACGGCATCGTGCTGAGGCTGCCGGACGCCGATCTGATGGGGCTCGACCTCCTCGACTTCGACCCGGTCCAGGCGGGCGCGGGCGGCACCGGCGACGGCCCGGGGCAGGGCGGGCCGGGCCAGGGCTCCCCCGCCGCGGGGTTCGACAGCGACCGGCCCCCCGTCGCCGCCGCCGACGTGGTGTTCGACCAGGGAGAGATCAGCCAGCTCGTCACCGAACAGGTCGGCGGATCCGCCCTGTTCGCCTCCCGGTTCCGTGAGTGCGCCGCGCGCGCCCTGCTGCTGCCCCGGCGGAGCCCCGGCAAGCGCACCCCGCTGTGGCAGCAGCGCCAGCGTGCCTCCCAGCTGCTCCAGGTCGCCTCCGAGTTCGGGTCGTTCCCGATCGTCCTGGAAGCGGTCCGCGAATGCCTCCAGGACGTGTTCGACGTCCCGGGCCTCACCGAGCTGATGGGCGACCTGGAGGCGCGCCGGGTCCGCCTGGTCGAGGTGACGACGCCCGAACCCTCCCCGTTCGCCCGCTCCCTGCTCTTCGGCTATGTCGCACAGTTCCTGTACGAGGGCGACTCCCCCCTCGCGGAGCGGCGGGCGGCGGCCCTCTCGCTCGACTCCCACCTCCTGGCCGAGCTGCTCGGCCGGGCGGAGCTGCGCGAGCTGCTCGACGCCGACATCCTCGGCGAGCTGGAGCGTGAGCTGCAGTGGCGGACCGACGACAGGAAGGTCAAGGACGCCGAGGGGGTCGCCGATCTGCTGCGGGTGCTCGGCCCCCTCACCGACGCCGAACTGACGGAACGCGGCGCGGACGCCTCCTGGGCCCCGGGCCTGGAGACCTCGCGGCGCGCCATCCGGGTCCGTGTCGGTGGCGCCGCGCACTGGGCGGCGGTGGAGGACGCGGGCCGGCTGCGCGACGCGCTCGGCACCGCGCTTCCCGTGGGGGTTCCGGAGGCCTTCACCGAGCCGGTCAAGGATCCACTCGGCGACCTCCTCGCCCGGTACGCCCGTACGCACGGTCCGTTCACCAGCGTTCAGGCCGCGAGCCGCTTCGGGCTCGGCACCGCGGTCACGGACGGGGCGCTCCAGCGGCTCGCGGCGTCGGGCCGTGTGGTGCAGGGGGAGTTCCACCCGGCGGGCATCGGCCAGGAGTGGTGCGACGCCACGGTCCTGCGGCGGCTGCGCCGCCGCTCGCTGGCCGCGCTGCGCCAGGAGCTGGAGCCGGTCCCGCCCGCCGCGCTGGCCGGCTTCCTGCCCCAGTGGCAGCATCTCGGGGACCACAGCCTGCGCGGGATCGACGGGCTGGCGCGCGCCGTCGAGCAGCTGCAGGGTGCCCCGGTCCCGGCGTCCGCCCTGGAGAAGCTGATCCTGCCGAGCCGGGTCGCGGGATACACCCCCGCCCTGCTCGACGAGCTCACGACCGCGGGCGAGGTCGTCTGGGCCGGGGCGGGCGCCCTCCCGGGGAAGGACGGCTGGCTCTCCCTCTACCTGGCCGACAGCGCGCCCCTGCTGCTGCCGCCCCCTCGTCCGCTGGAGCAGACCGCCCTGCACGCGTCGCTGCTGACCGCCCTGTCCGGCGGATACGGCCTCTTCTTCCGGCAGATCGCCGACCAGGTCCGGGCCACCACCCATCCGGACTGCACGGATCCGCAGCTGGCCGACGCGCTCTGGGACCTGGTCTGGTCCGGCCGCCTCAGCAACGACACCCTCGGCCCCCTGCGTTCGCTCCTGGGTTCGGGGCGCACGGCGGGGTCCACCGCGCACCGCGCCAGGCGCACCGTTCCGCGCGGCCGTTACGGCTCGCTGACCCCGGCCGCGCGCACCGCGTCCCGCACCGGTCCGCCGACCGTGTCGGGCCGCTGGTCCCTGCTGCCCCCGGCCGAACCGGAGCCGACCCATCGCGCGCACGCCCTGGCGCGGACGCTCCTCGACCGCCACGGTGTGGTGACCCGGGGTGCGGTGCAGGCCGAGGGCGTCGAGGGCGGCTTCTCGGCGGTCTACCGGGTCCTCGCGGCGTTCGAGGACAGCGGGCAGGCCCGCCGTGGTTACGTCGTCGAGGGACTGGGCGCCGCCCAGTTCGCCATGGACGGTGCCGTGGACCGTCTCCGGGCGGCCTCCACCGCCCGGGACCGGGCCGACCCCGGCTCGGCCCCTCGCGCCCAGGTCCTCGCGGCGGCCGACCCGGCCAACGCCTACGGCGCGGCGCTGCCCTGGCCCGAGTCGCCGGACGGCGCCGGGCACAAGCCCGGCCGCAAGGCGGGCGCCCTGGTCGTCCTGGTCGACGGCGAGCTGACGCTCTACATGGAGCGCGGGGGCAAGTCCCTCCTCGCCTGGCCCACCGATCCGGCCGATCCGGCTCTCCGAGCCGCCGCGGAGGCCCTCGCCGCGGCGGCAAGGGCGGGCACCCTCGGCACGGTCACGGTGGAGCGGACCAACGGCGCCTCCTCCCTCACCTCCCCGCTCGGCACGACACTGGAGGCCGCGGGCTTCCTGGCCACGCCCCGGGGCCTGCGGCTGCGCGCCTGAGGACGGCCCCGGCGCGGACGGGCCCCGCACAGCGCCGTGGCCGCGCATGATGGACGCATGCCCGAAGGTGACACCGTCCTGCAGACCGCCCGGCGTCTCGACTCCGCGCTCGGCGGAGGCTTGCTGACCGTGTCCGATCTGCGGGTCCCCAGATTCGCCACGGCCGACCTGACCGGCCGGACGGTGCTGGACGCCACGGCGCGCGGCAAGCATCTGCTCACCCGGTTCGAGGGGGGTCTCACCCTCCACAGCCATCTGCGCATGGAGGGCGCCTGGCGCGTGTTCGACCAGGGTGAGCGCTGGCGGGGTGGAGCCGCCCACCAGATCCGTGCCGTGCTCGCCACGGCGGAGCACACCGCCGTCGGTTACCGGCTCCCCGTCCTGGAGCTGCTCCGTACGGAGGACGAGGAGCAGGTCGTCGGCCATCTGGGCCCCGACCTGCTGGGGCCGGACTGGGATCCGGACACCGCGCTGCGCAATCTGCTCTCCGACCCCGCACGCCGGGTCGGGGACGCGCTCCTCGACCAGCGGAATCTGGCGGGCATCGGCAACGTCTACATGTGCGAGCTCTGCTTCATGGCCCGGGCGACGCCCTGGCTCCCGGTCGGTGAACTCCCCCCGGCCATCGCCACCCGCCTGGTCAGCACGGCCAAGCAGCTCCTGGAGGCCAACCGCGACCGCTCGGTGCGGACCACGACCGGGGCCACCGCCGTCATGTCCCGCAGGTTTCCCCGGGAGCGCCTCTTCGTCTACGGCCGGCTCGGGCGCCCCTGTCTGCGGTGCCGCACCCCCGTCCGCAAGGTGGTCCACGACACCCGCCCCACCTACTGGTGCCCGCACTGCCAGTCGGGTCCCACGGGCTGAGCGCGGCTACGGCGTCCCGGACGCCGGCATCGCCCCCGTCCGTCGAGGGGCTACGGGGATATGTCCGTCCAGTGCGTCCCGGGGCCGCCGGCCCGCCGCTCCGGCCGCACCACGGCCGCCACGTGCACCGGCAGGAGGCTCAGCCCCCATCCTCCGGCCGCCACCGCGCCCTCGACCAGTCCGGTGTGTTCCGGTTCGACGAGCAGCCGCAGCACCGCCCACCACCACAGGCCGCCGAGGACGAGCGCCGGCACCCCTCGCCGCACCATGGCTGCCTCCTCCGGCCGATGCCGTGGCCTCTCGGTTGGACGATCGCGGACCGGGTGACCCCGGCACCGCTCCCTCGTACAGCCTGATCCCGACGCGGGAGCGCCGTACGGAACGCGCTCCCGCAGGGAGGGCGCATCGGTGCACCACCGGCGTGAGCAGAAGGGGCGACGCGCCCCTCGGGGTCAAGGAGGACGCCACCTTTCGGGGGTGTCTGCGGGCCGGGGGCGAGCCCGGCCCTCTCCCGCAGTTTCTCCCGGCCGGACGCCGACTGCATCCCGCGACCGCGGACCCGACCCCGGCCCCGTGCACCGGTCCGGCCCCGGCCCGCCCCGCCGAAGGGCCCCGCCAGAGCCCGGCCACAGCGCGCGGGCCGACCGGCCACCCGGCCACGGATCCGCTCGCGTCCCCGGGGCGCCCTGGGGTGGCTCCGGGATACCCCAGGACAGACCGGTGCCCCCGGGACCGGAGTCCGCGGGGGCACGCGCCGACCACCCACCTCAGGTGGGTGAGGCCGTCACTTCTTGTCGTCGTCGAGGGAGTCCTTGACGCCCTTGGCACGGTCGCCGACGGCGCCCAGGGCACCTTCTGCCTTGGCCTTGGTCTGGTCGGTCTTGCCCTCGGCCTCCATGCGGCGGTCGCCGGTGAGCTTGCCTGCCGCCTCCTTGGCCTTGCCCTTGAGCTTGTCCATGGCCTTCTTGTCCGTCACTGTCGGTCCTTCCTCGCGTTCGGTTCAGGCGCTTTCGGCCTGGAACATCGTGGGGATGTCGTTCCGCCGGTCCGGGGCGATGCCGTGTTCCGGAATTCTTCCGCCAGGAACACAGGCTCCGGAGGCTCTCCGTACGGCCGGGGCCTCCGGGGAGCCGTCGGCAGGCGTCAGACGACCTGTTTGTCCCGGTCGCTCCTCGCCCGCCTGCCGCGCGTGCTCACGCCGATTCGGCCTGGAACATCCAGGCGTGCTTCTCCAGATCCGCGGTGAGCGTGATCAGGATGTCCTGGCTGACGGGGTCCGGCGAATCGGTCGCCTCGATCCGCTCCCGCATGCGGTCGACGACCACACGGAGGGCGTCGACGAGCACGCGTACCGCGTCCACGTCCTTGATCCAGCCGTCCGGCACGGAATCGATCGCGGTGGTCCTGGCGAGCGTGCGGGACCGGCCGTCGGGGTTAACTCCGACCGCAGAGGCCCTCTCGGCGACGATGTCCGAGTGCTGGCGCGCCGTGTCGACTACCTCGTCGAGCTGGAGGTGCACCGACCGGAAGCGCGGGCCGACCACGTTCCAGTGGACCTGCTTGGCGACCAGCGAGAGGTCCACCAGGTCCACCAGCGCCCCTTGCAGGGCGTCCCCCACGACCTTGCGGTCACCGTCGGACAGGGCGCTCTTCACGACAGACATGCACTTCTCCGTTCAGGTGGCTCTTCGACTGACCCCTTTGTCCACCATGTCACATGTGACACAAAACGGTCATCCGGGCGGCTGTCCCGCAGAACCGGCCGCCGGGCTCACCACGCGCCTGCCCCGCCGGACGGCCTCCACACACCCGGCACACGAAACCCACCCGGGAGGTGGACCGCGTACGCGTACGCGAAAGCCCCGGCCGGCCCACGAGGGGCCGGCCGGGGCTTTCGTTCACCACGAACCGTGCGGTCAGGCGGCGACGACATCCACCGCTTCCGCGGGCGCCTTGATGGTCACCCGCCCCGTCGGTACGCCGGAGACCGACGCGACGGAGACGGAATTGAGCATCGACCGGACTGGTACAGGCACCGCATCACTGGCTGCTGCCGACTCGGCCAGCTCGGCCAGCGACAGTTCGTCGCTCACTTCACGCATGAGCTCGGACATCCGTACGTCCAGCGCGTCGCAAATGGCGGAGAGCAGTTCGGAGGATGCCTCCTTCTGCCCCCGCTCCACCTCGGAGAGATAGCCGAGCGAGACTCGGGCGGACGAGGAGACTTCGCGCAGAGTACGGCCTTGGCGCTGGCGCTGCCGACGCAGCACGTCACCAAGCAGGCGACGGAGCAGAATCATCGGTGGCTCCCTCCTCGGACCGCGTAGCCGCATCCTTCACGCCCCACCGTACCGCCTCGCGCTGCGGCCGTGCGGGGAGCGATGTCGTGTTCACTCAGGGCTGCAAACATCAAATCTCCCCGTTCTGTTCCGTATCCTGTGCCCGCGCGGCCTCGCCGAGTTCGCCGGAGAGCAGTTCGAGCAGACTCCTCACGCTCTCCTGACGAATGTCCGCCCGTCCACCGTTCAACCTCAATTCGGCGACCCGGCTCGCTCCGTCCGGCCCCGAGACGGCCACGAAGACCGTGCCGACGGCCTTGCCGTCCTGGGGCTCCGGGCCCGCCACCCCGGTGGTGGAGACGCCCCAGTCGGCGCCGAGCACCCGGCGCACGCCGGCGGCCATGGACCGGGCGACGGTGGGATCCACCGCTCCGCGTTCGTCCAGAAGTGTGCCGTCGACCCCCAGCACCTCCCGCTTCAGGGAGGTGGCATAGGCCGTGACGGACCCGCGGAAGGAGTGCGAGGCACCGGGTACGCCGGTCAGCTCGGCGGCCACCAGACCGCCGGTGAGGGACTCCGCGACCGCGAGGGTCTCGCCGCGCTCCCGGAGCTTCCGCAGCACCTCAGCCGCGGCGGAGGTCACCGCTCCGCCTCCGTGGCACCCCGGGCACCGGCCACGCGCTCCCCGGCCGGCTTCCCGCGGGGCCCCGCCACCGGCTCGACGACCGGCTCCGCGACACCCTCGGCCGCTCCGTGCACGTCCTGCGCGGCGCACCGCCCCGGGCCGGCGCCCTCCACGTCCGCGGCCGCGGCGACGGCCTCCATGGCCGCCGCCCGCTCCGCCGCGATCCCGCGACGGCGCAGGACGAAGGCCTGGCGTACGTAGTCGAGGCCGGTGACGACGGTCAGCACGACGGCGGCCATCATCACCCAGAAGCGCAGGGTGGCCAGGGGGCCCGTCAGGACCAGGACGTACATGCCGACGGCGATGCCCTGGGCCAGGGTCTTGACCTTGCCGCCCCGGCTGGCGGGGATCACCGAGAGCCGGATGACCCAGAAGCGCATGAGGGTGATCCCGAGCTCGCGGAAGAGGATCACCCCGGTGATCCACCAGGGCAGGTCCCCCAGCCAGGACAGGCAGACGAGGGCGGCACCCATGATCGCCTTGTCCGCGATCGGGTCGGCGATCTTCCCGAAATCGGTGACCAGGTTGTACGTCCGCGCCAGATGGCCGTCGAACACGTCGGTGATCATCGCGACGGCGAAGGCCGCCCAGGCGAACGCCCGCCAGACGGGATCGCCACCGCCGTCGTACAGGAGCAGCATCACGAAGCCCGGGACGAGCAGGAGCCGCATCATCGTGAGGATGTTCGCGATGTTCCACAGGCCGGCCTGGTTGACGGCCGCCGCGCCCAGCTTGCCGCCGCGGGGCGCCGGCGTCGCGCCGGAGCCGCCTGCCGCGGATGCCGGGAGTCCCGTCATCTGGCTGCCTCCGCAAGCTCGTGGTGTTCGGCCACGAGGTCCACTCCCTCGGTGCCCACTGCCTTCGCTTCGACCATACGGCCCGGCACGAGCCCCTCGCGTGTGGTGAAGACGACCTGGCCGTCCGTTTCCGGCGCCTGGTGGGCCGCCCGGCCCACCGCCACCGGACCGTCCTCCTCGTCCTCGACGGACTCCACGAGGACCTGGAGGGTCTCGCCGACGCGCTCCTCGGCCCGCTGCGAGGTCAGTTCCTCGGCCAGCTGCGAGATGTGTGCGAGCCGCTCGGCGATGACGTCGGCGTCCAGCTTGTTCTCGTATCCGACCGCCTCGGTGCCGTCCTCGTCGGAGTAGCCGAAGACCCCGATGGCGTCCAGCCGCGCCCCGGTGAGGAAGCGTTCCAGCTCCACCACGTCGGCCTCCGTCTCACCGGGGAAGCCGACGATGAAGTTCGACCGGGCACCGGCCTGCGGTGCCTTCGACCGAATGGTGTCCAGGAGCTCCAGGAAGCGGTCGGTGTCGCCGAAGCGGCGCATCGAGCGCAGCACCTTGGGAGCGGAGTGCTGGAAGGACAGGTCGAAGTACGGGGCGACCTTGGGCGTCGAGGTGAGCACGTCGATCAGTCCGGGCCGCATCTCGGCGGGCTGGAGGTAGCTGACGCGGATCCGCTCGATCCCGTCGACGTCGGCGAGCTCGGGCAGCAGGGTCTCCAGGAGCCTGATGTCCCCGAGGTCCTTGCCGTAGGAGGTGTTGTTCTCGGAGACGAGCATGACCTCCTTGACGCCCTGCTCGGCGAGCCAGCGCGTCTCCCCCAGGACGTCCGAGGGGCGCCGGGACACGAAGGAGCCGCGGAAGGAGGGGATGGCGCAGAAGGAGCAGCGGCGGTCGCAGCCGGAGGCGAGCTTCACCGAGGCGACCGGGCTGGTGCCCAGCCTGCGGCGCAGCGGTGCCCGCGGCCCGGAGACCGGAGCGATTCCCTCCGGCAGGTCCGCGGGGGCCGGCGCGATCTCCTGGGCGTGGCCGGGCAGCGCCACGGCGGCGTCCTGCCGCTCGGCCGGGCTGATCGGCAGCAGCTTGCGCCGGTCGCGCGGGGTGTGGGAGGCGTGGATGCCTCCGTTGAGGATGGTCTGCAGGCGGTCGGAGATGTCGGCATAGTCGTCGAATCCGAGGACACCGTCCGCTTCCGGCAGTGCCTCGGCGAGGTCCTTGCCGTAGCGCTCGGCCATGCAGCCGACGGCCACGACGGCCTGGGTTCTGCCGTGATCCTTCAGATCGTTGGCTTCGAGGAGGGCGTCGACGGAGTCCTTCTTGGCGGCTTCGACGAACCCACAGGTGTTGACGACGGCGACATCCGCGTCGGTGGCGTTCTCGACGAGGTCCCAGCCGTCCGCTGCCAAGCGGCCTGCGAGCTCCTCCGAGTCCACCTCGTTACGGGCGCAGCCAAGAGTGACAAGGGCGACGGTACGGCGTTCGGGCATGGGCTCAAGACTACTTTGTCCCGGCGCTCGCCCTGCAGAGCAGGGTTCACCGCTACGCGGAGTCACCGGAGGGCCGCCTTGACCGGGGAAAAGGCGGGACACGACGACGGTGTGTGTCCGGCACGACTGCCGGGCACACACCGTCGAAGAGGGGCGGGGAGAGGTCAGCCGACCTCGGGGTCGCCCTTGGTGTAGGAGAGCCGTTCGACCTGTCCGGGCTCGAACTCGTCGTCGACCTTCTTGCCGTTCACGAAGAGGTCGATCGCCCCGGCGTCGCCGAGCACGAGGTCGACCCGCTCCTTGTCCTGGAAGGTCTTGGAGTCGCCCTGGTTGAGCAGACCGTCGAAGAGCAGCCGCCCGTTGTGGTCCTTGGCGGAGATCCAGCTCTTGCCCTGGGCGGCGCTCAGCCGGACCGTCACCTTGTCCCGCGGGGCTGCGGCAATGACGCTCTCGGAGGGAGCCGGCTTGGGATCGGCGGGCTTGGTCGTGGCGGGCGGGGTCGTCTTGTCCGGCGTGGAGCCTTCGGCGACCTGGGCCGAGCCCGACCCCTCGTCCTCACCGTTGAAGAGCGTGAAGCCGACGAATCCGACCACGGCGACGATCGCCGCGACCATGGCCGCGGTCCAGTTGGGCCGACGGGGTTCCGAACGGATCCGCTCGGCCTCGAACAGCGGTGCCGCCGGGGTCGGAGCGGGACGGCCGCCGTGCTCGGCGTCGAACTCCGCGATCAGCGGATCGGGGTCGAGCCGGACGGCGTGGGCGAGCATGCGGATATGGCCGCGGGCGTACACGTCGCCGCCGCAGCGGGAGAAGTCGTCCTCCTCGATCGCGTGCACGATGGGGATGCGCACCCGGGTGGAGCTGCTGACTTCCTCGACCGTGAGGCCCGCGGTGATGCGGGCCTGCTGAAGCGCGCGACCGATCGAAGGCCGGTCTTCCTCTGGGGAGTTGCCGATGGACACGGGGGTGCCTTTCGAGCGTGAGCCACCTGCTGGATGTTCAGTCTAGGGGTGGTACGAAAGGGTGGGGCAACCGGGAGCGAGGACTTTGTACGCCATCGGGTTCGCCGGACGGCCCCTTGGGCAGGGCGGTGGGGGGAGCACCGGACGGATCGTCCCGCCGCTCCTCCCTCCAACTTGACGTACGACCGGGCGAAACGGTTGCGCGCAACACTCCTACGGAGCGGATTCCCCACGGATGACGGCCAACACTCCGTCGAGTTCGTCGGGTTTCACCATGACATCGCGCGCCTTGGATCCCTCGCTGGGACCCACGATGTTGCGTGACTCCATCAGGTCCATCAGCCGACCGGCCTTCGCGAAGCCGACCCGCAGCTTGCGCTGGAGCATGGACGTCGAGCCGAACTGGGTGGAGACGACCAGCTCGGCCGCCTGGCACAGCAGATCGAGGTCGTCGCCGATGTCCTCGTCGATCTCCTTCTTCTGCTTGGTGCCGGCCACCACGTCCTCGCGGAAGACCGGCGTCATCTGATCCTTGCAGTGCTGGACGACGGCCGCGACCTCGTCCTCGGTGACGAAGGCCCCCTGCATACGGGTCGGCTTGTTCGCCCCCATCGGCAGGAACAGACCGTCACCCTTTCCGATGAGCTTCTCGGCTCCGGGCTGGTCCAGGATGACCCGGCTGTCGGCGAGCGACGAAGTGGCGAAGGCGAGCCGGGACGGCACGTTGGCCTTGATCAGGCCCGTGACGACGTCGACCGAGGGGCGCTGCGTGGCGAGCACCAGGTGGATGCCGGCGGCGCGCGCCAACTGGGTGATGCGGACGATGGAGTCCTCGACGTCCCGCGGGGCCACCATCATGAGGTCCGCCAGCTCGTCGACGATGACCAGGAGGTACGGATAGGGCGAGAGCTCCCGCTCGCTGCCCTCGGGCGCCTTGGTCTTGCCGGTGCGGACCGCGTGGTTGAAGTCGTCGATGTGCCGGTAGCCGTAGGCCGCGAGGTCGTCGTAGCGCAGGTCCATCTCCCGCACGACCCACTGGAGCGCCTCGGCGGCCTTCTTCGGGTTGGTGATGATGGGGGTGATCAGGTGGGGGATGCCCTCGTAGGCGGTGAGCTCCACCCGCTTCGGGTCGACGAGCACCATCCGCACGTCCTCCGGTGTCGCCCGCACCATGATGGAGGTGATCAGGCAGTTGATGCAGGAGGACTTGCCGGATCCGGTCGCGCCCGCGACCAGGACGTGCGGCATCTTCGCCAGGTTGGCCATCTCGTAGCCGCCCTCGACGTTCTTGCCGAGCGCGACGAGCATGGGGTGCTCGTCCTCGGCCGCGTCGGCCAGACGCAGCACGTCGCCGAGGTTGACCATCTCCCGGTCCGAGTTGGGGATCTCGATACCGACCGCCGACTTGCCGGGGATCGGGGAGATGATCCGGACGTCCGGGCTGGCGACCGCGTAGGCGATGTTCTTGGTCAGGGCCGTGATCCGCTCGACCTTGACGGCGGGGCCGAGCTCGACCTCGTACCGGGTGACGGTCGGGCCCCGGGTGAAGCCGGTGACGGCGGCGTCGACCTTGAACTCCGTGAAGACGTTGGTCAGGGAGGCGACGACCGCGTCGTTGGCGGCACTCCGCGTCTTGCCGGGGCCTCCGCGCTCCAGCAGGTCCAGCGAGGGCAGCGAGTAGGTGATGTCGCCCGAGAGCTGGAGCTGCTCGGCGCGGGCGGGCAGCGGCTCGGACCGTTCCGGCGCCGGCTTCGTCAGGTCGGGGACGCCGCCGGAGTGCGAGCCGCTCCGCTCCTCGGCGTCGGCGGCCCCGGCCTTGCGGCCCGACCGCGCGCCGGGCACCGGGGTCGCGGTCCGCTCCCGTTCGGTGGCGGAGACGCCCTGGGTCAGATCGGCGACGACCGGCGACGGGGGCATTCCGTTGAGCACGGCCCCGTCGAGCGCGGCGGCGGCCGCCGCCGCGACGTCGACGGCATCCATGGAGCGGTTCATCGCGGGCTGTGCGGACGGCCTGCGGGGCCGGCGCCGCTTGGCCGGCGCGTCGTCCTCGGCCTGGTCCGGGTCGTGGAAGCCGTCGGCCTCCGCGAGCCGTCCCGGGGAGCGGCGGGAGCGCTCGGGCAGCGCGCCGCGCCACTGCTCCTCGTACCGCTCGTCGTCGGTGTCGTCCTCCTCGTCCGCCCCGTGCACCGGGTCGACGATGCCGAGCTTGACCCCCAGCTGACGCAGCCGCCGGGGGATGGCGTTGACCGGGGTCGCGGTGACGACGAGGAGCCCGAAGACGGTCAGCAGCAGGAGCAGCGGTACGGCGAGGACCTCGCCCATCATGAAGACGAGGGGCTGCGACGCGCCCCAGCCGATGAGCCCGCCCGCGTCCTGCAGGGCGCCGGCGCCGTCCTCACGGCCCGGCGACCCGCAGGCGATGTGGACCTGGCCGAGCACACCGATGACGAGCGCGGAGAGTCCGATGACGATACGGCCGTTGGCCTCGGGCTTCTCCGGATAGAGGATCAGCCGCACGGCCACGGCGCCCAGCAGTATCGGCACCAGCAGGTCGAGCCGGCCGAAGGCGCCGGTGACCAGCATCTCGACGAGGTCGCCGACGGGGCCCTTCAGATGGGACCAGGTGCCCGCCGCCACCACCAGGGCGAGACCGAGGAGGAGCAGGGCGAGGCCGTCCTTGCGGTGGGCCGGGTCAAGTCCCTTGGCACCGCGCCCTATGGAGCGGAGCACCGCCCCGACGCCGTGGGCGGTACCGAGCCACAGGGCTCGTACGAGCCGGTACACGCCCCCCGTGGGGGACGGCGCGGGCTTCGGCGCCGGTTTCCTCGCCGCCGCCTTCTTGGCGGGGGCCTTCCTGGCGGGTGCGGTCTTCTTCGCCGCAGCCTTCTTGGCGGGAGCGGCTTTCTTCGCCGGTCCCTGCGGACGGCCGGCACCCTTCGCGGTGCCCGCCGTGCCCAGGGAACCCTTGCCGGACGTACGTGAGGCCATGTGACTGAGGTTACCGGTGCCGACGCCGGTGGACACGTGTGCCCACGGCTTCACCCGTCCGTGTCGTCCTTGCGGGGACGCGGAACTGACGCGTGCTCAGTGCCCGATGATCAGCTCTGGGAGGGCACAGCGGCCGCGGAACCGCCCGTGCCCGGCTCCAGCGCGTCGAGCGCCCGGCGCAGACCGGTGAGCTTGCGTTCGAGGTGGGCGGCGGTGGCGACGGCCCCCGCGTCGGCGGACTCGTCGTCCAACTGCTTGGAGAGAGCCTCCGCCTGCTCCTCGACCGCGGCGAGCCGCGCCGACAGCTCGGCGAGCAGGCCGGCCGGTCCGCTCTCGTCGACGCCCCGGTGGGGGCCGCCCTCGAGCTGGAGCCTCAGCAGCGCCGCCTGTTCGCGCAGCTGGCAGTTCTTCATGTAGAGATCGACGAAGACCGAGACCTTGGCGCGCAGCACCCAGGGGTCGAAGGGCTTCGAGATGTAGTCCACCGCACCCGCCGCATAACCCCGGAAGGTGTGATGCGGGCCGTGGTTGATCGCGGTCAGGAAGATGATCGGGATGTCCCGGGTCCGCTCCCGCCGCTTGATGTGCGCAGCCGTCTCGAATCCGTCCATACCGGGCATCTGCACATCCAGCAGGATGACCGCGAAATCGTCCGTGAGCAGCGCCTTGAGCGCCTCCTCCCCTGACGATGCCCGGACCAGTGTCTGATCGAGCGCAGAGAGGATGGCCTCCAGCGCCAGCAGATTCTCCGGCCGGTCATCGACCAGGAGGATCTTGGCCTTCTGCACCATGGCCCGCCCTCCTCGCCCCGGAATCGCACCGGGTGCCGCCCCAGGGGACGACTCCGTTACGCCGTCCGTCCTTGTGCCGGTCATGGTAGCTGCACCCCGCCCGTCACCACACCCTGTCACCGCGATGTCACTGTGCACAGAGCGAAAACGCTGCCGCGGACCAGAAGGTTCCCCGGAAACCGCCCTTCACACCCCTCCGGGCACAGCCGGACGGCGGATCCCGGTGAACCGGTCCCCGGCCCCCTCACTCCGTGCGCATCCAATTCTCCATCACCGACAGCAGGTGGTCGGAGTCGACCGGCTTGGTGACGTAGTCGGAGGCCCCGCAGTCGATCGCCTTCTCACGGTCGCCCTTCATGGCCTTGGCGGTCAGCGCGACGATCGGCAGCCCCGCGAACTGCGGCATCCGGCGGATCGCCGTCGTCGTCGCGTAGCCGTCCATCTCCGGCATCATGATGTCCATCAGAACGATCGTCACGTCATCGTGCTGTTCCAGGACTTCGATGCCCTCCCGCCCGTTCTCCGCGTACAGCACCGACAGTCCGTGCTGCTCCAGCACGCTCGTGAGGGCGAAGACGTTGCGGATGTCGTCGTCGACGATCAGCACCTTCTCCCCGTGGAAGCGCGCCGCCCGGCGGTTCTCCGGCTGTTCGGGCGCGCTCTGCACCCACTCCTCCGGGGTCGCGGGCGCCTCCGCGGAGCTGCCGTTCGCCAGGGCGGGCCGCTGGGTGCCGGCGCCCAGGGCCTTGCGGCGGCGCCGGAACACCCCGGCCGAGTTGGCCGGGTCCCCGAGCGGCTGCTCGGTCGCGGCCCCCTGCGACGCCTCCAGGTGCAGGACGCCCTCGGACGGGCCCGAGGAGATTTCGGCCGGACCGGCACCCGCCTGCGGGTAGCCCTGCGGCGGCAGTTCACTCGGGTGCAGGGGCAGGTACAGCGTGAAGGTCGAGCCACGGCCCGGCTCGCTCGCCGCGTGGATCTCACCGCCCAGCAGACGGGCGATCTCCCGGCTGATGGAGAGCCCGAGGCCCGTCCCCCCGTACTTGCGGCTGGTCGTGCCGTCGGCCTGCTTGAACGCCTCGAAGATCACCAGCATCTTGCTGGACGCGATGCCGATCCCGGTGTCGGTGACCGAGAAGGCGATCAGGTCGCCGTCGGCGTCGCGCAGCGAGCCGGCCTCCAGCAGGTGCTCCCTGATGGCGTTCGGCACGTCCGGGCCGGCCGGCCTGATGACCAGTTCCACGGCCCCGGAGTCGGTGAACTTCACCGCGTTGGACAGCAGGTTGCGCAGCACCTGCAGGAGCCTCTGCTCGTCCGTGTGCAGGGTCGCGGGCAGCTCCGGGGACACCCGTACGGAGAAGTCGAGCCCCTTCTCCGCGGTGAGCGGACGGAAGGTCGCCTCCACGTAGTCGACCAGCTGCACCAGGGCGATCCGGGTCGGGCTGACGTCCATCTTGCCCGCCTCGACCTTGGACAGGTCCAGGATGTCGTTGATCAGCTGGAGCAGGTCGGAGCCCGCGCCGTGGATCGTCTCGGCGAACTCCACCTGCTTCGGCGAGAGGTTGCCCTCGGCGTTGTCCGCGAGCAGCTTGGCCAGGATGAGCAGCGAGTTGAGCGGTGTCCGCAGCTCGTGCGACATGTTCGCGAGGAACTCGGACTTGTAGCGCATCGAGACGGCGAGCTGCTCGGCCCGCTCCTCCAGGACCTGCCGCGCCTCCTCGATCTCGGTGTTCTTGACCTCGATGTCGCGGTTCTGCTGGGCCAGCAGCTCGGCCTTCTCCTCCAGTTCGGCGTTGGAGGCCTGCAGCGCCTTCTGCCGGTTCTCCAGCTCCTGCGAGCGGTCGCGCAGCTGCTCGGTGAGCTCCTGGGACTGTTCCAGGAGCTTCTCGGTCTTGGTGTTGACGCTGATGGTGTTGACGCTCGTGGCGATCATCTCGGCCAGCTGGTTGAGGAAGTCCCGCTGGATGTGCGTGAACGGCTGGAACGAGGCCAGCTCGATGACGCCGAGCACCTGGCCCTCGAAGAGCACCGGCAGCACGATCACGTGCGCGGGCGGTGCCTCGCCGAGTCCGGAGGAGATCTTCAGGTACCCCGGCGGCACGTTGTCCACCTGGATCGTCCGCTTCTCCTCGGCGGCCGTGCCGATGAGCGTCTCCCCCGGCCGGAACGAGGTGGGCATGGAGCCCGCCGAGTATCCGTAACTGCCGCGCATGCGGAGCTCGTACGAGCTGTCCTTGCCGCCCTCACCGAGCTCGCGCCCGTCCCCCGTGGTCATGGCGAGGAAGAACGCGCCGTGCTGGGCGGAGACCACCGGCGTCAGCTCGCTCATGATCAGCGAGGCGACGTCGTCGAGGTCGCGGCGGCCCTGCATCAGGCCGGAGATCCTGGCGAGGTTGCCCTTGAGCCAGTCCTGCTCCTTGTTGGCCAGCGTGGTGTCGCGCAGGTTGGCGATCATGGTGTTGATGTTGTCCTGCAGCACCTGGATCTCGCCGGCCGCGTCGACGTCGATCTTGAGGTTGAGATCGCCGCGGGTCACCGCGGTGGCGACGGCCGCGATGGCGCGCACCTGACGGGTCAGGTTCCCGGCCATCTCGTTCACCGACTCGGTGAGGTCGCGCCAGGTCCCGTCCACGTCCCGCACCCGGGCCTGGCCGCCCAGCTGCCCCTCGGTACCCACCTCGCGGGCCACCCGGGTCACCTGTTCGGCGAAGGAGGAGAGCTGGTCGACCATCGTGTTGATGGTGTTCTTCAGCTCCTGGATCTCACCGCGCGCGTCGATGTCGATCTTCTTGGTGAGATCGCCCTTGGCGATGGCCGTGGTGACCGTGGCGATCTGCCGGACCTGACCGGTCAGGTTCGACGCCATCGAGTTCACCGACTCGGTGAGGTCCTTCCAGGTCCCCGAGACGCCCGGCACGCGCGCCTGCCCCCCGAGCTCGCCCTCGGTGCCCACCTCGCGGGCGACCCGGGTCACCTCGTCGGCGAACGAGGACAGGGTCGTCACCATCGTGTTGACCGTGTCGGCGAGCTCGGCGACCTCGCCGCGCGCCTCGACCGTCACCTTCTTCGTCAGGTCCCCGTTGGCGACCGCGGAGGAGACCCGGGAGATGTTCCGCACCTGGCTGGTCAGGTTGTTGGCCATCAGGTTGACGTTCTCGCTGAGGTCCTTCCAGATGCCCGTGGCGCCCCGCACCCGCGCCTGGCCGCCGAGGATGCCCTCGGTCCCCACCTCGCGGGCGACCCGGGTCACCTCGTCACCGAAGTTCATCAGCTGGTCGACCATCGTGTTGACGGTCGTGACCAGTTCGAGGATCTCGCCCTTGGCGTCGACGGTGATCTTCTTGGAGAGGTCGCCCTTCGCGACCGCCGTGGTCACCTCGGCGATGTTGCGCACCTGGAGGGTCAGGTTGTTCGCCATGCCGTTGACGGACTGGGTGAGGTCCTTCCACGTACCGGAGACGCCCTGCACCTCCGCCTGGCCGCCGAGGATGCCCTCCGTGCCCACCTCGCGGGCGACCCGGGTGACCTGCTCCGCGAAGTTCGAGAGCTGGTCGACCATGGTGTTCAGGGTGTTCTTCAGCTCCAGGATCTCGCCCCGGGCGTCCACGTCGATCTTCTGCGACAGGTCGCCCCGCGCCACCGCCGTCGCGACCTGGGCGATGTTGCGGACCTGGGCGGTGAGGTTCCCCGCCATGCCGTTCACGGAGTCGGTGAGGTCACGCCACACCCCGGCGACGCCGGGCACCTGGGCCTGACCGCCCAGACGGCCGTCCGTGCCCACCTCGCGGGCGACCCGGGTCACCTGGTCGGCGAAGGCGGAGAGCTGGTCGACCATCGTGTTGATGGTGTTCTTCAGCTCCAGGATCTCGCCCCGGGCGTCCACGTCGATCTTCTGCGACAGGTCGCCCCGCGCCACCGCCGTGGTCACCTGGGCGATCTGACGCACCTGGGAGGTCAGGTTGCCGGCCATGAAGTTGACCGAGTCGGTGAGCTCCTTCCAGGTGCCGGAGACCCCGTCGACGCGTGCCTGGCCGCCCAGACGGCCCTCCGTGCCCACGTCGCGGGCCATCCGCGTCACCTGGTCGGCGAAGTTGGACAGCTGCGCCACCATCGTGTTGACGGTGTTCTTCAGCTCCAGCATCTCGCCGGCCACGTCGACCGTGACCTTCTGCGAGAGGTCGCCGTTGGCCACGGCCGTGGTGACCTGCGCGATGTCGCGCACCTGGCCGGTAAGGTTCCGGAAGGCGGTGTTCACCGAGTCGGTGAGGTCCTTCCACGTCCCGGCCGCCCCGGGTACCTCGGCCTGGCCGCCGAGGCGCCCCTCGACACCGACCTCACGCGCGACCCGGGTCACCTCGGAACCGAAGGCCTGGAGCTGGTCCACCATCGTGTTGACGGTGTTCTTCAGCTCCAGCATCTCGCCGGCCACGTCGACCGTGACCTTCTGGGTCATGTCACCGCTGGCCACCGCCGTGGTCACCTGGGCGATGTCCCGCACCTGCGTCGTCAGGTTCCGGAAGACCGTGTTGACCGAGTCGGTGAGGTCCTTCCAGGTGCCCGCGGCGCCCGGCACCTGGGCCTGGCCGCCGAGGAGCCCCTCGCCGCCGACCTCGCTCGCGACGCGCGTCACCTCGTCGGCGAAGGTGCGCAGGGTCTCGGTCATCTGGTTGATCGTCTCGGCGAGCTGCGCGACCTCGCCGCGGGCGCTCACCGTGACCTTCTGGGTCAGGTCGCCGTTCGCGACGGCCGTGGTCACCTCGGCGATGCCGCGCACCTGGGACGTCAGGTTCCCGGCCATGGTGTTGACGGAGTCGGTGAGGTCCTTCCAGACACCGGCGACCCCGGGCACGGTCGCCTGTCCGCCCAGCTCGCCCTCGGTACCCACCTCGCGCGCGACCCGGGTCACCTCGGAGGAGAACGAGGACAGCTGGTCCACCATCGTGTTGACGGTGTTCTTCAGCTGGAGCATCTCCCCGGCCACGTGGACGGTGACCTTCCGCGACAGGTCGCCCTTGGCCACGGCGGTCGTCACCAGGGCGATGTCGCGCACCTGCGCGGTGAGCCGGTAGGCCATGGTGTTCACGGAGTCCGTGAGGTCCTTCCAGGACCCGGACATGCCGCGGACCTGGGCCTGGCCGCCCAGCTTGCCCTCGGTGCCCACCTCGACGGCGACCCGCGTCACCTGCTCGGTGAACGCGGACAGCTGGTCGACGAGGTTGTTGACCGTGCGGGCGACCTTCAGGAACTCCCCGCGCAGCGGGCGCACGGTCTCGTCCACCGCGTGGGTGCGCAGCTCCATCCGCTGCTCCAGGTCACCGTCGGCGACCGCGGAGAGCACCCGCCCGACCTCGGACACGGGGCGCGCCAGGTCGTCGACGAGCTCGTTGGACGCGTCGATCGCGGCGGCCCAGGAGCCCTCGCAGGCGCCCGTCTCCAGCCGCTCGGTGAGTTTCCCCTCGCGCCCGACGACGCGCCGCACACGGGCCAGCTCACCCGTCAGGTGCAGATTGCGGTCGGCGACCTCGTTGAAGACCGCGGCGATCTCCGTGAGGACGCCGTCGCCGGAGACGGTGAGCCGCCTGCGGAAGTTGCCGTCACGCATCGCCACGAGGGCCGCGAGCAGTCTGTTGAGAGCTGCCGCGTCCACATCGACGGTTCCATTGCGCTGCTTTTTCACGGACTGCCCGCCTTTTGTGCGCGTTCCTGAACCCCGCGCCGCCACGCCAGACTCCACCGTGTCCCTCCCGCAGGGGTTGACCGTATCGCTCGGGCCGTTGTCGGAAGCTTGCCCACTTCCACTTTGGCTCACCGCCACAGCACACCGTCGACGGGTGACCGTGCGGTCGTCAAATCGTTGAAACGTACCAGGCCGGAACGGGAGGGCGGAGAAAGTCGCCCGGTCGTCCCATTTCCCTCACCGGGGCCCCCACAGTTGTGCGCCCGGCGCACGACCGGGGGCCCGGAGTCCACAAGTCTGCCCTCGTGTACCCGCGACACCCGGCGAGCGTCTAGCCTGGCAGGCGAATCGAAGCGGCGAGATACGGGCACAGGACTCGGGGAAGCGACGAGACACCATATGGGGAGTGCTGTGATCACCGCCCGCGCGGCTGCCACCTTCGATCCGGTCGGACGCTCGGTGGCGACCGCCCGCGCGTTCGTCCGGGACACCCTTCAGGGGTGGGGTTACACGGACGTCGTTGACGACGCCGTCGTTCTTACCAGTGAACTCGTGACCAACGCGGTCGTGCACGCGGGCACGGCAGCCGACGTGCTGTGCCTGCGCACCGAGGACGGGGTGCGCGTCGAGGTCGGGGACCACTATCCGGAGCGTGAGGTCCCGCTCCAGAGCTCGGGGCTGGACTTCGGCAGCCCGGACCGGGAGGGCGGGCGCGGCCTGCTGCTCTGCGCCGCTCTCGCCTCCCGCTGGGGCGTCGAGTACACGCCGACCCACAAACACGTCTGGTTCCAGCTCGACCTCCCGGAGCGCCCGGTGGGCATCCGGTCGGCGAGCCCGGTCCTGCCCACCGCCCTGCTGCCGGCGGCGGACCAGCGCGTGCGGGTGGCCGTCGTCCAGGTCGACGGCTCGGGCGGGATCGCCGCGTGGAACGACGACGCGTCGTTCCTCTTCGGGTACGCCGCGGAGAAGGTCGAAGGCAAGCAGTTCACGGACTTCGTGGCGTGGCCGCACACCCCGGGCACCTCGACGGGCATCGCCGACGCGCTGCGGCTCTCCCGCTGGGAGGGCAGCTACGGCCTCCGCGGCGCGGACGGCCGCACCATCCCCGTGTACGCCTCGCACCTCAGGGTCCGCGACGCCGACGGCGATCCGTCCACCGTCTGCCTCCTCGTCCGCGACTACGAGCGTGCCGTGCTCCAGACCCCGGCGCGCGCCCCCGTCTCCGACACTTCGGCCGAAAACCGCGCTGCGGACCCGTTCGAGATCTTCATCGGCTCCCCGGCCCCCGACGACCTCGACGGCCTGCTGCAGCGGACGGTCGAGCGGGCCCGCGACATGCTGGACGCCGACGCCGCCTTCCTGCTCCTGGCCACGGACGACGAGACGGAGCTGGAGGTCCGGGCGACCACCGGTCTCCCCTCGGCCCGCCAGCGCTTCGCCCGGGTTCCCGTGGAGGCCGGCACGGGCCGCTACGGCTCGGCCCGGATGCCCGCCGTGCACGAGGACCTCACCGTGGTGCCGGGTGCCGTGCCGCTGCTCAGCGACACCGGCATGCGCTCGGTCGTCACCGTGCCGCTGAAGGTGGAGGGCCGGCTGACCGGATCCCTCGGGGTCGCGGCGGAGGCGGCCGGGCGGTACTCCAACGAGGAGGCACTGCGCCTGCAGTTCGCCGCGGACCGCATCGCGCTGGCCGTCGAGTCGGCGCGGCTCGGCGAGCTGGAGCGTCTGCGGCGCGGCTCGCTGTCCTTCCTCGTCGAGGCGTCCGACCTGCTGGCCGGAACCCTGGACAGGGACCAGACGCTGGCGCTGATGGCGCAGATGACCGTACCGACGCTGGCGACCTGGTGCGCCGTGTACACCATCGCGGACCAGTCGTCGGAGCCGTACCTCTCCTACGTGCTGCACGAGGACGAGGAGCGCATCGACGGGCTGAAGGCGCTGCTGTCCTCCATCGACCCGCCGGATCCGGTGCCGGCCCCCGGCGCCCGGCTCTGGGCCGCGCCCACCGAGGCCGGTCACCAGGCGGCGCTGCGGACGTCCAAGCGCACCCTGAGCACGGACGCACCGCTGAGCATGGGGGCGGCCACCAGGACGACGCTGGCCACGGCGGTCGCCGTGGGGGGCGAGACCGTGGTGCTGCCCCTGGTGGCGAGGAACCGCGTGATCGGCATGCTCACGCTCGGCAAGCCGTCCGACGAGCATTTCCGCCAGGAGATCCTGGAGCTGGCCGAGGACCTGTCGCGACGGGCCGCGCTGGCTCTGGACAACGCCCGCCTCTATTCGGAACGCATGGCCATCAGCCAGTCGCTGCAGCGCAGTCTGCTGCCGCCCGGCCTCCCCGACGTGCCCAACGTCGAGATCGAGGTCATCTACCGGGCGGCGGGCGAGGGCAACGAGGTCGGCGGCGACTTCTACGACGTGTTCCCCATCCGGGACGGCGCCTACGGCTTCGCCATCGGGGACGTGTGCGGTACGGGCCCGGAGGCGGCGGCCGTCACGGGTCTGGCCCGCCACGCGCTGCGGCTGCTGGCCCGTGAGGGCTTCGGCGGACCGGCGGTGCTGGAGCGGCTGAACGCGGCCATCCTGGACGAGGGTGCGCGCAGCCGCTTCCTGACCCTGCTCTACGGGGAGTTGTGGCCCCAGGAGGACGGAAGCGCCCTGCTGAAGGTGGTCTGCGCGGGTCATCCCCTGCCGCTGCGTCTGCGCCAGGACGGTTCGGTGGAGGCGGCGGCCGAGCCGCAGCCGCTGCTGGGCGTCATCGAGGACCTCGACCTGTACGAGCAGGAGGTCACCCTGCAGCCGGGCGACGTGCTCCTGTGCGTGACCGACGGGGTCACCGAACGCCGCGAGGGCGCCCGCATGCTGGGGGACGACGGTCTCGCCGACGTCCTGGCCATGTGCACGGGTCTGACGGCCGGCGCGGTGGCGGGACGCATCCTGCGGGCGGTCGAGCGCTTCGCGGCGGAGCCGGCGTCCGACGACATGGCCATCCTGGCGATGCGGGTGCCGGAGCCGCAGAACTTCTGAGGGCTGTCCCACGGGCGGCCCGGCACCGGCCGGTGCGGCGGAGGGCTCTTCCGGAGCTCCCCGCCGCACTCCGGCCGCAGTGCGGGGCGCATGCTCCCCACCTGTACACGAAGAAGGCCCCCGCCATGTGGCGGGGGCCTTCTTCTTTACGAGCCCCAATGCGGAATCGAACCGCAGACCTTCTCCTTACCATGGAGACGCTCTACCGACTGAGCTATTGGGGCCTGTTGCTCTGTGGCAACGAGATAAAGCATACCCCGGACGAGGGGGTGCTCAGAACCATCCTGACGCGGGCATCCACCTGCTGCGACCTGCCGACGCCCGGTGCTCGGTGTGCCCGCCTGGACGCCTCCCGAGGATGCTGCCACCGCACACCTGGTGCCGAGTCGGGGCGAGGTCCGGCCAGTCCGCCCACGTCACCGAGGCCGGCCTGAGCCAGGGACGGGGCGACGAGCGGGTGCGTCCGGTGCGGGCCGAGGCGCCGGCACCTATCCGTCCCGGAACGCAGAAAAGCCCCGTGCCACAAGGGCACGGGGCTTTCCCGGAATAATTGTTCGGCGGCGTCCTACTCTCCCACAGGGTCCCCCCT
>NZ_JBEXRT010000043.1:0-55885 GCF_040613235.1 Streptomyces sp. NPDC006296 | reverse complement strand
GCCGCACGGGCGTGACCTGCGGCCGACCGGGAGCGTGGTGCTCCCGGCCGGCCGCACGGGCGGGCCGCTACTGCTGCCGCGCCATCTCCTCCTTGAGCGCCAGCACGAAGGCGTCCACGTCGTCCTCGCGGGTGTCGAAGGCGCACATCCAGCGGACGTCGCCGGCCTTCTCGTCCCAGAAGTAGAAGCGGAATCGCTTCTGGAGCCGCTCGGTCACCGCGTGCGGCAGGCGGGCGAACACCGCGTTGGCCTGGACGGGGTGGAGGATCTCCACCCCGTCCACCGTCCTGACCCCGTCGGCGAGCCGCTGGGCCATGGCGTTGGCGTGGCGCGCGTTGCGCAGCCACAGGTCGCCGGCGAGCAGCGCTTCGAGCTGGACCGAGACGAAGCGCATCTTGGAGGCGAGCTGCATCGACAGCTTCCGCAGGTGCTTCATCGCCCGGACCGAGTCGGGGTTGAGGACGACGACGGCCTCGCCGAAGAGCGCGCCGTTCTTGGTGCCGCCGAAGGACAGGACGTCGACCCCGACCGTGTTGGTGAACGTGCGCATCGGTACGTCCAGCGACGCGGCGGCGTTGGCTATCCGGGCACCGTCGAGGTGCACCTTCATGCCCCGGGCGTGGGCGTGGTCGCAGATGGCGCGGATCTCACCGGGCGTGTAGACGGTGCCGAGCTCGGTGTTCTGGGTGATCGAGACGACCTGCGGCATCGCCCGGTGCTCGTCGTCCCAGCCGTACGCCTCGCGGTCGATGAGCTCCGGGGTGAGCTTGCCGTCCGGGGTCGGGACGGTGAGCAGCTTGAGGCCGCCCACGCGTTCCGGCGCGCCGCCCTCGTCCACGTTGATGTGGGCGGACTCCGCGCAGATCACCGCGCCCCAGCGGTCGGCCAGTGCCTGGAGGGCGACCACGTTGGCCCCGGTGCCGTTGAAGACCGGGAAGGCCTCGGCGGTGGGGCCGAAGTGGCTGTGCATGACGCGCTGGAGGTGTCCGGTGTAGTCGTCCTCGCCGTAGGCGACCTGGTGGCCGCCGTTGGCGAGGGCGAGGGCCGCGAGGACCTCGGGGTGGACGCCCGCGTAGTTGTCGCTCGCGAAGCCGCGCACCTGCGGATCGTGATGACGGCGCGCGTCGGTCCTTACGGTTGCGGGGTCAGCCACAGGCGTTTTCCGTTCACTTCTCCGGCGGGCCGGTCCCAGACCCCGGCGATGGCGTCGGCCAGCTCCGTGACGTCGGTGAAGCCCGCGAACTTGGCGTTCGGTCGCTCGGCGCGCATCGCGTCGTGCACCAGAGCCTTGACCACCAGGATCGCAGCAGCCGATGTCGGGCCCGCGTCGCCCCCCGCCTTGCGGAAGGCGTCGGCCAGCGCGAGCGTCCACGCCTCGGCTGCCGCCTTGGACGCGGCGTAGGCGGCGTTCCCCGCGGTGGGCTTGCCCGCCCCGGCCGCGCTGATCAGCACGTACCGGCCGCGGTCGCTGCGCTGGAGTGCCTCGTGGAAGGCCAGCGAGGTGGACTGGACGGTGCGGATCAGCAGCTTCTCCAGGAAGTCCCAGTCGGCAAGGCTGGTGTCCGCGAATCCGGAGCCGCCGCGCCAGCCGCCGACGAGGTGGACCAGGCCGTCGACACGGCCGAACTCCTTTTCGGTCTTGAGCGCCCATTCCCGCGCGGCCGCCGGGTCCAGCAGGTCGACCGTGTCGCCCGTGACGGTCGCTCCGCCGTGCGCGTACCGCGCGGCGTCGACCGCCTCCGCCAGCCGCTCGGGGTTGGCGTCCGAGGCGATCACGGTCGCGCCCGCCTCGGCGAGCCTGAGCAGGGTGGCCCGGCCCGCCGGTCCCGCCGCCCCGGCCACCGCGATCACCGCGCCCTCGAGCACGCCGCCGTCGGCCCTGTCCGTTCCGTTCATCGCCACCGCCTCCTCAGAACCCGCGCTCACGCAGCTGCCCGCCCGGCGTCCGCCGCGGTGATCCCCTTGGTGGAGGCGATCACATGCTTCAGCTTCTTCGAGAGCGCCTCATAGAACATGCTCAGGGGAAACTCGTCCGGAAGCACGTCGTCGACGAGCTTGCGCGGGGGCAGATCGAGGTCGAGGGCGTCGGGCCCCTTGGCCCAGCGGGAGCCCGGGTGGGGTGCGAGGTAGGTGGCGACCAGGTCGTACGCGGCGAACCAGTGCACGAGCTTCGGGCGGTCGATGCCGTCGCGGTAGAGCTTCTCGATCTCTCCGCACAGCTCGTTGGTGACCTGCGGCGCGCGGTCCCAGTCGATGGTGAGCGTGTTGTCGGTCCAGCGGACCACGTCGTGCTTGTGGAGGTAGGAGAAGAGCAGCTGGCCGCCGAGACCGTCGTAGTTGCGGACGCGCTCGCCGGTCACGGGGAAGCGGAACATCCGGTCGAAGAGCACGGCGAACTGGACGTCCCGGCCCTGGCCGAAGCCGTCGGCCTCCAGCTTCACGGCCTCCTTGAAGGCGGTGAGGTCGCAGCGCAGCTCTTCGAGCCCGTACATCCAGAACGGCTGGCGCTGCTTGATCATGAAGGGGTCGAACGGGAGGTCGCCGTGGCTGTGGGTGCGGTCGTGGACCATGTCCCAGAGCACGAAGGCCTGCTCGCAGCGCTTCTGGTCGCCGAGCATCTCGCGGATGTCCTCGGGCAGGTCGAGGCTCAGCAGCTCCACGGACGCCTCGGTGACGCGGCGGAAGCGCGCGGCCTCCCGGTCGCAGAAGATGCCGCCCCAGCTGAAGCGCTCCGGCGCCTCGCGCACGGCGATGGTCTCGGGGAAGAGCACCGCGGAGTTGGTGTCGTAGCCCGAGGTGAAGTCCTCGAAGGTGATCCCGCAGAACAGCGGGTTGTCGTAGCGCGTGGCCTCCAGGTCGGCGAGCCACTCGGGCCAGACCATGCGCAGCACGACCGCTTCCAGATTACGGTCCGGGTTGCCGTTCTGCGTGTACATCGCGAAGACGACCAGGTGCTGGAGGCCGTCGGCGCGGTTCCCGGCGGGCTGGAAGGCGAGCAGGGAGTCGAGGAAGTCGGGGACGCCGAAGCCGTCCGCCGCCCAGCGGCGCAGGTCGGTGACGAGCGCGCGGTGGTAGGCCTCGTCGTGCGGGAGCAGCGGGGAGAGCTGCTCGACCGCGGTGACCACGCGGGCGACGGCCTCGCCGGCCGTCGCGGCGGAGGGCGCGTCCTCGGCGTCGAAGTCGATGGAGCCGTCCTTGGACTGCCAGGGGCGGAGCTCTTCCACGGCACTCTTGAGCACGGGCCAGGCCGGATGCTCCACGACCCGTTGGGCTGCAGCTATCGCGCCGGTGGCGTGGTCACGCTCAAGAATTTCCGTCATAGCACTTCCTTCACAGGAGAACTTCGCGTCAAGCAACCGTATCCATTTCCGGTTCCTTCGGACAAGTGGGCGGCAGAAAATTATCCTGCCACCCATCATGTTCACCGCTATTTTTCCTGTCACACCTGGGGGCGACCTGTTCTTCCGCCGCCGTGGCGGGCCGGGGGCGGCTCCCCGTGCGCGAACTGGTTCGCTGGGGGCAGGAGCCGCACGGCGGACGGACACGGACACACGGAAGCGGGAGTGCCTTGACTTTTCTCACCATCGGTCATCGCGGGGTCATGGGGGTCGAGCCGGAGAACACGCTGCGCTCGTTCGCGCACGCGGAGCGGGCCGGCATGGACGCCGTCGAGCTGGACCTCCACCTGAGCAAGGACGGGGAGCTCGCCGTGATGCACGACGCCGCCGTGGACCGCACGACGGACGGGCGGGGGCTGATCGCCGAGAAGACCATGGCGGAGCTGCGCGGGCTCGACGCGGGGCAGGGCGAGCGGGTGCCCGTCTTCGAGGAGGTGCTGGACGCGGTCGGTTCACCCGTCCAGGCCGAGATCAAGGACGCCGCGGCCGCGCGGGCGCTCGCCGAGGTGATGCTGCGCCGCGATCTGGCCGGCCGTGTCGAGGTGTCCTCGTTCCACGACGAGGCGGTCGCGGAGATCGCCCGGCTGGTCCCGGGCGTGCGGACGGTGCTCATCGCCAGCCGCTGGGAGGGTGACGTGGTCGACCGGGCGAAGGCGGTCGGCGCGGCGACGCTCGCCCTGAACATCCGCCGGCTCACCCTCGACGTCGTCGAGCAGGCGCACGCCGAGGGGCTGAAGGTGATCGGCTGGGTGGTCAACACCCAGGACCACCTGCGCCTCGTCCACGCGCTGGGCCTGGACGGAGCGACGACCGACTTCCCTGAGATCCGGCGCCCGGGCGGCCCCGCGTCCTGAGGCGCCGGGGCCGCGGCGCCGCTCCCCGCGCCCTACAGCTCCTTGACCAGCAGCTCGAACGCGAGGTCGGCGCGCTGCGGAACACCGAAGCGCTCGTCGCCGTACGGGAAGGGGGTGAGCTCCCCGGTGCGGCGGTAGCCGCGGCGCTCGTACCAGGCGATCAGCTCCTCGCGGACCGAGATCACCGTCATGTGCATCTCGCTCGCGCCCCAGCCCTCGCGGGCCGTGCGTTCCGCCTCGGCGATGATCACCTTGCCGAGGCCGGCGCCCTGCAGCTCCGGCCTGACCGCGAACATGCCGAAGTACGCGGCACTCCCCCGGTCTGCGAGCTGGCAGCAGGCGACCGGCTCGCCGTCCCGTTCGGCGACCAGGACCTTGCCCGCGGGGCCGGCGAGCAGCGCGCGCACTCCCTCGGCGTCGGTGCGCCGGCCGTGGAGGAGATCCGCCTCGGTGGTCCATCCGGTCCGGCTCGCGTCGCCCCGGTAGGCGGACTCGACCAGGCGCACCAGGGCCGGCACGTCGTCCTCCGTCGCGTCGCGGAAGGTCAGTCCTGCCTGTGCCGTGGCCGGTGCGATGTCCATGGGCTCTTCTCCGGTGGTGTGCGGCCGATGCGTGCGTCCCGAGACTAACCCGCCCCCTGACCGCCCCCGCAGGCCCGGCGCGCTCCCCCCAGTACCCCAATGCGCCCCGGTAGAGGGTGCCGCCGCCGGGCATCGATGGGACGACACCGGCATGATCCGCCCGAGGGGGAGGTGCACCGTGCACGGACCGGCGCCGTCGGGGTGGCTGCTCATGGTGCTGTGCGGGGTCACAGGGGCGTACTGCCTGCTGCGGGCCCGGGACGGCACGGCCGGAGAACGCGGACCGGCGCGCGCCGAGGCGCTGATGGGCTTCGGGATGGCGGCGATGGCGGTGCCCCCGGCCCTGTTCACCCTGCCGGACCGGATGTGGGCCGTCCACGCGGTGGTGTTCGGCGGCTCCGCCCTGCACGCACTGCTGCGGGCCGGTGGCGGCGGCCACCATCTGCACCACCTGGTCGGTTCGCTGGCGATGGTCTACATGGCCGTGGCGATGGCGCCCGGTGCCGCCCCCGCGGGAGGCGGCCACGCGGGACACGGGGCGGGGCCCGCCGGAGGGGTCCCCGCGCTGACGGGCGCGCTCCTGCTGTACTACGCCCTCTACGTCCTGCGGTCGGCGGGACGGCTGGTCCCGGCTCCGTTGCCGGTCGGGCCGGCCGCCGGTGTGCCGGGCGGGTTACCGGCGGGCCGGGCCGGCGGCCCGGCCGGTCCCGCGTGGGGCGCACGGCCGGAGCTCGCACTCGCCTGCAGACTCACCATGGGGATAGCCATGTTCGCCATGCTGCTCACTCTGTGAGACGGACGGCCCCCCGCACCGTGGCGTACGTCACTTGGCGCGCGCGGCCGTACCCGCCGGCACGGCGGCCCTCATAGGCTGACGGCCATGTTGGTCTCCCTCGCGCTGCTGCTGCTCGGTGCACTGACCGCCGTCGCGGCCCCGGGTCTGATGGCCAGGGCCCGGTGGCCCGAGCGTGAGCCGGTCGTGGCCCTGTGGGTCTGGCAGTGCGTGGTCGCGGGCGTCCTGTTGTCCTTCGCGCTGTCCATGACCTTCAGTGCGGCCGCCGCGTGGCAGGCGGTGCGCGGTCATGTCTTCGCGCCCGCCCCGCACGGCGTGGTCGAGGCGTACGCCCTCGGCGCCTACGGTCCCTGGTCGGCGGTGATCGCCGTCCTGCTCGCGCTCGGCGGGCTGTGGACGGCCGCCATGCTCGTGCGCGAGATCCACCGGGCCCGGGTCCGGCGCAGGCGGCGGCGCACCGAACTCCTGGTCCGTGCCCCGCTGATGCCGGGAGAGGACGCGGGCAGCGGACGCCTCGTGGTGCTGGAGGGCGAACGCCCCGACGCCTGGTGGCTGCCCGGCGCGGCCCCCCAACTGGTCGTCACGACCGCGGCTCTCGGCCGGCTGAAGGGCCGTCAGCTCGATGCCGTGCTGGCGCACGAGCAGGGACACGCCCAAGCCCGTCACGACTGGCTCCGGCACTGCTCGGACGCGCTCGCGACCGGATTCCCGCAGGTGCCGGTGTTCGCCGCCTTCCGGGACCAGATGCACCATCTCGTCGAGCTGGCCGCGGACGACGTGGCGTCACGGCGCTTCGGACGCCTGACGATCGCGCTCGCCCTGGTCGAACTCAACGAGGACCGCGGGGTGTTCGGCCCGGCACCCGCCTCCGGCGCGCAGATGCCGCTCCGGGTGAACCGGCTGCTCGCTCCGGGGGAACGGCTCACCGCGGGCCGCCGTCTCCGGTTGACCGCCGCTGCGGCCCTGGTGCCCGTGGTCCCGCTGCTGGTCGCCTTCGTGCCGGGGCTCCGCGCCCTGGGATAGCCGCACGCGCGGTCCGTCGGCGAGGATCGTGCCCATGCACTCCCCCTCCCTCCGCTCCCGCACCGGGCCGCTCAGCCTGATCACCGGTCTCGTCTGCACCTCGCTGTCCCTCGTCCTGCTCGTGCTGGTCGCGGTGCGCTGGTCGCCGCTGATGTCGCTGGACACGGCCGTGGCCCGGTCCCTGCACCGGAACGCGGTGGCCGAACCCGGGCTGGTCCACGTCAACCGCGTATTGACGGACTGGGTGTGGGACCCGTGGACGATGCGCCTCCTGACCGCTGTCGTCGTCCTCGCCCTGTGGTGGCGCGGATCACGGCTGCTCGCCGGCTGGGTCGCGGCGACCAGCCTGCTCGCCGCGCTCGTGCAGCAGGGGCTGAAGGCAGCGGTGGGCCGGGAGCGCCCCCGGTGGCCCGACCCGGTGGACTCGGCGCACTACGCCGCCTTCCCCTCGGGCCACGTCATGACCGCCATGGTGACCTGCGGGCTCCTGGTGTGGCTGCTGCGCCTGCACGGCGCCCGGCCGGCCCTGTGGTGGGGCTCCCTGGCGCTCGCCGTGATCTCGGTGGCCGGGGTGGCCTTCACACGCGTGTACCTGGGCGTCCACTGGCTGAGCGACGTGGTGGGCGGCGTACTTCTCGGAGGGGCGCTGGTGGGGCTCTCCGCGGCGGCCTTCGACGGATACCTCCGGCGGTCCCCGGGCTCCGGGAGCGGCTCCCGGTAAGGGGTCGTCCCGGGCCCCCCTTTCGCCGCTCACCGCCGGCCGCGAGGATCGGTCCATGCAGATCAAGGGTGTACTTTTCGACTTCTCCGGGACCCTCTTCCGGATCGAGCCCGTCGACGCGTGGCTGCGCGCCGCCCTGGACGCACGGGGTACGGCCCTCGGGCAGGGCGACTTCGAGCGCTGCGCACGCGCGCTGGCCGAGGCCGGAGCACTGCCCGGGGGCCCGGCCCCCAGGAGCGTCCCGCCGTCGCTGGCCGCCGTGTGGGCCGCGCGCGACAGCAGTGCGCGACAGCACCGGGAGGCCTACACGGGCCTGGCCCGCGAGGTGGCCCTGCCCGATCCCGGTCTGTACGACGCGCTGTACGAGCGGCACATGAGTCCGGCCGCCTGGCGGCCGTATCCCGACGCGGAGGAGGTGCTGCGCGCGCTGCGCCGCAGCGGCGTCGCGGTCGGCGTGGTGAGCAACATCGGCTGGGACCTGCGCCCCGTCTTCCGGGCGCACGGACTGGACGAGCTCGTCGACGCGTACGTCCTGTCCTACGAACACGGTGTCCAGAAGCCCGATCCGCGGCTGTTCGGCACGGCGTGCTCGCAGCTGGGGCTCGCTCCCGCGGACGTGGTCATGGTCGGTGACGACCGCCGCGCGGACGGGGGCGCCGCCGCCGTCGGCTGTGCCGTGCGCCTCGTGGACCATCTGCCGGTGGCGGAGCGGCCGGACGGGCTGCGCGCGCTCGGCCTGCCGGGATCCGCCGGGTGAGGCCGGGTGCCCGGCGTCCGTGAAGAATTCCGGGAGAAGGTGTGAGGGATGTCCCTGCCCCGGCGGGGGTCGGAAAGCCCGGCGGGGGGTTAGCTTGGTGGACATGCCCCCGTACCCGAACCCGTCCGCAGCCGTCCGCACCGCCTCCGTGGTGAACGAGGAGATCCGCACGCTCTGGCAGCGTTCGGGCGGTCTGCTGTCCCCGGACGACGAGACGGAGTACCAGCGCCTGCTGGTGGAGTGGGCGGCGGTCTCGGGCACGGACGTGCGGCCGGCCGCCTGAGCGCGCCGACGGCGTCCGGCCGGTTCCGGCGGCCCTGAGCGCCACGGTGCCGGCCGGTGTCCGCCGGGCCCACGACCTGTGCGACGGACGTGCCCCGCCGGGTGCGATGCTTCCCGGCGGGGCGCTTGCGTCACCGCTGCGGTCTGTCGGACGGCCTCAGGACGGACCGCGGCCCGGCACGCGGGAGAACCCGCGGGCCGGGCCCGCGGATCAGCGGTCGAAGTAGTCCGGCTGCGTCTGCACGTTGAGCTCGGGCAGCCGCACCTTCTTCGCCGGATCGGTCCGCCGGTCGTTCAGCTTCAGGACGTCGAAGCCCTTGGCGATGTCGTTGGAGTAGATGTAGCCGTTGTAGTAGTACGCCGACCACGGGCCGGCCGTGGTGACCGCGTCCGTGGAGACCGGGCCGCGCTCGAAGTACGCGATCTCCTTCGGCTTGGAGGAGTCGGTGAAGTCCCACACGGACACCCCGCCCTGGTACCAGGCCTGGACCATGATGTCGCGGCCCTTGACCGGGATGATCGAGCCGTTGTGCGCGACGCAGACCTCGGTGTCCGCCTGCGGGCGGTCGATCTTGAAGTAGCTGCGGAAGACCAGCTTGCGGTGGTCGCCGCGTCCCTTGATGTCGTAGACGCCGTCGGCCCCGCGGTTCGGACCGATCTCGTCGTTGCAGGTGGCCGCGCCGCCGCCGCCGAGCTCATCGGTGAACACGACCTTGTCGGCGCCCTGGTTGAAGGTCGCGGAGTGCCAGAACGCGAAGTTCACGTTGTCCTGGACCCGGTCGATGATCTTCGGGTTCTCCGGGTCCTTGATGGAGAACAGCAGGCCGTCGCCCATGCACGCGCCGGCCGCGAGGTCCTTCGACGGCAGCACGGTGATGTCGTGGCACCCGGTGGTCTTCGAGACGCCGGGGTTGGTCGGCGCGCCCGGGTTACCGCCGTCCGGGAAGAGCACCGGGAAGTTGACGACCCGTGAGTCCTCGGGGGTGCTGCGCGGCACCTTGATGACGGAGATCCCGTCGTGCGGCGGCTGGCAGTCGGGGAACGTCTCGCTCGGTGAGTACGACGAGACGTAGATGTAGACGTTCTTGCGCTCGGGAATGATCGTGTGGGTGTGCGAGCCGCATGCCGTCTCGACCGCGGCGACGTACTTCGGGTTGCGCTTGTCGCTGATGTCGAAGACCTTCATGCCCTCCCAGGAGGACTTCTCCGTGGCCGGCTGGGTGGTGCTGGCACACGAGTCGTCGCTGCGCGAGGAGTCGGTCGACAGGAAGAGCAGGTTCCCCGAGACCGAGATGTCGTTCTGGGAACCGGGGCACAGGACCTGGGCGACGGTCCTCGGCTTCTTCGGGTTGCGGATGTCGAAGATCCGGAACCCGTCGTAGTTGCCGGCGTAGGCGTAGTCGCCCTGGAAGGCCAGGTCGGTGTTGAGCCCCTGGAGCGCGTCCTTGGGGACGTTCGTGAGGTGCTCGATGTTCGCGCTGTGGACGATCTCGTCCACACCGGGTATCTCGCCGCTCTCGATGGCGGCTCTGGCTTCGGCCTGCTCACTGACGGAAACACCGCTGCGCGTGGTGGCGGTGTCGCCCGGGTCCGGCGTCGCGGCCGCGGGGCCGGCCGTGAACAGCGTGGCGATGAGCCCGGCCGCGGCTGCCGCCGCACCCAGACGTCTGCGCCGCACGCCGGTGATGTGCAACGAGGTCACTGCGTCCTCCCTAGTGTCCGTTCGTCGACGAACGGTTATCGGACCCCGGCAGTATCGTCCCTCTCATGTACACACCAACAGATGGCAACAGAGACGTAATGAAAGTTTTTGATCTTCGGCCGGTGGTAGGTGTGAGGATGGTGTGGAACACGTTCATGTGCCCATGGAGGTCGCCGTGTTGATTTCCCGTCGGACCACACGCATGCGCCCGGCCGCCCTCGTGGCGCCGCTCGTGGCCGCCGTTCTCGCGCTGGGCGGCTGCGACGGAGGCGACGACGGGGCGAAGGCCTCGGCGGACGAGGGCCCCGCGGTCGTGGCGCCCGGCAGGCCCGGTGAACCGGCCAGGACGCTGTCGGCCGAGGAGGCGGTGAAGGCCGCCGGGGACGACACCCCCAATTCGGCGGACTTCCGTTACGTGCGCATGATGATCGAGCATCACGACCAGGCCCTGGTGCTCACCGCCCTGGTGCCCGGACGGGCCGCCTCCACCTCGGTCGAGCGGCTGGCCGAGCGGATATCGGCGGCCCAGAAGCCGGAGATCGGCGCGATGGAGGGCTGGTTGAAGAACAACGGCGGGGACGCGCGCGAGGAGACGCACGAGCACGCCTCGATGCCCGGAATGGCCACCGACCGGCAGATCGCGCGGTTGCGCGACAGCGACGGCAAGGCCTTCGACCGGATGTTCCTGGAGTTGATGATCACCCACCACCAGGGAGCGGTCACCATGGCGACCGAGGCGCTGGCCGACGGCAACAACGTCCTGGTGGAGGAGATGGCCAACGACGTCATCGCGCAGCAGACCGTGGAGATCGACCGGATGCGCGGGCTGCTGGCCTGACCCGGGCCCGACCGGCCGGCGCCGGCCTGGCGCACCTGCCGCCGCACCGCCACGGGCCGGCGCCTCGGACGTGGGGCACGAGGACGCCCCCCGCAGCCACGGACGGCGGGAGACGCGGGGCAGGAGCCCGGGCGCCGGCGGAGGGCATCGGGCGGAGGTGCCCGACCGCTCAGGGCAGCTCGCGGGCCGGTCCGGCCGGGGACGCGCCGGCCGCGCCGAGGCGTCCGGCCTGGAGGTCCGCGGCGCGCAGGACACTGTCCAGCAGGCCGGGGAAGAGCGCGTCCAGGTCCTCGGTCCGCACGCAGCTCAGCTTGGCGGTGCCGCGGTAGAACTGGCTGATGACCCCGCTCTCGCGGAGCACCCTGAAGTGGTGGGTCGTGGTGGACTTGGACACCGGCAGGTCGAAGCGGGAGCAGGCCTGCTCGTCGGCGGCAGCGGCCAGCTGACGCACGATCCGGAGCCTGACCGGGTCGGCCAGCGCGTGCAGGACGCCCTCGACGCGGATCTCCTCGCGCGCGGGGTGGGCGAGCACACGAGCGGCGTTCGTCGTCACGGTGGCTCCACTTCGGACTAGGGACTCCATGGTACGAGAATCGTCGGATCTTCACGCACGGGCGACCGCTCCGCACCCACGGGTGGTCTCCCCTCACCCACGGGCGGCCACGACCAGCCGGGCCCGCGGGCTGCCGTCCGGCCTGCGGCCGAACTCCTCCAGGGGCAGCAGCCGCACCCCGAACCCGGCTCCCACCAGGTCGTCCACCACGCCCGCGAGCGGGAAGGTGCGGTAGTACATGACGAACGGCGGGCGCCGCAGGGCGTTGCGGGCCCGCATGGCCAGGTCGAAGCCGAGCAGGGACCAGTAGGCGCGCGAGCCCACCGCGGGCGGGGCTCCGACCGGGAAGGCGAACAGCCCGCCGGGCCGCAGCGCGGCGTACACCTGGTCGAACAGTCCGGGGCGTTCCGCGGGCAGGAAATGGCCGAACGCCCCGAAACTCACGGCCAGGTCGAACGCCCCGGTGAACGGCAGCGCCCGGGCATCCGCCCGGACCCAGTCCACCGCCGGGCCCCGCGCGGTCCCGGCGGTGGCCCGGGCGACACCGAGCATGCCCGCGCTGAAGTCGACGCCGGTGACCCGCTCCCGGCAGAGACCGCGGAGCACTCCGGTCCCCGCCCCGGTGCCGCAGCAGAGGTCCAGGCCCCGGCCGAACGGCCCGAGGGGCCGCAGCGCGTCGGCGGCGGCTTCGAGCACCCGGTCCGGGGTCCGGTAGGGCGTCAGGTCGAACTTCGGCGCGAGCAGGTCGTATCCGCGCATCGTCGAGGAGAGCGCCTGCACGGCCAGCTCGCGCAGCGTGGGGCCCTGGGGAGTGGACATCGCCGCTCAGCGTACCCGCGGACGCGGGGTCACACCGCGTAGCCGTACGGCTCGGGCGCCCTGACGTCACCGCCGAGCGCACGGGCCGCGTTGCGGGCGAAGTAGGGGTCACGCAGCAGTTCGCGGCCGAGCAGGACGGCGTCGGCGCTGCCGTCCGCGACGATCTTCTCGGCCTGCACGGGGTCGGTGATCAGCCCCACGGCGGCGACCGGGAGGCCGGTCTCCTTCCGCACGCGCTCGGCGAACGGCACCTGGTAGCCGGGCTCCACGGGGATCCGCGCCTTCGGCGCGAGTCCTCCGGTGGAGACGTCCAGCAGGTCGACGCCGTGGGCGCGCAGCTCGTGGGCGAAGCGGACGGTGTCGTCGGCGGTCCAGCCCTCGCGCGGGTCGTCGGCGTTCTCGGTCAGCCAGTCGGTGGCGGAGATGCGGAAGAACAGGGGCAGTTCCTCGGGCCAGACGGCGCGCACCGCGTCCACGACCTCCAGCGCGAAGCGGATGCGGTTCTCGAAGGAGCCGCCGTAGGAGTCGGTGCGGCGGTTGCTGTGCGGGGACAGGAACTCACCGATCAGGTAACCGTGCGCCCCGTGGATCTCCACCACCCGGAAGCCCGCGTCGAGGGCCCGGCGGGCGGCGTCGGCGAACTGGCCGACGACCTGCCGGATGTCCTCGGCGCCGAGCTCGGCGGGCGTCGTGTGGCCCTCGTCGAACGGGAGGGGGCTGGGGGCGACGGGCTGCCAGCCCTCCGCGTCGCCGGCGGGTACGGGGCCGCCGCCCAGCCAGGGACGGCCGGTCGACGCCTTGCGCCCGGCGTGGGCGAGCTGGATGCCCGGAACGGTCCCCTGACCGGCGAGGAACGCGGTGATGCGGCGGAAGGCGTCCGTCTGGCGGTCGTTCCAGATGCCGAGGTCGGCCGCGCTGATCCGGCCCTCGGGGCTGACGGCGGTGGCCTCGACGAGGACGAGGCCGGTGCCGCCGGCCGCCCGCGCGCCGTAGTGGACGACGTGCCAGTCGTGGGGCGCCCCCGCGTCGGGACCGGACGCCTCGGCGCTGTACTGGCACATCGGTGCCATCCAGACGCGGTTGGGAAGGGTCAGCGACCTCAGGGTGTAGGGCTCGAACAGTGCGCTCACGGGGGCTCCGGTTCCTGGGGAGGCGGCGGCAGGACGGCCCGGGCACGCCGGGCCGCCGCTTCGTACGAGCCTCACCGTACTACGAATTTCTTCGTAGTACGAGAAGTGCCGTACTACTGCGTCCGGGGAACCTCGCCCCGGCCGGTCACGGCCCCGGCCGCAGCCTGCGGCGGAGCCGGACGGCCGCGTCGGCGTCGTACGTCTGGCTCCAGCTGCGTCCGGCTCCGGAGGTCCAGGTGACCTGGACGTTCGCCCCGTCCGCCCGGACGGCCTCCACCGTCATGAGCCGGTCGGCGTCCCTGACGTCCCCGCGCAGCAGATCGGCGGCCCGGACGCTGACCGGTTCCGCGTCACGCGCGTGCTCCGCCTCGTCGGCCGCCGTGACGAGGGCCGCGGCGAGCTCCCTGGCCGCGGCCGGGGTGCAGGACCAGGCGGCGTGCGCCGCGGGGCCCTCGATCAGGATCCCGACCCGGAGCGGTCCCTCCGCGGGCCCGGGGGCCGCCTCCAGCGTCGCGCCGTTCCCCTCGGGGTCCCGGATCTCGATGCCCATCCCTGCCGCCTCCTCGTCCGCTCCGGCCGGCTCGGTCCGGCCGGAGACCCTTCGGCGGGCCCGCACGGCCGCGCCCGCGCGCCGCCGGCGTCCACCGCCGGGTTACGGGATACCACGGCGCGGAGGGGACACGGCGGGGGAGGCGGCACCATCCGCACCGTGGAACGGGCTGCGGGTTCACCGCGTGGAGGCCGGCGGGCGTCTTCGAAACTTTCGGGCGCCCGCCCGGCCTGTCCGTCCTGTCGTCGGCCCGGTCCGTCCGCGATCCGGCCTCGGGGAGGAGGCCTGCCCGGTCGCGGACGGACCGGGCCGCACCGATCGGCTCCGCCGCGCTCAGGTCCGCGCGGCGGGCGGGCCGACCGAGGCGGCGCAGACCATCCGGCGTCCGTGCCCGACCCTGCGCTCGGGGCCGGTGAGGCGCAGCCGTACGGTGTGCCGGACGTCCGCGGGGTCGCTGGACGTCGCGAAGCGCAGCTCCAGCTCGCCGGGTTCGACGATCCGGTGTCCGCCGGCCCCGGTGAACGCGGCCAGGTCCGGGTGGAAGCGGAAGCCGACCCTGCGGGACTCCCCCGCCGCGAGCGGCACCCGGGCGTACCCGATGAGCCGGGCCTCGGGCCGGGTGGTCTGGGCGACCGGGTCGTGGACGTACAGCTGGACCACCTCGGTGCCGTCGCGGTCGCCGGTGTTGCGGACCGTGATCGCGAGGTCGGCCTCGGCGTCGGTGGGCAGTTCGGCCGGCCCGTCCTCGGCGGGCTCCCACCCGAAGGAGGTGTACGAGAGTCCGTGGCCGAAGGGGTAGAGGGGCGTGGGGTCGAGGTTGCTGACCCCGTTGGCCCGGCCGAGCGGCGGCTGCAGATACGTCCAGGGCTGACCGCCGGGGCCGTCGGGCACGCCGAGCGGCAGGCGTCCGGAGGGGTTGACCCGGCCCGAGAGGACGCCGGCGAGCGCGGGGCCGCCCTCCTCGCCGGGGAAGAAGGCCTGCACACAGCCCGCCAGCCGGTCCGCCCACCGGCCGAGCGCGTACGTCCGCCCGGTCAGCAGCACCAGGACCACCGGGGTCCCGGTCGCCAGCAGCGCGTCCAGGAGCGCGCCCTGGAGGCCGGGCAGCGCCAGGTCGGCGGCGTCGCAGCCCTCGCCCGATGTGCCCCGGCCGAAGAGTCCGGCCCGGTCGCCGAGCACCGCCACACAGAGGTCGGCGCCGGCCGCCCGTGCGGCGGCGCTCTCGATCCCGGCGGAGTCCGTGCCGTCCACCGCGCAGCCCGGCGCGTGGTCGACGTGCGCACCGGGGAACTCCTCCCGCAGCGCTTCGAGCAGCGTGGGAACGGCGATGCCCAGGGGCACGCCGGGGTGCTGGACCCCGACGTGGCTCGGGAAGGAGTAGCAGCCGAGCATGGCCAGCGGATCGTCGGCGCGCGGCCCCACGACCGCGATCCGTCCGGTCCCGGCCAGCGGGAGCACGCCGCCGGGATTGGCCAGCAGCACGCAGGACCGTTCGGCGAGCAGCCGGGCCAGGGCGCGGTTGTGCGGAGGGTCGAGGTCCACCGTGCCGCGCGCCCGGTCCGGGTCCGCCCCGTCGAGCGCGGCCGGCCGGACCTGCCGGTCCGGATCGAGCAGGCCGAGCTCGCACTTCTGCAGCAGGACCCTGCGCAGGGCGCGGTCCAGCAGTTCCTCGGCCACGCGTCCGTCGCGGACCGCCGCCACCAGCTCGTCGCCGTAGCTGCGCACCGTGGGCAGTTCCACGTCCACGCCCGCCGTGAGGGCGAGGCGGGCGGCGTCCGCACGGTCCCCGGCCACCCGGTGCAGGGTCTCCAGGAAGCCGATGCCGAAGTAGTCGGCGACGACCGTGCCGGTGAAGCCCCAGGTGTCCCTGAGGAGACCGGTGAGCAGGGCGGGGTCGGCGGCGGCGGGCACCCCGTCGATCTCGGCGTACGAGTGCATCACCGAGCGGGGGCCGCCGTCGCGGACCGCCATCTCGAAGGGCGGCAGGATCACGTCGGCCAGTTCCCGGGCGCCGGCCCGGACCGGGGAGAGGTTGCGGGCCCCGGCCGAAGCGGAGTAGCCGGCGAAGTGCTTGAGCGTGGCGACGACCCCGGCGGACTCCAGTCCGCGGACGTAGGCCGTCCCGATGGTCGCGACCAGGTAGGGGTCCTCGCCGATGGTCTCCTCGACGCGGCCCCAGCGCAGGTCGCGCACCACGTCCAGGACGGGGGCGAGACCCTGGTGGACACCGACCGACCGCATGTCGCCGCCGATGCGGTGCGCCATCTCGGCGACCAGTTCCGGGTCCCAGGCCGCTCCCCAGGCCAGCGGTACCGGGTAGGCGGTCGCGCCCCAGGCGGTGAATCCGGCCAGGCACTCCTCGTGGGCCAGTGCGGGGATCCCGAAGCGGCCCGCCGCCACGATCCCGGCCTGGGCGCGGGCCAGGGAGACGGCGCCGGTCGCCGGGTCCACCGGGGCGGAGCCGAACGGGCGGGTGAGCTGGCCGAGTCCGCGGGTGATGAGGTCCTCGTAGTCGACCGGGTCGACCATGTCGTTCTGGTGCGGCGCGACTCCGCCGCCCTCGGCGTCGGCGCCCACCCAGATCCCGTACAGCTGGGCGGCCTTCTCCTCCAGGGTCATCCGGGACGCCAGGTCGGCGACCCGCGTCCCGGGGTCGAGCGAGGGGTCGCGCCACGGGCCGTCGACGGCGGGGGGCGGGTCGGCCTGTCGGGTCTGCGGGGCAGGGTGGATCGCCATGCGGGCAGGGGTTCCTCTCGTGAGTGCTGCGGTCGGGGGCGGCGTCGGTGCGCTACTTGCCGCCCACCCCCATCAGTCCGTCGGTCAGCGCCCGCCGGGCCACGAGGTACACGGCGAAGACCGGTACGACGGACAGGACGACCGCCGCCAGTACCGCGGGGATGTTCACTCCGAACTGGCTCATGAAGGTGAACAGCCCGAGCGTCAGGACCCGCCGCTCCTCCGACTGCGTGAGGATCAGCGGGAACAGGAAGCCGTTCCACGCCTGCAGCGCGGAGTAGATCGCGACGGTGCTGATCCCCGCCCTGGAGAGCGGGACGGCCAGCTGCCACAGCATGCGCACGGGCGAGGCACCGTCCAGGGCCATCGCCTCGTACATCTCCTCGGAGACGTCGCGCATCGTGCCGCTGAGCACGAGGACCGCGACGGGCATCGCGAACGCCGCGGTGGGCAGGACCACCGCCCACAGGGTGTCGTACAGCCCCAGCTTCCCGATCATCAGGTAGAGCGGCACGATCACCGCCTGCGCCGGGATCGCCACGCCGAGCAGGAAGGTGCGGAAGGCGAGCGAGGAGAGGCGGCTGCGGGTGCGCACCGCGACGTAGGCCACCGGGACCGAGAGCACCAGCACGAGGACCACCGTGGCCGCGGCCACGATCGCGGTGTTCCCGATCAGCGTGAGGAAGCCGCTGTCCAGCACGGTGCGGTAGTTCTCGAACGTCGGATCCGTCGGGATCGCCAGCGGGTCGCCGTTCAGTGCCTCGTCCTGGCGCATCAGCGACGCGGAGACCAGGGTGTAGAGGGGCACCAGGACGACGAGCAGCCAGATCATCGAGCCGAGGCCGGCCACCGGGTTGCCCCGCACTCTGCGCGGACGGCCCGGACGGCCGCGCGGCGCCGCGTCCGGTGCCGGGCGGCGCTGCGCGGCCGTGCGGATACCGGTCGTCATCGCGTCACATCCCTTCCCGGGTGGACCGCATGGTGCCGAAGCCGCTCAGCCGGACCATGAGCAGCGAGATGCCGGTGGCCACCACGACGAGTGCGGTGGCGACGGCCGCCGCGTAGCCGAGGTCGTAGGTCTGGAAGCCGGTCCGGTACATCAGGTAGGGCAGGATCGTCGTGTCCGTGCCGGGACCGCCCCTGGTCATGATGAGCACCGTGTCGAAGTAGGTGAGCGAGCCGACGATCATCAGAACCGACGAGGTCGTGATCGTGTGGCGCAGCTGCGGCAGCGTGATGTGGAAGAACCGCCGCACCCTGCCCGCGCCGTCGATCGAGGCGGCCTGGTGGAGGACTTCGGGGATCTGCCGGGCGCCGCCCTGGTAGATCAGCGTGTGGAAGGGCATGAACTGCCAGCCGCCGACGAAGGCGACCACGAGCAGGGCGCCGGTGGACGAGCCCATGACGTCGGGGTCGATGCCCAGCCAGGGCCCGATCACCCGGATCACGCCGAAGTTGGGGTCGAGCAGGGAGTGGAACAGCATCGCGATCGCGGTGGTGGAGAGCAGCAGCGGGATGAAGAAGACCGCCGACAGGAAGGCGCGGCTGCGCTGGCGGCCCGCCGCCCACACGCCCAGCAGGAGGGCCACCGGCGTCTGGAAGGCCCAGCTGACCGTGGTGAGCAGCAGGCTCAGCCAGGCGGCCCGGCCGAACTCGGCGTCCCCGAACAGCCGGGTCCAGTTGTCCGGCCCGGTGAGGACCGGGGAGCCGAGCCCGTCCCAGGTGCAGAAGGAGAGGTACACGGCGATGGCCAGGGGGACGATCGCGAAGACGGCGAAGAAGAGGATGCCGGGGACGGCCCAGGCGACCGGCGGACGGCCGGCGTCGCCGACGGCCGCCTTGCCGCCCGGGCGCCTCCTCGCGACCGGTGGGTGGTGCGGCGTCGTCACTTGGCGGCCCTCATCGCGTCGACGAACTGCTCGGGGGTGCTCCGGCCGGCGAACAGCTTGCTGATCTCCGTGAGCAGCGGTGTGGCGTAGCGGGCTTCGAGTGCCTGGTCCCAGGAGAGGGTGAAGCTCGGGGCCTTCCGCACCATCTCGTACTGGTCGGTGGCGAACCGCGGGTCGGGCGAACCGCTCAGCATCGAGGCGGCGCCCGAGGTGGTGGGGACGTCGCCGTTGTCGACGAGGGCCTGCGCGTAGGACTGCGAGGCCATCGTCCTGAGGAACGCGACGGCGGTGTCCTTGTGCTTGGTCCGGGCGTTGACCGACCAGTAGTTGGTGGGGTTGCCCACGACGTTCGCCGGGTCGCCCGCTCCGCCGGCGACCGTCGGGAAGGCGGTCCAGCCGAGGTCCTTCTCGGCGAAGCCGGGGGCCTTGCCCAGTTGGGTCGAGTACTCCCACGAGCCCATGAGGTGCATGGCGGCCTTGCCCTGGTTGAGCAGGGCGGGCGCTCCGCCGTTGCCGTAGTCGACGGAGGTGAAATTCGTGCCGAACGCGCCGTCGTCGACCAGCTGCCTGACGGTCCGGGCCGCCTCGAGCACCGCGGGGTCGCCCCATCCCCCGGGGTCGCCGTCCTGGATCCTCCGGAAGACCTCGGGGCCGCCGATCCGGTCCAGCAGGTATTCCATCCACATCAGTTCGGGCCACTTGTCGGAGCCGCCGAGGGCGAACGGGGTGATGCCCGCCGCCTTGAAGGTGCTGACAGCCTTCCGGAGCTCCTGCCAGGTCCGGGGCGGCTCGATCGCGTGCTCGGCGAAGAGGGCCTTGTTGTAGAAGAGCATCACGGGCTGCATGCCGCGCATCGGGATTCCGTAGACCTTCCCGCCGAGACCGCCCGCGGTCATCACCGAGGGGAGGAAGCCGTCCCGGAGGACGGCGTCGTCCCTGACCGTCGCCGTGAGGTCCAGCAGTTTCCCGGCGTCGGCGTACGGCTTGACGGAGCCGCCGCCCCAGTTGAAGAAGATGTCGGGGGCGTCGGGCGATCCCATGGCGCTGCGCAGTTTGTTGACGTAGTCGGTGCCGGGGACCGCCACCAGCTTCACCTTGACCTTCGAGGTCGTGTTGAAGCTGTCGACCGCGGCCTGCTGGACCTTGACGGCGTCGTCGCCGTAGACGTAGGCGGTGAGGGTGCTGCCGTCGCTCCCGCCGCCTCCCGTCCCGCAGCCGGCCAGCACTCCGGCCATGACCATCGCCGCGCCGGCCGCGGCCCATCTCGTCGTCCGTGTGCCCCGAGTGAAAATCCCCGCCCGCATGGCCGCACCCTCTGTCGAATGTTTCGGTGTGCTTCTCGAATGTTGCCGGAACCGTAAGGGGGTGTTTCCAGCCCGTCAAGAGGGTGGGAGCGGAGATTCGCGCTTCGCGTCCTCACGCGGTCCCGAGGGGGCGGGGAAGCTACGATTCAGCCATGAGCCCTGCAGAGGTCCGGCCCCCACGGGAGAAGGCGCCCGCCGACGACTCACCGGAGAGCACCGCCACGCTGGCGGCGATCGCCCGGGAGGCCGGAGTCTCGGCTCCGACAGTTTCGAAGGTGCTGAACGGCCGTGCCGATGTCGCCCCGGGCACCCGCACCCGGGTGGAGGAGCTGCTGCTGCGGCACGGCTACCGCCGCAGGCGGGGCGCCTCCCAGCAGTCCCGGCTCATCGACCTGGTCTTCCACGAGCTGGACAGCGCCTGGGCGATGGAGGTCGTCCGGGGCGTCGAGAACGTCGCGCGGGAGGAGGGGCTCAGCCTGGTCCTGTCGGAGAGCGCGGGCCGGCTCACCCCCGGCCAGACCTGGGTGGACGGTGTGCTGGCCCGCCGGCCCGCCGGGGTGATCCTGGTGCTCTCGGACCTCGACGCGGCCCAGCGCGCCCAGTTGGCCGGCCGCGCCATCCCCTTCGTGGTCGTCGATCCGGCGGGCGATCCCGGGGACGACGTCCCGTCGGTGGGGGCGGCGAACTGGCAGGGCGGTCTGGCGGCCACCCGCCATCTGACGGGGCTGGGGCACCGGCGCATCGGGATGATCGGCGGACCGGCCCGCATGATGTGCAGCCGGGCCCGGCTGGACGGCTACCGCGCGGCCCTGGAGACCTCGGGCCTGCCGATGGACCCCCTGTTGGTCCGCGAGGGCGAGTTCCACCACGAGGACGGGTACCACGCGGCGCTGGAGCTGCTGCGGCTGCCCGACCCGCCCACGGCGGTCTTCGCGGGCAACGACCTGCAGGCGCTCGGGGTCTACGAGGCGGCACGCGAGCTGGGGCTGAGGATCCCGGAGGACCTCAGCGTGGTCGGTTTCGACGACCTGCCGCTGACCCGCTGGATCGGCCCGCCGCTCACCACGGTGCGCCAGCCGCTGACCGAGATGGCCGAGACCGCGGCCCGCCTGGTCCTCGAACTGGGCCGGGGCGGGCGGCCGGCGACCACCCGGGTCGACCTGGCGACGAGCCTGGTGGTCCGCAGCAGCACGGCTCCCCCGGCGCTCCGGGGGGACGCGGTCTGACGTCGGGCCCCTCCGCGGGACGCGCGGGGCCGGCCCTGCGGGGCGGGTCCGGCCCGCACCGGTGGGGCGCATCCGCCGGGCCGGCGGGGCGTCTCTCCGCGGCCGATCCGGCCGGGCGGGCGCCGTCGCTGCGGGGCGTTGTCGGTGGCGGGGTGCAGACTGGCCCGTATCCGGCACAAAGGCGTCTCGGGAGGTCCTGTCATGACCGACGTACTGCTCACCGTGGGCACCCGCAAGGGGCTCTTTCTCGGCCGCCGACGCGGCGGGACGTGGGAGTTCGGCGATCCGCACTTCAACGCCCAGGCGATCTACTCGATCGCGATCGACACCCGGGCGGGGACGCCCAGACTGCTGGTCGGCGGGGACAGCGCGCACTGGGGCCCCTCGGTCTTCCACTCCGACGACCTGGGCGCGAGCTGGGTGGAGCCGCGGCAGCCGGCCGTGCGGTTCCCGCGGTTCACCGACGCGTCGCTGGAGCGGGTCTGGCAGCTGCACCCCGCCGGCCCGGAGGCCCCCGACGTCGTCTACGCGGGGACGGAGCCGGCCGCCCTGTTCCGGTCGGACGACCGCGGTGAGTCCTTCGAGCTGGTCCGGCCGCTCTGGGAGCACCCGACCCGGTCCCGGTGGGTGCCGGGCGGGGGCGGCGAGGGCCTCCACACCATCCTGACCGATCCGAGGGACGCCCGGGCGGTGACCGTTGCCGTGTCCACCGCGGGCGTGTTCCGCACGGACGACGGCGGCGCGCGCTGGGTGCCCTCCAACAAGGGCGTCTCCGCCGTCTTCCTGCCGGATCCCGACCCCGAGTTCGGTCAGTGCGTGCACAAGGTCACGCGGGACGCAGCCGATCCCGACCGCCTCTACCTGCAGAACCACTGGGGCGTGTTCCGCAGCGACGACGGCGGGACGCGCTGGAAGGACATCGGCGCGGGCCTGCCCTCCGACTTCGGCTTCGCCGCCGCGGCGCACCCGCACCGCCCGGACACCGTCTACGTGTTCCCGATCAACGCCGACGCCGACCGGGTCCCCGCCGGCCGCCGCTGCCGGGTGTACCGCACCCGGGACGCGGGCGAGACCTGGGAGCCGCTGAGCCGCGGCCTCCCGGACGGCGACCACTACGGCACGGTGCTGCGCGACGGCCTGTGCACGGACGACGCCGACCCGGCGGGCGTCTACTTCGGCAACCGCAACGGCGAGGTGTACGCGAGTGCGGACGACGGCGACAGCTGGCAGCAGCTGGTCTCGCACCTGCCGGACGTGCTGTGTGTACGGGCGGCGGTGATCGGCTGACGGGGCGGGGCCGGCCGGTCACCGCCGCGGGGCGCGGACCGGCCGCTGCCGGCCGTCCCGGCTCACACCTCGGTCGGGACGCAGAGCACCGGGACGGTCGACAGGTGCAGGAGCTTGTGCGGGGTCGATCCGAGCAGCGCCCCGCGGATCGGGCTCTCGCCCCAGGTGCCCACCACGACGACCCTGGCCCCGTGGCGGGCAGCGGCCTCGATCAGGGCCGCCGCCGGGCCGAGGTCGATGACCTCGACCGTGGAGGACACCCCGGCCTGCTCGGCGGAGGCGACGGCGTGCTCCAGCCCCCTGCGCCCCTCCTCGGCGATGGCCGCGTAGTGGGCGCGGTACTCCTCGCCCCGGGGTCCGGGCGGTGCCGCCCCGTAGACGAGCACGAGGCGCTCGTCGAAGGCGGCGGCCACCTCGATCGCCACCCGCAGCGCCCGTTCGGCACCCGGCGACTCGTCGTACCCGAGGACCACCGACATGTCAGGACTCCTTGCCGTGGACGAGGCCGGGGTCGACGACCCCTCGGCGCTCCTTCCAGAACGCCGGCGACCGGAAACGCAGCACCACCATGATCACCACGCCGGCGAGGCTGATGCAGATGCCGATGACGAGCGGGGGCCCGAGGCCGAACCAGGACGTTCCGCTGTAGGAGTTCGCCGGGTTGGACATGTCCCTCACCGAGCGCACCAGGAGCCAGGTCAGCAGACCGGCGCCGACGAGCGGTCCGAGGCCGATGAGGAGGAGGTTGCGCAGGCTCTCCGTCAGATGGCGCCGGTAGTAGACCGCGCATGCCACGCCCGTGAGCGCGTAGTAGAAGGCGATGAGCAGGGACAGCGCGGTCAGCGTGTCGAAGAGGGCGTTCTCGCTGATCCGGCTCACGACGACGTACCAGGCGATGGCGATGGCGGCCACCCACCAGGTGCTCACGTCGGGGGTGCGGAACCGCGGGCTGATCCGGGCGAACCGCGCCGGCAGCGCCTGCCGCCGTGCCATCGAGAGCGCGGTGCGCGAGGCCGGGATGATGGTGGTCTGGGTGGAGGCGAGCGCCGAGGTCGCGACCGCGAGCAGCACGATCCAGTCCCAGCCGCCCATGACGTCGCGGGCGAGCAGGGCGAAGATGAACTCCTCCTCCCCGGCGTTCTCCACCAGGTACGCCGTGCCGGCGAACGCGACGACGGCGAAGCCGACGGACAGGTAGGTCACCAGCAGGATCACCGTCGACCACACCCCGGCCCGGCCCGGCGCGCTCGCGGAGTCCTCGACCTCCTCGGTGAGGTTGACGGCCGATTCCCAGCCCCAGTAGATGAACACGCCCAGCAGCAGACCGCTCGTGAGCGCCGCGCCGCCCGCACCGAAGGGGTTGAGCCAGGCGACCGAGGGTCTGACCGAGTCGAAGGACGTGGTGCCCGCGTAGACCCGGTAGAGCGCGACGATGACGAACACCAGGAGGAAGGCCACCTGAGCCAGGATCAGGGCGTTCTGCACCTTGGCGGACAGCTCGGTCCCGATGACGCAGAGCCCGGTCATCACCACGATCAGCAGCACGGTGAGCAGTTGGCGGACGAAGGTGTTGCCGACCCAGCCGTCGAGCCCGACGGCGAGGAGTCCGAAGCTGACGGCGATGTCCGCCAGCGACCCCACCACGAGCACACCGGTCATCGCGATCGCCCAGCCACCGAGCCATCCGGTCCACGGCCCCATGGCGCGCGTCACCCAGGAGAACGTCGTCCCGCAGTCCTGGTCGGCCTTGTTCAGGTAGTAGAAGGCCGAGGCGATGAGGAGCATCGGCACGAAGGAGGCGAAGAGGACGCCGGGTGCGTAGACACCCACGAGTGCGACGACCGGACCGATCACCGCCGCCACCGAGTAGGCGGGGGACGTGGCGTTCAGTCCGATGACCAGGGCGTCGACGAAACCGATCGCGTCGGGCTTCAGGCTCGCCGGCGGCGCTGATCCGGAGCGGTCCTCCACCATGCTCCCTCGCTCGGGTCACGGGCCTGGACTCAGGCGGAATATTTCCTTCCGTATGCTAAGGGCTGTCCCGTCGTCCCCGGTGGATCAGCGCGCGGCGTCGGATGCGGTGCGCGGCGGGCGGAGCGACGTTCACCTGTGTGCCGGGTCCGCGCGGGGGCGCCGCGGGCGTCGGTCTCCGCCGCCTGCGCGTCCGTCACTGCTCGCGCATCCCCCACGGGCTGCCGTACTCGGTCAGCAGGTCGAGGAACGGCCCGGGCGGCATGGCCTCGGGGCCGAGCACCCCGCTGCCGCCCCAGGCGCCGCCCGCGACGAGTTCGAGGGCCGCGACGGGGTTGATCGCGGTCTGCCAGACCACCGCCTGGGAGCCGTACTCGCGCATCGACCACTGGTTGTCGACCACGTGGTAGAGGTAGACCTCGCGGGGCCGCCCGTCCTTGCTCCCCTTCACCCAGGTGCCCGCGCACGTCTTGCCGTGCATCCGCTCGCCGAGTCCGGCCGGGTCGGGCAGGCAGGCCGCCACCACGTCACGGGGCGAGACCTTTGCGTCGCCGGCCCTGCTCCGCACCGAGACGGGCTCCGTGCCGTCGAGGCCCAGCTTGTGGAGGGTGCGCAGCACTTCGATGAACTCGTCGCCCAGCCCGTACTTGAAGGTGACGCGCCGGGCGTCGATCCACCGCGGGACGAGCAGCACCTCCTCGTGCTCGACGTTGACGCACTCGACGGGTCCGATGCCCTCGGGGAAGTCGAAGACCTCCGGCTCGCTGAAGGGGGCGGTGGTGAACCAGCCCCGCCCCTTCTCGTAGACGACCGGCGGGTTCAGGCACTCCTCGATGGTCGTCCAGATGCTGAAGGACGGGGCGAAGTCGTAGCCGTCGACCGTGAGATCGGCTCCGTCGCGGATGCCGATCTCCTCGATCTCGTCGAACAGCTCGTCGGCGGCGTACCGGGCGAACACGTCCGAGAGCCCGGGTTCGACCCCCATCCCGACCAGGGCGAGCCGTCCGGCCGCCTCCCATGCGGCGGCCCGGTCGAACTGCGCGTCCCCGAGCTTGACGCCGCACTCCTCGTAGGGACGGGCGGGGTGGGGCCGGGACAGCGACATGGCCATGTCGACGTAGTGGACCCGGTGGGCGAGGGCCGCCTCGAACAGCGGCATGACGAACCGGGGGTCCGTGGCGTTGAGCAGGACGTCGCAGCGGTGCTCCTCCAGCGCGGCGCGCACGGCTGCGGGATCCGAGGCGTCCAGCCGCACCGCGACGAAGCGGGAGCCCCGCTCACCGAGGGCCGAGACGGCGCTCTGCGCCCGGGCGAGGTCGTAGTCGGCGACCGCCATGTGCGCGAAGAACGGGCGGCGGGCCGCGATCCGGGTGATCGCCGTACCCACACCCCCCGCGCCGACCAGGAGGATACGCATGGGACACCACTCCTCTGCTGCTTCGGCCGCGGAGCCGCCCGCGGCCGGCCCGGCCGGGCCGGTGGACTGGGCACGCTAGCAGCCGCGCATCACGGCGGTGGGCAACCCGTCCGAGCGGCGTCCCGCGTCCGGGCCGTCCCCGCCCGGGGCCGCCACCCGGACGGAGCCCCAGCGCCGCCGAGGGGTCCGCGTCGCAGCGGCGGGGGTCGGCCGCAGCAGGGGGCCGGCGGCCCGTCGCGACGGCAGGGTCCGTGCGATCCCACGGCCGGGTGGTCCGGAGCCGGGTGGTCCGGGGCCCCGTGGTCCGCGGCCGTGGCGGCGCAGGGGCCCGTCGGTAGACCCGGCGGACCCCGGAAAACGGGGCGGCCCCACCGGCGGGGGGGGGTGCCGGTGGGGCCTGGTGCCCGCGACGACGCGGAGGGGGGTGCGTCGCCCGGAACTCGGGTCGGAGGGTCTCCTGCCCCAGGAGCGGAAAGCTATGCGGGACATCCGGCCGGAGATGCGGGACGCGATGTACGGCACCGGCGTCCGGCACCGCTCAGGGCAGCCGCCAGTCCACCGGCTGCTGCCCGGCCTGCTCCAGGAAGGCGTTGGTGCGGCTGAAGGGACGCGATCCGAAGAAGCCCCGGTCCGCCGACATCGGGGACGGATGGGCGGACTCGACCGCGGGCAGGTCCCCGAGGAGCGGCCGGAGGTTGCGGGCGTCCCGCCCCCACAGCACGGACACCATCGGCTTGCCGCGCGCGACCAGGGCGCGGATCGCCTGTTCGGTGACTTCCTCCCAGCCCTTGCCGCGGTGGGCGGCGGGTTTGCCGGGGGCCGTGGTCAGCGCCCTGTTGAGCAGCAGCACCCCCTGGCGCGTCCAGGGCGTCAGATCACCGTTGGACGGCCGGGGAAGGCCGAGGTCGGAGTGCAGTTCCCGGAAGATGTTCTCCAGGCTGCCCGGCAGGCGCCGCACGTCGGGCGCCACCGCGAAACTGAGCCCCATGGCCATGCCCGGGGTCGGATAGGGGTCCTGACCGACGATCAGGACGCGCACGTCGTCGAAGGGCTGCTGGAAGGCGCGCAGCACGTCCTTCCCCGCGGGGACGTAGGTCCGGCCCGCCCCGATCTCCGCACGGAGGAAGGTGCCCATCGCGGCGATCCGGTCCGCCACGGGCGCCAACGCCTCGGCCCAGCCGGGCTCCACAAGTTCGTTCAACGGTCGCGCTGCCACGCCCGTCACTCTACCGGCCCACACGGCTCCGGGTGATCATGCGGTCCCCCGGAGCGGGACGGAGCGGTAGGGTGCCGGTCGTCGTCAGTCCTCCACTCCCCCGGAGACCACGTATGAGGCGTGCAGGCACCCGTCCGCCGGCAGCGGTACCCGTGGCGTGCGGTGCGCCGACCGGACGGCGGCCGCGGTGAGTTCGGGTGCGTACGTCCTCGGCGTCGACTCCGGCGGATCGGGCCTGCGGGTGGCGCTCGCCCCGGCCGGCCCGGCGGGCGCGGTGCTCACCGAGGCCTGTGCCGAGCCGGTGCGGACGGGTGCCGACGGCATCGACGCAGCGCATCTGCTGGAACAACTGCTGCCCGCCGTCGGCCGGTTGCTGGAACAGGCGGGTCCGGGGGCGGCGGTCACCGCCGCGGCCGTCGGGGCCGCGGGCATGGCGACCCTCGGCGACCAGTTGCGGGCCCGGCTCCCGGGCGCCCTCGCGGACTCCCTCGGTGTACGGCGGGTGGCGCTGGCCGCCGACGCGGTGACCGCGTACGCCGGCGCGCTCGGCGGGCGGCCCGGGGCGGTGGTCGCGGGCGGCACGGGCCTGATCGCACTCGGCACCGATCTGACGTCCTGGCGCCGGGCGGACGGCTGGGGGCACCTGCTGGGCGACAGCGGCGGCGGCGCCTGGATCGGCCGGGCGGGGCTGGACGCCGCGATGCGTGCCCACGACGGGCGGCGCGGTGGTTCCCCGGCGCTGCTGGCCCGGCTGGAGGCGGTCCTCGGACCGGCCACCGCGCTGCCGGGCCTGCTCTATCCGCGTACGGACCGCCCCGCGCTGCTGGCGTCCTTCGCGCCCGAGGTCGGGGCCTGCGCAGCCGGGGACGAGGTCGCGGCGCGGATCCTGCGCGAGGCGGCGGCCCACATCGCCGAGGCGGCGGCCGCGGTGTGCCCGGGGCCCGCCGACACGCTTCCCGACGGCTGCGAGGTGGCGCTGACCGGCGGGCTGTTCCGCATGGGCGAGCCCCTGGCCGGGCCGTTGCGCCAGGAGCTGGCCCGGCAGGTGCCGCAGGCGCGGGTGGTCCCGGCGCAGGGCGATCCGCTGCACGGCGCCGTGCGGATCGCCCGGAGCCTCGCAGGCCCCGGACTGCGGCTCCCGGCCCATCCGTCCCTGCTGTTCGTACCGGACGCGGGATGAGGGCCGAGCCGCGGCGCCGGAGCCGGTGCGACGCAGGGCGCAGGGGGTGCACAGATCGGAGGCCTGTGGGCGTTCCGGCCCCGCGGCGAGGCGCGCCGGCCGTCGGCGCGCGGCCGGCCGGGAAGGACAGGACGGCTCTCAGGGCGAGTTGGTCATGAGCGCCGGTCACCGGTCCGGTCGATTCGAACGCCGGGCTGTCCGGACAGAGCAGGTCAGTCACCCGCTATGCCGCTCAACAGACATATATGGACAGATAACGCCTGACCGCCCCCTCCCCGAACAGAGGGGCACCCAAAACCAGTAGCATGCGGCGCCATGAGCACCCCCACTGGGCCCGCTTCCGGCCTGCCTGTACGAATGCCGCGACCTCGCCAGTCCGGACGGCACCGCCGCCCGGAGCCCGTGGTCGCACCTGAGGGCGCCGCCGCGCTCGTTCTCGCCGTTCCCGGTACCCCTTCCCCGGCCTCCCGCAGCCTGGCCGAGGAAGTGATCAGCATCGCGCGTTCCGAGCTGCCCGGTCTGAACGCGCAGATCGGTTATCTCGACGGCGACGACGCCGAATTTCCCACCCTTTCCTCCGTACTCACCCACGCCGCCACCGAGCGCACCGCGCGCTACGAGCAGGCCACCGCCGCGGGCCGCGAGGTCCCGGAGCCCTCGGGCCCGTCCGCCGTCGTGGTGCCGCTGCTCGCGGGCCCGGACAGCGCCACGATCCTGCGCATACGGCAGGCGGTCACGGAGAGCGGCACCCAGGCCGAGCTGACCGATGTGCTGGGTCCGCACCCGCTGCTCGCCGAAGCGCTGCACGTGCGCCTCTCGGAGGCCGGTCTGGCGCGCGCCGACCGTGCGCGGCTCTTCACCGTGGCGACCGCCGCCGACGGCATCGTGCTGGCCACGGTGGGTGGCGAGGAGGCCGTGCAGGCCGCCGGGATCACCGGGATGCTGCTGGCCGCCCGTCTCGCCGTGCCCGTGATGGCGGCGGCCCTGGACGTGGAGGGCTCGGTCGCCGCGATCGCCGCCCAGCTCCAGGGGTCCGGCTCCGCGCAGCTCGCGCTCGCGCCGTACCTGGTGGGCCCGGAGATCGACGCGGAGCTGCTGGAGGCCGCGGCCAAGGAGGCCGGCTGCGCGACGGCCGAGCCGCTCGGCGCCTACCCGGCCATCGGCAAGCTGGTCCTCTCGCTGTACGCGACGACGCTGGGCATCACCCCGGCGACGCCGCAGGGGGCGCCGGCCCACTGACCCCCGGGAAGGTGTGCGGCGGGGCGCGGACGGGTCTTCCTGTCCGCGCCCCGCCGCAGGTCGCTCGCCCGCGCGGGGGCGTGCCGACCGGCGAGCGGCGTCAGCCGAAGACCACGCAGGAGGCGGCGGGGACCTCGACGGACCCCGCGTGGGCGGGGACACCCGTCCGTCCGTCCACCGCGAACCAGCTGACGTTCCCGGAGTGCTCGTTGGCGGCGTACAGCCACTGTCCGGTGGGGTCGAGGGTGAGGTCGCGGGGCCAGCGTCCACCGCAGCCCACGGCTGCCGCCAGGAGGGGCTTCTCGGCCGTCTCGTCCAGGGTGAGGACGGAGATGCTGTCGTGCCCGCGGTTGGCGGTCCAGAGGAACCTGCCGTCGTGCGAGACCACCACCTCCGACGGGTACGTGCGCCCGGCTCCGCCCTCGTCGTGGTCGAGCGGCAGCACCGGTGTCTCGCCGAGCGGTTCGAGGACGCCTCCGACGGCGTCCCAGCGGCACACGGTGAGGGTCGGCTCCAGCTCGTTCAGGACGTACAGGTGTTCTCCGGCCGGGTGGAAGGCGAGATGGCGCGGCCCCGTGCCCGGGCGCAGCCGCGTCTCCGCGTGCAGCCGCAGGGAGCCGGTGCCGGGGTCGAGTGCGCAGACCCGCACGGAGTCCGTCCCGAGGTCCACGCTGAGCACCCATGCCCCCGAGGGGTCGGCCAGGACCTGGTGCGCGTGCGGGCCCGCCTGGCGTTCCCCGTCCGGGCCGCGGCCCTCGTGCGCCAGGACGCCGGAGGCGGGACCGGGCGAGCCGTCGTCCCGCACGGGCAGCACGGTGACGCCGCCGGATCCGTAGTCGGCCGTGAGCAGGTGTCCGGCGGCGAGGGCCAGATGGGTGGGGCCGCTCCCGCCGACCGGCCGCACCTCGCCGATCAGCCGGGGCGTGCCGTCGGCGTCCACGCCGAACGCGGCGGCGGCCCCGTCGGTGGTCTCGCTGACCGCGTACAGCACGGTGCCGCCCGTGCCGGGGGCGCGGCCGACCGCCAGGAAGGACGGGTCGGCCAGGGTGTCGGTGGACGCGAGGAGGGACAGTGCGCCGGTGTCCGGGTCGACGTCGGCGACGGTGATGCCGTGCCCGCCCGCCGAGGTGAACGACCCTATGAATGCCCGCTGTCCGTGGTCGGCGCTCATCGCGCTACCCCTCTTCACGTCCGTCCCGATCTTCCGGCAGACGGTAGCAGTCGGCACGGCCCGTCCCTGACCGGAACGGACCGTGCCGACCGAGGTGTCAGGCGCCGACCAGCGGAGCGCGCGGCGGGCTGTGCAGGGGTGCGGCGAGTTCGGCGAGCGCCTTCTCCAGGCTGTGCAGGTGGGCCAGTGCGGGTTCGGCGGCGTGGACGGGTGGGAGGGCTCCGTCGACGGCCGCCGCCGCCCGGTGTCCGCGCACCCGGGACGTCAGCGCCTCCACCGACGCCTCCACCCGCCAGCAGGCGGCGGCCAGCCGGGCGTCGTGCGAGGCCTCCGGGTCCGCTGCGACGGAGGACAGGCCGCGGACCTCGCGGACGCAGACGTCGAGCAGCGCGAGCACCTGCCCGGCCCGCGCCTTGCGGGCGCGGAAGGGGCTCAGCGGATGAACGAGCGGGGCCAGCGACAGCCGCACCCGGCCGAGGAGCGCGTCCAGTTCGGCGACACGGGGGGCGGGGTCGGCGGTCGCCGAGCCGGCGAGCCGCGCGGCGGCCTCGGCGGTGCAGGCGTGCACGCAGCGCAGGGCGCGCTGGATCCAGGCGTCGGTCGTGGCGTGGGTGGTGACCGGCAGGACGAGGAGGACCGCCACCGTCGCACCGAGGGCCCCGACGCCGGTCTCGACCAGGCGCAGGGCGAGCAGCGCGGGGTCGAGGACGCCCAGCAGGCCGTAGAGCGTCCCCGCCAGGACCGTCACCGAGAACATCATCCAGGTGTACGAGACGGCGGCGGTGTAGAAGATCCCGAAGACCCCGAGCGCCACCAGGACCGCGGAGGGCAGGGGCGCGCCGTGCAGCGGGGCGATGACCAGCAGTCCGACGGGGATGCCCGCCAGGGTCCCCAGCACCCGGCGGAATCCGCGGACCAGGGTCTCGCCGCGCGAGGTGGTGTTGACGAAGACCCACCAGGTGGCGCCCACGGCCCAGTACCAGCGTTCCCCGGAGAGGAACTGGCCCGCGAGCAGCGCCAGGGCCCCTCCGGCCGCCGCCTGGACCGCCTGCCGGGTGGTCGCCCGGGCCAGCCCGCGCGCCGGGGCCGGAGCGACGGCGGTGGCGGCGGGCAGCCGGCGTTCGTAGCACCAGAGCCCGAAGCGGACCGCGGACGCGACGGCCAGCGAGAGCAGGACGGCGGCGTACAGCTCGGGCAGCTGTCCCGGCAGGGTGTGGAGGAACTGGGTGACGAAGAACGCCATGAAGCCGAACACCCCGAGCGCGTGGCCGCGCGGCCCCCAGCGCCGGGCGTACACCCCCGCGCCCATGACGGCGAGGAAGGCGAGGTCGCGTGCCACCGGGAGGTCGTGCAGCACGGCGGCCAGCGCCAGGACGGGAAGCCCCACCACGGGCAGGAGGGCGGTCGTCACCGCCTGGCCGCGCACGGTGGGATCGGTCACCGTGAAGAGGGCGAGCAGCGCCGCGAGGCCACCGGTGACGGCACCGGCGAGCGAGTGCCCGGCCAGGCCGCACACGGCCACGGCCAGTCCGATCCCGAGGACGGCCCTGGTCGCGTGGCGCAGCCGCAGCCGCCCCGGATCCAGTGCCACGAACGCCCTCTTCAGCACGGCTTCCCACCCCTTCACACGAAAAAGGGCGCCGCGGAATCCGCAGCGCCATCGACGGTGACATCAGACCACGTCCGGGACCTCTGGCTCAACAGACGACCTATGGACTGATCCATTGGTACAGCTTTTCGCCGGGACTCTGTACCAGAGCCCGGCCAATGGCCGGGCCGGAGGCAGGCCCTCCCGCCCCGGACCGCGCGCCGCCACACCGGCACGACCGCGACGTCACGGCGCCGGACCGATCACGACCACGCCGTCACGGCGTCACGCCGCGGTCAGCGGCCGTACGTGGCGCGGCACAGGTCGACGACCTCGGCGGAGGCGACCCCCTGGCCCGTCGCGCAGACGGTGCGCATGTCGTAGGTGCCGCGCGGCGGCGCCGGGCGGGGGACCCCGGCGAGGCGCGGCGGGGCGGCGGGTACGGCGCGCGGCGGCCGGTTCCGCGCCTCCGCGCGGGGCGGTGGCGACGCCGCGGGTCCCGCCGGGGCGTCGCGCTCCTTCTTCCGCTTCGCGTCGGCACCCTCCCGGGTGTCGTCCTCCCGGCCCAGCGCGTCGTGCACGGCCGGGGGCGCGACCGCCACCGACGGGGACGCCTGCACGGCGGCGGCGCCGTCCGGCCGCCCGGAGAGGGCGGGCCGGGGCTTCTGCGCCTCGGGCGGGACGGAGACACAGCCGGTCGCACCCAGCAGGGCGACGACCGCGAGGGAAGCGGTCCGCAGGTTCATGCCCGGTCAACGACGGACGGAGCGACCGGACACGTCGGGGGCCGACGGGCGCGGGCGGAGGGAGCCGCTCAGTCGGACAGCCCGGACCGGGCGATGCCGAGGGCCCGGTGGAGGGTGCGGGGCAGCGGCTCGGGGTGCGGGTCCGGGCTCCACGCCCACTGCTCGACGGCGATGCGGAGCGTGCCGTTGAGGAGGGTCGCCTGCACCCGCGGTTCGAGGTCGTACGGCTCGCGGCCGGCCCGCTCGGCGATGACCTCGGCGAAGACCAGTTCCGCGTCGTGGTGGACCTGGAGCCACACGGCGCGCAGCCCCGGCTCGGTGCGGGTGAGCCGGACCAGGGCGCGCAGCGCCTCCGCGTCGGGGTGCGCCGATGCTCCGTCGAGCGAGGACGGCGTCCCGGCGACGGCCTCCGCCAGCGGACGGTCGCGCGGCCACGACCTCATCAGCACGGTGACGAGGTCGAGCGCGTGGGTCAGCAGCGGGCTGACGCACAGCTCCTTCGACGCGGTGTGGCGCCACAGCGTCCGCTGCGAGATCCCGACGGCGGCGGCGATGTCGTCGGCGGTCGTCGCGGCCACCCCGCGGTCGGCGAACAGGCGCACGGCCTCGCGGGCGATCTCCATCCGGGTCGCGGCCCTGCGGCGTTCGGTCAGCGGCGGGCGTCCGATGCGCGCGCCGTCACCCGTCGCGGCCCCCCGGGCGCCCGTGGACCCGCCGCGCCCCGGGGCGGGGTCCCGCACGTCTCCGGCCTGCGCGGTCTCCACGGCTTTCGGCCACCTTTCCTCGGGCTGCGCCCATCGTAGCGAGTCCCTTTCCGGCACGCACCGCCATATTGGCAGTGCCCGCCACAAAAGATAGGGTGCTCGCCCCACCACCGAACGCGAGGAGCACCACGTGAGCGTCAGCACCGACGGCCCGGGCCGCGGCGTCATCGTTACCGGAGCCGGGTCGGGCATCGGGCGGGCCACCGCCCTGCTGTTCGCCGGGAAGGGCGCGCGCGTCGTGATCGCCGACGTCGACGACGCCGCGGCCCGGGCGGTCACCGAAGAGGTGGAGCGGGCGGGCGGGACCGCGCTGACCGTGGTCGGCGATCTGCGGGACGGGTCCGTGGTCGACCGGGTGGCCGGGACGGCGGTGGAGCGGTTCGGCGGGATAGACGTCCTGGTCAACAACGCCGGGGTGATGGACAGCATGTCGGCGGTCGCCGACACCGGCGACGACGAGTGGGAGCGGGTCATCGGCGTCAATCTCACGGCGCCGTTCCGCCTGACGCGGGCCGTCCTGCCGCACATGCTGGCCGCCGGGAAGGGCGCCGTCGTCTTCACCGCCTCGGAGGCGTCGCTGCGGGGCAGTGCGGCCGGCGCGGCGTACACCGCGTCCAAGCACGGCATCGCCGGCCTGACGAAGTCACTGGCCGTCATGTACCGCGACCGGGGCATCCGTTGCAACGCCATCGCCCCGGGCGGCACCGCCACCAACATCCGGGTCGAGGCCGACCGGACGGCCCACGGCCCGGCGGCCCTCGCCCCCTATCTGGGCGCCGTCGGCTCGGTCGCGCGGGCGGAGGAGCAGGCGGCGGCCATCTTCTTCCTGGCGTCCGAGGCGGCGAGCAACATCAACGGGGCGATCCTTCCGGTCGACAACGGGTGGTCCGCCGTCTGAGCCCGCCCCGCCCGTCGCCGCACGGCCCTGACGCCCCGCCACGACCGCGCCGCACCCCGGCGCACCGTCCGGCTGCCGCTGGAGATGCACGGCCCCCGGAGGCCCGCCCGGCGCCCGCACGGACGGCGCCGCCCCACGTCAGACCGTTTCCGGACACCGGCACCACCGCCTCCCGGCGACACCGATATGTATCAACCACATGATGTGTACTATGCACTTCACGGTAGAGGTGCACCGCACGTCCACCGGCGGCCGAGGCGGGCGGCGTACGCCTGCCGACGGGCGCAGACCCCCGTGGCCTGCGCCCGCCCCGGCCGTCCGTCCGGTGCCCGGGCACCGCTCCGGGACGGCCCACCCCCGCCGGCCGGAACCGGCCCGCCGCACGTCTCCCCCGCACCCCACGACCCCGCCGGACACCCGGCGCCGCCACCGGCGCCCCGGCTCCGGCACCGATCCCGCTCCGACAGGAATGAGGCCCCCATGTCCTCGCCCCGCACCTCACCCGCGCAGACCGGCCCCGGCGCCGGCGGACCGGACTTCGACCCGGAGGAGTTGCGCCGGAAGTACCGCGCGGAACGCGACCGGCGGATCAGGCCCGACGGCAGCGCCCAGTACCGGCGCGTCGCGGGTGAGTTCGGCTACTACGACGCCGATCCGCACGCCGACCCGCACTTCTCGCGGGAGCCCCTGCGGGACACGGTCGACGTGGTGGTCGTCGGCGGCGGCTTCGGCGGCCTCCTCGCCGCGGCGCGGCTGCGCCAGGCCGGCGTCGAGTCGATCCGGGTCATCGAGAAGGGCGGGGACTTCGGCGGCACCTGGTACTGGAACCGCTACCCCGGCATCCACTGCGACATCGACGCCTACACCTACATGCCCCTGCTCGAAGAGGTGGGCTACGTCCCGAAGTGGAAGTACGCACCGGGTGACGAGATCCGCGAGCACGCACGGGCGATAGCGCGGCACTTCGGCCTCTACACCGACGCCTGCTTCCAGACCGAGGCCACCGAACTGCGCTGGGACGACGACGCGTCGCAGTGGACGGTGTCCACGGACCGCGGAGACCGGATCAGGGCCCGCCACGTGGTGGTCTCCAGCGGGACGCTGAGCCAGGCCAAGCTGCCCGGCATCCCCGGGATCGAGACGTTCGAGGGGCACACCTTCCACACCAGCCGCTGGGACTACGGGTACACCGGCGGCGACCACACCGGCGGCCTCTCGGGGCTCGCGGACAAGCGCGTGGCGCTGATCGGCACGGGCGCCACCGCCGTCCAGGTGGTCCCGCACCTGGGGGCGGACGCCCGGCGGGTGTACGTGTTCCAGCGGACGCCCTCCTCGGTCGACGTCCGCGACAACCGGCCCACCGACCCGGAATGGGTGAAGTCGCTCCGGCCGGGCTGGCAGCGGCGGCGGATGGAGAACTTCCTGGAGGTCGTCACCGGCAAGGGGACCGGGGAGGACCTGGTGGACGACGCCTGGACCAGCACCGCCCGGCTGCAGGAGAAGCTCATCCCGACCGACGCCTACACGGACGTCCCGGCCGAGGAACGCGAACGGGCCTACGAGCTGGCGGACTTCCAGAAGATGAACGAGATCCGGACGCGCGTCGACGCCGTCGTCGAGGACCCCGGGACCGCCGAGAAGCTCAAGCCCTGGTACCGCTACATGTGCAAGCGCCCGACGTTCAGCGACCACTACCTCCAGACCTTCAATCTCCCCGGCGTCACGCTCGTGGACACCGCGGACACCCACGGCGTGGAGCGCATCACCCGCGACGCCGTGGTGGTGGGCGGGGTCGAGTACGAGGTCGACTGCATCATCTTCGCGACGGGGTTCGAGGTCGGCGTCTCCGGGGTGATGTCCGGGAAGCTCCCGGTGTACGGCCGGGACGGTGTGTCCCTGCTGAAGTCCTGGGCCGAGGGCCCGAGGACGCTGCACGGGTTCTACAGCCACGGCTTCCCGAACTTCTTCCAGCTCGGCCCGCTGCAGAACGCCAGCGCCGTCAACTACGTCCACATCCTCGACGAGCAGGCCACCCACGTCGCCGAGGTCGTCGCCGAGGCGAACCGGCGCGAGGCACCGCGCGTCGAGCCCACCGTCGAGGCGCAGGACGCGTGGGTGTCGACGATCCGCCGGAAGGCGCCGAGCCTGCACGCCTTCCAGGCGGAGTGCACCCCCGGGTACTACAACAACGAGGGCAGGCCCCGGGCCCGCAGCGAGTCCTACGGTGACGGGCCGGTCGCCTTCCACCGGCTCCTCAGGGACTGGCGTGCGGGCGACGGCATGGACGACGTGCTGGCCGGGGCGGAGTGAGCGTGCGCGAGACGGACGGAAGGGCGGCCGGCAGGTTTGGCGCGCCGACGGGGCACCGAGGCGGACGCCCGGTCCCGGAGAGGCTGAACCCCGCCAACCCGCTGTGGGGGTCCAACGGCATCGCGTTCGGCCCGGACGGGCGGCTGTACGTCGCGGAGTTCCTCGGGGGCCGGATCAGCGCGGTCGATCTCGCCGGGGGCGACCTCGACGTCGTCGTCCCGGCGGACGGCCCGGTGCGGACGCCGGACGACCTGGCCTTCGGGGCGGACGGCTCGATGTACATCGCCGACCTGGTGCCGGGCCGCGTCTGGAGGCGCACCCCCGGGGGCACGTACTCCCTGGTCAGCGACGCGGTGAAGAACCCCAACGGCATCACCTGCATCGGCGACCGGCTGTTCGTCAACGAGATGAGGCCCGGCGGCCGTCTGCTGGAGCTCTTCCCCGACGGCGGTGAGCCGGTCGTGCTCACCGAGGGGCTCGCCATGGGCAACGCCATGCAGCGCGGGCCGGACGGATGCCTCTACTACCCACACATGATCAGCGGGCAGGTCTGGCGCATCCCGCCGGACGGCGGTGTGCCCGAGCTGGTCGCCGACCGGGTGGACCGGCCGGTGGCCGTGCGCTTCGACCGGGGCGGCGTGCTGCACGTCCTCTCGCTCGGACCCGAGGGCAGGGTGACCCGCATCGACCTGCACGGCACCGGGTCCAGGACGCTGGTCACCAGTGGGGTGGCGGGCCTGGACAACGCGGCGTTCGACGCGGAGAACCGGATGTACGTCTCCAGCTACGCCAGCGGCGGCATCACCGAGCTGCACCCCGACGGGAGGACCCGGGTGATCGTGCCGCGGGGCTTCGACGGCCCCTACGGCGTCACGGTCGGCGCGGGCGGCACCGTCTACGCGGCCGACCACTACCGGGTCGCGAGCCCCGCTCCCGCGGATCCGCCCGCCGCCGAGGGGGCCGACGGCACGACGCCCCCGGCCGGGGGCGAACCGGACAGCCTGGTGCTGGCACCCTTCGTCCACGGCATCGTCGCGGACGGCGGGCTCCTGCACCTCACCTCGCAGTTCGGGGAGGTGCGGACCTACGACACCGCGGACGGAACGATGCGGACGCGCGTGGGCGGACTGGACCGGCCCCTGGGCATCACGGTGAGCCCGGCCGGGTCGCTCGTCGTCGCGGAGTCCGGCGGCGGCCGTGTCCTCGCCGTCGACGGCGAGGACACGGTCAGCGTCCTCGCGGAGGGGCTCGACCGCCCGGTCGACGTGGCCTTCGACGCGGCGGGCCGGTGCTACGTGAGCGACGAGCGGGCGGGCACCGTGCTCAGGCTGGACGGAGACGCGCCGCCGGCCGTCGTGGCCGACGGGCTCGGGGCGCCGCAGGGACTGACGGTCCTGGGCGACGCCCTGTACACGGTGGAAACCGCGCACCGCAGGGTGCGGGGGGTCTCCCTCACCGGCGCGGGGCACTGGACCGAGGCGGAGGACCTGCCGGTCGGTCCGTCACCGGACCCCGCTCACGACCCTGGGTACAGCGAACCGGCCCTGTTCGCCGAGGGGCTCCCGGGGCTCGCCCGCCGTTTCGCCGGGATCGCCGCCGCACCGGACGGTTCGCTGGTCCTCTCGGCCGACGGCGAGGGCACCCTGCTGCGCCTGACCCCGGCCGGACCTCGCTGAGTTCGGGCGGGAGGCCGGGCCGCCGCGGCCCGCACAGGGGTCACGGCGGCCCGGCCCCGGCCGGGCCGGTCGCAGCACGGCCACCCGGGGGGCCGGACGCCGCTCCGGGGAGCGGCGGTCGCGGACAGGGAGCCGGGGAACGACGGTCGCGCCGCCGGGAAGCGGGGAACGGCTTCAGCACCGCCGGGGAGCAGGGAACGGCTTCAGCGGGCGGGCCGAGGGCCGGGCGGGGGCGGGCGCGCGCCGGGCCTCCGGCTGCCGGACTCCCGTGGCCGGCCCCGGTTAGAGTCGGGCGACCGATCACCGAGCCGGGAGGAGCACAGCCGGACATGGCGGTGGACGCCCTCGACACCCGTATCCTCCGGCTGCTCATCGAGCAGCCGCGTACCAGCGTCCGGGAGTACGCACGTGTCCTCGGCGTGGCCCGGGGCACCCTGCAGGCCCGGCTCGACCGACTGGAGCGGGACGGGGTGATCACGGGCACCGGGCCCGCGCTCTCCCCCGCGGCCCTCGGCCATCCGGTGCTCGCCTTCGTGCACCTGGAGGTCACCCAGGGCCATCTCGACGAGGTGGGCGACGCGCTGGCGGCCGTGCCGGAGATCATCGAGGCGTTCTCGACCACCGGGGGCGGCGATCTCCTGACCCGGGTGGTGGCCCGGGACAACGGGCACCTGGAGGACGTGATCCAGCAGCTGATCCAGCTCCCCGGCGTGGTGCGGACGCGGACCGACGTGGCGCTGCGCGAGCGGGTGGCGTACCGGGTGCTGCCGCTGGTCGAGGCCGTGGGGCGGGCGGCGGGTCCCCGCTGACCGCCGTCGGTCATGCTGGGGCGATGAGCACCCCGCGCCTCCCGCCGTCCGTCCTCTTCGACCTCGACGGCACCCTCGTCGACAGCGAGCCGAACTACTACGAGGCGGGACGCCGGCTCCTCGCCCGTTACGGGGTGCGGGACTTCGGCTGGGAGGACCACGCCCGGTTCATCGGGACGGGCACCCGGGAGACCCTCACCGTGCTGCGCGAGGAGTACCGCATCGAGGCCCCGGTCGACGAACTGCTGGCCGGCAAGAACGCCCTCTACCTGGAGCTCGCCGGGGCCTCCACCACCGCCTTCCCGCAGATGCGCGCCCTCGTCGAGCGGCTGCACGGGTGCGGGGTGCCGATGGCGGTGGCGTCGGGGTCGTCCGGGGCGGCGATCGCGGCCACCCTCGCCGTGACGGGGCTGGACGCGTACCTGCCCCTGTTCGTCTCCGCCGAGGAGGTGCCGCGCGGCAAGCCGGAACCCGACGTGTTCCTGGAGGCGGCCCGCCGGCTCGGTGCGGCCCCGGACGCGTGCGTGGTCCTGGAGGACGCCGCACCGGGCGTCCTGGCCGCCCGTGCGGCAGGGATGCGCTGTGTCGCCGTCCCCGGCCCCGGGGCGGAGGCGGACGCCGCGGTGTTCGAGAAGGCGGAGCTGCTGTTCCCGGGCGGCCAGGCGGAGTTCACCGCCGATGCGGTGCTCGCCTGGCTCGCCGCGGGGTGAGAACAGGCCGGTCCGGCCCACCGATTGGCCGGATCCCGTACCCGTGGCTCCGGCCGGGCGAGCGGCGCTCCGGAGGACGGATATCCTGATCACGCCGCGCACCCTGACGCTACCCACCGAGGCGATGAGCCCGACGGGGTCGCCGCCGCGGCAGTCGGAGAGGGCCACGACGCGAGATTGGTGTGCACAGGTGCTGGTTGCTGGGCGGTACCGGCTGATATCCCCCATCGGCCGTGGCGGTATGGGCGAGGTGTGGCGCGCCGAGGACGAGGTGCTGGGGCGGGCCGTGGCGGTGAAGCTGCTGCTGGGCGACCAGGTCGACGCCTCGTCGACCGCGCGTTTCCGCCTGGAGGCGCAGACGGCCGCGCGCCTGAGCCACCCTCATCTGGTCGCCGTGTTCGACTTCGGTTCCTGGGAGGACCGGTTCTATCTGGTGATGGAGCTGGTCGAGGGCAAGAGCCTCGGGGATCTGCTGGAGGCCCAGGAGTCGGTCCACCCCGAGCAGGTCGCGCACATCGCCGGGCAGGCCGCCGCCGGGCTGGCCGCGGCGCACCGGCAGGGCATCGTCCACCGGGACATCAAGCCCGGCAACCTGATGCTGGACGCCGACGGTTCGGTGAAGATCGGGGACTTCGGGATCGCCCAGTTCGTCGACGACCCCTCGACGGCGCTGACGACGGCCGGGCACATCGTCGGCACGAGCCTGTACCTGGCGCCCGAGCGGGCTCTCGGCCGGACGGCCGACTCGTCGTCGGACATGTACTCGCTCGGCTGTGTGATCTACCAACTGCTGGCCGGCCAGCCGCCGTTCCGTTCGGACACGGCCACCGCGACGCTCTACCAGCACGTGGACACGCCTCCGGTGCCGGTCAGGCAGCGGGGGGTGGACATCTCCCCCGCCTTCGACTCGTACCTGCTCGGCCTGCTGGCGAAGAAGCCGGAGGACCGGCCGAGCGCCCAGCAGGTCTCCGACTGGTTCCGCACGGACGCCTGGCGCGGGCGGCCGGAGCCGCTGCCGCGGCACGCGCCCGCCGCCCCGCGGCCCGCCGCACCGGCCTTCTCCCGGTCGGCTCCGTCGGCCCCGTCGACGCCGGGCGCCGGCGGCAGGACGGGCGGGGGCTCGTCGACGTACCGGCTGCCGCAGGCCACCGGGCGCAGACGGGCGGCTCCGGCGCCCCGGACCTCCAGATCGGCGAACCGGTCCCCCGGCACGCGCCGGATCAGCACGGGTGAGGCCATCCGGCGCCGCCCCCGGGTGGCCAGCGCGGTGGCCGGAACGGTCGCCTTCCTGGCGGCGGTCTATCTGGGCACCGTCCTCTTCGCCCCGGACACCGGGGTGGCGGACACCCCGGATCCCGGCCCCTCCCCCACGGCCGGGCTCGAATCGCCGGCGGCGCCGGCCGGCCCGGCGGGGGATCCCGCCGAGGACGGCGGCGACGACGACTGAGCCGGGGGCTCACCAGCGGGAGTGGACCTCCGGGCGGATCCGGCGGTCGTACAGGTCCCGCACCGCGTCCAGGGTGGACTGCGGGAGTGCCGGGAGCGCGGCTGCCGCGGCGTTGGCCCGGGCCTGCTCCACCGAACGCGCACCGGGGATGACGCTGGTGACACCGGGCTGCTGGATGATCCAGCGCAGCGCCGTCCCGGCCGGGGTGGCGCCCTCGGGGGCGAGTGCGGCGAACTCCGCCGCGGCGGACACGCCGGTCGCGTAGTCGATGCCGGAGAAGGTCTCCCCCTGGTCGAACGCCTCGCCGTGGCGGTTGTACGCGCGGTGGTCCTCGGGGGCGAAGACCGTGTCCGCGGTGTACCTGCCGGACAGCAGCCCGGAGGCGAGCGGTACGCGCGCGATGATGCCGACCCCCGCCTCGACCGCGGCCGGGAGGACCTCTTCGAGGGGCTTCAGGCGGAACGGGTTCAGGATGATCTGGACGCTCGCCACACCGGGCCTGGCGATGGCGGTCAGTGCCTCGGCGCAGGTCTCGACGCTCACCGCGTAGGCGGCGACGCGGCCCTCGTCGACCAGGGTGTCCAGGGCGTCGTACACGGCGTCCGACCCGTAGACGGCGGTGGGCGGGCAGTGCAGCTGGACGAGGTCGAGGGTGTCGACGCCGAGATTGGCGCGCGAACGGTCGTTCCAGGTGCGGAAGTTGTCCAGTACGTAGTTCTCCGGAAGCTGTTCGGCGCGGCGGCCCATCTTCGTGGCCACGAAGACGTCCGCGTCGGGCCGGTCCTTCCGGTAGCGGCCGATGAGTCGTTCGCTGCGGCCGTCGCCGTAGACGTCGGCGGTGTCGAAGAAGGTGACCCCCGATTCGACGGCGGCGTCGAGGACGGCGAAGGCGTCGGCCTCCCGCACCTCTCCCCAGTCCCCGCCCAGCTGCCAGGTGCCCTGTCCTACGACCGATACGTCACGGCCGGTCCTGCCGAGTGTGCGCTGCTCCATACGGATCATGCTACGTCGACGGTGCGGACCGGCGGCGGAGGCCGCCGGTCCGCACCCGTGCTCAGTCGCCCGTGGTGACGCGGACGTAGTCCACGACGAGTTGCTGCGGGAGGCTCGTGCTGCCGTCCGGGTCGCCCGGCCAGTAGCCGCCGACGGCGAGGTTGAGGATGAGGAAGAACGGCTTGTCGAAGACCCAGGCGTTGCCGTTGAGGTCGGCGGGGGTGCGGCGCTGGTAGACGGTGCCGTCGACGGACCAGGTGATGGAGTCGGGGGCCCAGTCCACGGCGAAGGTGTGGAAGTCGTCGGCGAAGGCGGCTCCGCCGGGGAGGGTGTAACCGGCGCCGATGCCGCCGCTGCCGGAGTAGCCGGGTCCGTGCAGGGTGCCGTGGACGGTGCCCGGCTCGAAGCCGACGTTCTCCATGATGTCGATCTCACCGCTGTTGGGCCAGCCGACGTCGCCGATGTCGGCGCCGAGCATCCAGAAGGCCGGCCAGATGCCCTGTCCGCGCGGGATCTTCATCCGGCTCTCGACGTGCCCGTACGTCGAGGTGAACCTGCCCGAGGTGTTGAGGCGGGACGAGGTGTACTCGCAGGTCCCGTACCAGCACTGGTAGTTGCCGGGGTTCTCCTTGCGCGCGGTGATGACGAGGTTGCCCTCGCCGTCGAGTGCGGCGTTGCTGGTGCCCGAGGTGTAGTACTGCCGCTCGTGGTTGTCGACGTTGTCGCCGGTCTCGGTCAGCCACTTCCCGCCGTCGACCGCGGACCCCGCGGGGCCGTCGAACTCGTCGGCGAAGGCCACGGCCTGCGTCCGGGGGCCCGTGGTGGACGCAGCCGTGTGGGGGTCGGGTGCGGCCGAGGCTCCGGCGGGGAGTGCGGTCATGGCCAGGGAGCAGCAGAGCAGCGAGAGGGCGGTGTACAGCGTCCTGCGGCGCTTGCGTGCGGGGCGGGGCGCGTCATGGTGGGGGGACGTCACGGTCATCACATCGATTCGGGGTGGGGGATGACAGTTGTGGGGGGCGTCTGTTCTCACGTGAGGTTCCCGCGGGAACAGACAGTCATGCGCATGACAGATACACAACGAGAGATGAACACGGGACACGTGCATCTCCCGCGTATCTTTCACTACTTGATTTAAGGCAGCGGTTCGAAGCCCGTCAAGGATCTGGTCCAGACCGGGCAGGTACGGGTGGAATCCGCCGCTCCGGGGAACGGACAACCCATGCGCATCCCTGCCGAAGTGACCCTTCCCGCCGCCCTGGTCCTGGTTCTGGCCACGACCGGCGCCGCGGTGGCCTCCCCCTCCGCCCCCGCATCCGGTCCTCCCGCCTGCCGGCAGAGCGGCCTGTCGGTCGCCGCCGGGGCCTCGGACCGGCCCGCGACCCTGCGGATCAGCGTCACCAACCGAGGAGCCGGGTCCTGTGTGATCGACCGCGTTCCCACGGTGGTCTTCGGTGATCTGGACGGCCCCGCCCTGCCGGTGCCCGAGGGCGGGAGCGCTCCGTACCGCCTGCCGTCCGGGAGCACCGCCCACGCCGTGGTCCGCACCCTGTACCCGGCGGCCACCGAGCTGCGGGTGGTGGACCGGCTGACGGTCGCCGCGGACCCCGCGCACCCCGGGCGGACCTTCGACGCCGCCGCGCTGGGGACGCCCGACGGGATCCGGGTCTGGGAGCCGGTGACCACCTGGTGGCAGGGCTCGCGCGCGGCGGCCGACGCGGCTCTGGACCGGTACGCCGGCTGACCGGCACCGCGGCGGAGCGGCGGTCCGTGGTGCGGCCCGCCGCGGACGGCGGCACAGTGGAGGCAGGGACCGTGCGAGGTTCGGGCACACCCTGCCCGCGTGCTCACGCACGGTCCGGCCGCACCGGCGGAGGGATCGGTCGTGGACGACGCGAGCACACGGCGATTCGTGGTGCAGATCCACGACGCCCGGCGTATGCACTTCGACTTCCGGCTGGAGGTGGACGGCGTCCTGAGGTCGTGGGCCGTTCCGCGCGGCCCGTCGGACAACCCCAGCGACAAGCGGCTGGCCGTGCCGACGGACGACCATCCGCTGGAGTATCGCGATTTCGAGGGCGTCATCCCGCCGGACGCGCAGGGCAGCGGCACCGTGATCGTCTGGGACCAGGGGACCTACCGCCCCACCAGCCACGATCTCGCGGGAGCCCCCGTCCCGTTCGCCGAGTCCCTGGAGGGCGGGCACGCCACGTTCTGGCTCGACGGGACGAAGCTGCGCGGTGAGTTCGCGCTCACCCGCTTCCGTATCGACGACGAGGACGGCACCCCGGGCCCGGAGGCCTGGCTGCTGATCAAGGCCGACGACCGGCTGGCCGTCCACGACCGGCCGGGCACCCCCGACCCGTACCACGCACGCTCGGCCCGCACCGGCCGCACCCTGCACCAGGTCGCCGCGGCGGAGCGGGAGGGCGCGGGCTGAGCGGGAGCACCCCGCGGGCCCGGGAGGGTGCGGGGTGAGCGAGCACCCCGCACCCCCGGCCGTCCGGCCTCCGCACCGGGGCGCCGCGGACCTGCGCGCGGCGGCCCCGGGGACTCCCTCAGGCATTCTTGGCGGAGGCCAGGTGGGCGAAGACCACCACGTTGTCCTCGTAGTCCTTCTTCTTCTTGTCGTACGCGCCGCCGCAGGTGATCAGCCGCAGCTGGGCGGAGCCCTTGTCGGCGTAGACCCGGTCGTTCGGGAAGTCCGCCTTGCTGAAGGTCTCGACCGAGTCGATCACGAAGGTGGCGACGATGCCGTCGTCCCGGGTGATGTCCACCGTGTTGCCCGCCTTGAGGGTGCTCAGCAGCAGGAACACCGCGGGTCCGGTCTTCGTGTCGACATGCCCCGCCACCACCGAGGTGCCCCGTTCGCCGGGCGTGGCACCGTTCTTGAACCAGCCGGCCAGGTTCGCGTCGTCCGCGGGCGGAGCGTCCAGCCGGCCGGAGGGCCCGATGGCCAGCGGGGTGAACGGGGCGTCGACCGCGATCGACCTGATCGAGATCCGCTTCGGGTAGGACGGCGGCAGCTCGGGCGGAGCGGTGGACGCGGACACCGACGGGGTGGGTGCGGCGGGAGCGGAGGCCGCGGGCAGCGACACCATCGAGGGGGCCGACGGGACTCCGGCCGAGGCGTCGAAGGAGTTGTAGACGAGGAGGAAGCCGAGCCCGACCGCCACGACGGGCCACAACAGGGAACGGCCGACGGCCGGGGAGGCGGAGTCGGGTGCGGACGGCTGCGGGGCGGCCATGCTCATGCTGCCTTTCGTGTACGAGGGGGCGACGGGCGTGCGCGGTGCGGGAAACCGCCGCGGCCACCGCCCCGGGAAGGACGGCGGCCACGACACGATCGGTTCGGTGGTGCCGGACGCCGGTCAGGCGGCCGCGGCACCCGAGGCGTTGCGACGACGCAGCTTGTACGCGGCCGCGCCGAGCCCGCCGAGCATCAGGACCGAACCGGCGGCCAGCCCGCCACCGGAGAGCGCCGTCGCGCCGCCGCCGGTGTGCATGCCGCCCTCGGGCTTCTCGTGCTTCCAGGTCTTCTCGCCGTCCGTGCCGCTGCCGGAACCGGAGTCCTGGTCCTTGTCCTTCTGCCAGTCGTCCGCCGTCAGGCCGGCCAGCGCGCCGCCGCCGGTGTGCATACCGCCCTCGGGCTTCTCGTGCTTCCACGAGTCCGGCTTCTCACGGTCGTCGTCGCTGCCGGAACCGGACTCCTTCTCCTTGTCCTTCTGCCAGTCGTCCGCCGACAGACCGGCGAGCGCACCGCCACCGGTGTGCATGCCACCCTCGGGCTTCTCGTGCTTCCACGAGTCCGGCTTCTCACGGTCGTCGTCGCTGCCGGAACCGGACTCCTTCTCCTTGTCCTTGTCCTTGTCCTTCTGCCAGTCGTCCGCCGACAGACCGGCGAGCGCACCGCCACCGGTGTGCATACCGCCCTCGGGCTTCTCGTGCTTCCACGAGTCCGGCTTCTCACGGTCGTCGTTGCTGCTGGCGGAGGAGCCGCTGTCCTTGTCCCAGTCGTCCGCCGAGCTCACGGCATATGCGGCGGGGACGGAGACCGCGAGGACCGCCGTGACGGCGGCCGACGCGAACAGGGTGCGGGCAGTGCGCATGGGTACACGGTCCTTTCGCCACGCCCGCGCTGGCCGGCGGTCTGCCGGCTCGTCGGATCACGGGTGCGACGTGATCCACCGTCAGCGGAAACCGGGAGGCGCACCACTCGGGAGGTCCGCATTGGAGCGACGCCGTGGGCCCATCGTGTGACAGGGGGTCCGATGTCACCCGTTGGACGGCACGCCACGCCGGGGCGAGGTTTGGACAAAGTTGATCATCGGTGTAGGGGCCTCGCGCGGGTGCTCGTAGGATCGCCGCATGGACGACATCGCGCCCGAAGGCTGCTGCTCCCCCGGTCGCGGCGGGACCGGCGCCCCGTCCGGGGGCACCGGGGACCGGCCGGCCGGCGCACCGGGGCGCGCGGACCGTACCGAGCGGGCGGAGGGGTCCGCCCGCTCCCCGCGGGGTCCGGACGGGGCCGACGGGGACGGGACGGTGCTGCTGCCGGGCGGATCGTTCCTCATGGGCACCGAGGATCCCGAGGGGTTCCGGGCCGACGGTGAGGGGCCGGTCCGCGAGGTGCGGGTCTCCGCCTTCCGGATCGACGCCCATGCGGTGAGCAACCGGCGTTTCGACGCGTTCGTCTCGGCCACCGGTCATGTGACGGAGGCCGAGCGTTTCGGCTGGTCGTACGTCTTCGCCGGCTTCCTGCCCGCCGCGCTCCGGCGTGGCGCGGGCCGTCCGGAGGGCACCCCGTGGTGGTGCGGTGTGGAGGGTGCCCGGTGGGACGCGCCCGAGGGACCGGGCAGCGGGATCGAGGACCGCTGGGACCATCCGGTGGCGCACGTCTCCTGGAACGACGCGCGCGCGTACAGCCGTTGGGCCGGTGCGCGGCTCCCGACCGAGGCCGAGTGGGAGTACGCGGCCCGGGGCGGTCTGGAGCAGGCCCGCTATCCGTGGGGCGACGAGCTGACCCCGGGCGGGGAGCACCGCTGCAACGTCTGGCAGGGGCACTTCCCCACGAAGAACACCGCCGAGGACGGCTACGCGGGCACCGCGCCGGTCGACGCGTACCGGCCGAACGGCTTCGGCCTGTACAACATGGCGGGAAACGTCTGGGAGTGGTGCCAGGACTGGTGGACCACCGCCCATCCGGCCGGGCGCCGGAGCGATCCGCGCGGTCCGGGCGCGGGGGACGCCAAGGTGATGCGGGGCGGCTCCTACCTGTGCCATCGCTCGTACTGCAACCGCTACCGGGTCGCCGCCCGCACCCGCAACACACCTGACAGCACCACCGGGAATCTCGGCTTCCGCTGCGTCCGCACGGCCTGATCCCGTCGTCATTGCGGCAGCATGAATATTTTTCCGGGTCATTGACTAAAAAATCGCGCGGTCATCATGCTGGGCGCCATGCACTCACACGGTGGACCTCTCTCGCGGCTGAGGCGCGGGCACGAGGAACGCGTGCTCGGTCTGCTGCGCCGGCACGGGCCGCAGAGCCGGGCCGAGCTCGGGCGTCAGGCCGGGCTGTCGCGCACCACGCTGTACGACATCGTCGGGACCCTGGTCGCGAGCGGTGCCGTCGTGGCGGCCGCCGCCGAACCGGGTCCGCGTCGGCGCGGCCGGCCGGTGGAGCACCTCACGCTCAACCCTGACGCGGGCCAGGCCGTCGGGATCGACTTCGCGCGGCGGGCCGTCCATGTGGCGGCCGCCAACGTGGCCCACGAGGTGATCGGTTCGGCGAGCCGGGCCCATCCGCCGGGGCTCTCCTGGGAGCGGCGGGTGGAGCTGGCCGAGCGGCTGGTGGCCTCGCTGGCCGGGGGCACCCTGCGGCTGTCGTCCCTGGGCACCACCGGCGCGGTCGGGGTCGGCGTGGTCGGACCGGTACGGACGTCCGGGGACGCCCCGGAGGAGCCCCTGACGGCACTGGCAGGGCTGCTGGGCAAGCGGTTCGGGGCTCCGGTGCTGCTGGACAACAACACCCGGCTCGCCGCCCTCGCGGAGTCCACCTGGGGCGCGGCCGCGGGCAGCCAGGACGTGCTCTACCTGCGGCTCTCGCACGGGGTCGGCGGCGGTCTCGTCGTGAACGGCTCGCTGCACCGCGGGGTGGACGGCCTGGCCGGCGAGCTCGGGCACATCACCGCCGACCCGGAGGGCGGGCCCTGTGAGTGCGGGGGCCGGGGGTGCCTGGAGACGATCGCGTCGATCGGGCCGGTCCTGGCCGCCCACCGCGCCCGGGGCGGACGGGCGGACGACGTCCCGACGCTGCTGCGGGCGGTCGAGAACGGCAGTGCGGCGGCGCACGAGGTGCTGCGGGCCGCGGGGGCCCGGACCGGTGCGGTGCTCGCGGGTGTCGTCAACGCGGTCGGCCCGGGCGTGATCGTGCTGGGCGGTGAACTGGCCAGGGCCGGGGACGCCCTGCTCTCCCCCGTGCGGGAGGCACTCGACGCGCATGTGCTGCCGCTGGCCCGCGGACGGGTGTCCCTGCTGCCCGCCGGGCTGGGTGAGGCGGGCGGCGCGCTCGGCGGGGTCGCCCTCGCCCTCCATGAATCCCCTCTGCTCGCCCGCTACCCGGAACCGGGTGGCGAAGACCTTCCCGAGGACGCCGCATGAGTTCCACGGAGACACCTCTGAAGCGGGCCGATCCCGGCGGGGACGGCGCGGAAGACACCCGCGCGCCCCGGCGGGACGGGGTCCGTGTCCCCCCGTTCGTCCTGAACCTGCTCGCCCTGGTGGCCGGGATCGGCCTGTGGGCGTGGCTGGCCTCGCTCGGGGTGCAGGCGCTCCCCGGTCCGGTCGCCGTGGCCGGCAGGGCGGGCGAGCTGATCGCGGACGGGACGCTGACCGACGACGCGCTGGCCAGCCTGCGCCGCGTCCTGACCGGTTTCGCTTTGGGCACCCTGCTGGCCGTGCCGGTGGGCTTCCTGATGGGCTGGTACCCGGTGGCCCGCGGGCTGCTGGAACCGTACGTGCAGTTCTTCCGCACGGTGCCGCCCCTGGCGATGATCCCGCTGGCCATCGTGCTGCTGGGCATCGGCGAGGTGCCCAAGGTGTTCGTGATCTTCCTGGCGGCGTTCCTGTCGAGCGTCGTCGCGGCGTACCAGGGCGTGGTGGGGGTGAACAGGACGCTCATCGACGCGGCGCGCGTCCTGGGGGCCCGCGACGGGACGATCTTCCTGAAGGTGGTGGTCCCGGCCTCCGCGCCGTTCATCCTGGTCGGGATGCGGATCGGGCTGGGCTCCGCCTGGGGGACCCTCGTCGCCGCCGAGCTGATCGCCGCCCAGGAGGGCCTCGGCTTCCGGATGCAGTCGGCCCAGCTCTACTACGACCTCCCCACCATCTTCGTCGGCCTCATCACCATCGGTCTGCTCGGTCTGCTGATGGACCGGCTGCTGCTGCTCGCCGAACGCCGTCTGACCCGTTGGCAGGAGACCCGTTGAACGCCAAGATCTCCTTCCGGAACGTCTCGCAGACCTTTCCGCTGAAGAAGTCCACCTTCACCGCCCTGGACCGGGTGTCCCTGGACATCGGCGACGAGGAGTTCGTCACCGTCGTCGGCCCGTCCGGGTGCGGCAAGAGCACCCTGCTCAACCTGGCCGCCGGGCTCGCCACCCCGTCCTCGGGCGAGGTCCTCGTCGACGGACGGACCGTCACCGGTCCCGGCCCGGACCGCGGGGTGATCTTCCAGCAGTACGCGCTGTTCCCCTGGCTGACCGTGCGCGGCAACGTCGAGTTCGGGCTGAAGCTGGCGTCCGTGCCCCCGGCGGAGCGGAGGCTGCGGGCGGAGCGAGCCATCGACCTGGTCGGCCTCACCGACTTCGCCGACGCGCTGCCCAAGACCCTGTCGGGCGGGATGAAGCAGCGCTGCGCGATCGCCCGCGCCTACGCCGTCGATCCGAAGGTGCTCCTGATGGACGAGCCCTTCGGCGCCCTGGACGCGCTGACCCGGGTCCAGTTGCAGGACCGGCTGCTGGAGACCTGGAGCCGGGACCGGCGGACGGTCCTGTTCATCACGCACGACGTGGACGAGGCCGTGTACCTCGCCCGGCGGGTCGTGGTGATGGCGGCGCGGCCCGGCCGGATCCACTCGGTCATCGACGTGGACCTGCCCTATCCCCGCACCGAGGCCGTCCGCCTCTCGGACCCGTTCACCCGGATCCGCAACGCCGTGTGGACGGCCGTCTACCACCAGACCCCGGCCGCCCCGGCCGCCTGACCACCACCCGTCACCCGCACCCCCGTACTCCCGTTAGGAACCCTGCGTCATGCGTCTGCCTCAGCGCGCCCTGACAGCGGCCCTCGCCGTGTCCACCCTGGCACTCTCCGTCACCGGGTGCTCCGGTGACCCGTCGTCCGGCGGTGCCGGCACCGTCCGCTTCGGCTACATCAGCGACTACAACGGCGCGAGCCTGCTGGCCATCGCCGACGAGCAGGGCCTGTGGAAGGAGCAGGGACTGACCCCCGCGTACTCGACGTTCACCAACGGCCCGCTCCAGATCCAGGCACTCGGCTCGGACAACCTCGACTTCGGCTACATCGGACCCGGCGCGATGTGGCTGCCCGCCTCCGGCAAGGCGAAGGTCGTGGCGATCAACACGCTCGCCCGCGCCGACCGGGTCATAGCCCAGCCGGGCATCACCTCCGTGAAGGGCCTCAAGGGCAAGAAGGTCGGGGTGCCCGAGGGCACCTCCGGCGCGATGGCGCTGGACCTCGCCCTGCAGAAGGCCGGGATGTCGGAGAAGGACGTCGAGAAGGTGCCGATGGACCCGTCCACGATCGTCTCGGCGTTCGTCTCCGGGCAGATCGACGGAGCGGGGCTGTGGTACCCGCTGATCGACACCGTCAAGGCGAAGAAGCCCGGGCTCGTCGAGGTCGCCAGCACCGCGGACTTCACCGACCGGGCGTTCCCCACCGCCTTCGTGGCGCCCGCGAAGAGCGACGCGAAGCTGAACGCCAAGGTCGTCAAGGTCCTCCAGAAGGCCAACGACTGGCGCGCCGCGCACCCCGAGGAGTCCGTCGACGCGGCCGCCGCGCTGCTGAAGGTCGACCGCGCGAAGGTCGCGGCGGACGCGGCCAACGTGGAGACGCTGTCCACCGCCGATCTGGTGGCCAGGACCGAGGACGGCACGGTGGAAGGCTGGCTGGACGGGCTCGGCGCGTTCTTCGAGGGCACGGGACAGCTGGCGAAGGCCCCGGCGGCGGACACGTACTACGAGGGCGACCTCTACACGAAGGCGTACACGAAGTGAACCTGCTCTTCCTGATGACCGACCAGCACCGGGTGGACACCCTGGGCTGTTACGGCAATCCGCACGTCGCCACACCGAATCTCGACCGGCTGGCCGCCACCGGTACGCGCTTCGACCGCTTCTACACGCCCACCGCGATCTGCACCCCCGCGCGGGCGAGCCTGCTCACCGGGCAGGCGCCGTTCCGGCACCGGCTGCTCGCCAACTACGAGCGCAACGTGGGCTATCTGGAGGACCTCCGCGAGGACGCCTTCACCTTCCCCGAGGCGCTCGCCGCGCAGGGCCACCGGCTGGGCCTCATCGGGAAGTGGCACGGCGGGACCGAGCGCAACGCCGCCTCCTACGGTTTCGAGGGGCCCGACCTGCCGGGCTGGCACAACCCCGTCGACCACCCGGACTACCTGGCCTACCTGGAGGAGCGCGGGCTGCCGCCCTACCGCATCTCCGAACCGGTCCGGGGCACCGCCCCGGGCGGGAACCCGGGGAACCTGCTGGCCGCCCGGCTGCACCAGCCGGTGGAGGCGACGTTCGAGCACTACCTCGCCACCCGCGCCATCGAGCACCTGGAGCGGTACGCGGCCGGCGAGGAGCCGTTCTTCCTGGCCACGCACTTCTTCGGCCCGCACCTGCCCTACCTGCTGCCGGACGCCTACTTCGACCTCTACGATCCCTCGCTCGTCGACCTGCCCCCGTCCGTCGCCGAGACCTTCGAGGGCAAACCGCCGGTGCAGCGCAACTACAGCGCGCACTGGGCCTTCGACACCATCCCCATCGAGACGACCCGCAAGCTGATCGCGGTCTACTGGGGCTACGTCACCCTGATCGACGAGCAGATCGGGCGCATCCTGACCCGTCTCGACGAGCTGGGGCTCGGCGAGGACACCGCGGTGTTCTTCACCGCGGACCACGGCGAGTTCACGGGCGCGCACCGGCTGCACGACAAGGGCCCGGCGATGTACGAGGACATCTACCGCATCCCCGGCATCGTCCGGATCCCCGGGGCCGCCCCGCAGGTCAGGAACGAGCTGGTCAGCCTCACCGACTGCACCGCGACGATCCTCGAACTGGCGGGCTGCGACCCGTCCCCGGCGGTGGACAGCCGCAGCCTGGTGCCCCTCGTGAAGGGCGGGACCCCGGACTGGCCGGGCGAGCTGGTCGCGGAGTTCCACGGCCACCACTTCCCGTACCCGCAGCGGATGATCCGCGACGACCGCTACAAGCTCGTCGTCAACCCCGAGTCGGTCAACGAGCTGTACGACCTGTGGTCGGACCCGCACGAGCTCGGCAACCGGTACACCCATCCGGAGTTCGAGCAGGTGGGGGCCCGGCTGATGCGCAGGCTGTACGAGCTGCTGCGGGACCGGGGCGACAACTTCTACCACTGGATGACGTCGATGTACGACATCGGTGCCTCCGACCACGACCCGAGCCTCAGCGCCTTCGAGAACGACGACACGACCTGGACCGCGGCCGCGGTTCCGGGCGGGACACCCACGGAGACACCATGAGACGTACGCGACGGGCCGTCCGCTCCCGCCTCCTGCCCCGGTGGGCGGCCGGGGCGGCCGCCCTGGTCTGGCTGCTCACCCTGGCCTCCGCCCCGTCGCACGGCGCCCAGAGCCGTCCGCCCGCCGCGGCGACGTACACCAACCCGGTCTCCGCGGGAGCCGTCGACACCTTTCCCGACCCGGCGGTGATCCGCGGCAAGGGCGGCCTCTGGTACGCCTACGGCACCCAGAACCCGGTGATGCAGAGCAAGGGCGAGGACGGGGAGCGGATCCTGCCGATCCTGCGCTCGGCCGACCTGGTGAGCTGGGAGTACGCGGGCGAGGTGTTCACCCCCGCGAGCAAGCCCGCCTGGCACGAGGGTTCGCGGCTCTGGGCACCCGAGGTGCGCTACGCCTCCGGGCTCTACCACCTCTACTACTCCGTGCCCGGGCGCAACACCGTCGGCCTCGTCACCTCGCCCTCGCCGACAGGCCCGTGGGCCGACCGGGGCGCCGTGCTGCCCTCCCCGAGCGGCTGCCCCGCGGGCAACATCGACCAGGCGCAGTTCACCGACACGGACGGCACCCCCTACCTCTACTGGGGCAGTTACGACACGATCTGCGTCGCGAAGCTGAACGCGGACCTGACCCGCACCGAGGGCGAGGTCACCCAGGTGGCCCGGGGCCGCCGCGTCGAGGGCGGCTTCGTCGTCCGGCGCGAGGACTTCTACTACCTCTTCTACTCCGACGCGGGCTGCTGCGACGGCGCGTACAGCGGCTACCAGGTGAAGGCCGGCCGGTCCACGAGTCCCACCGGCCCGTTCACCGACGACGAGGGCACCGACCTGATGGCCCTCACCAGCAAGGCGGGCGTGGTCGCCGGGGCGAACGGCAACCGCTGGATCGGTCCGGGCCACAACGCGCTCCAGACCGATCTCGCGGGCCAGGACTGGCTGGTGTACCACGGCATACCCGCCGAGTCGCCGGATCTCGCACCGGCCTCGAACGGCTCGCTGAAGCTGACCCGGCGTCCGATGCTCATCGACCGGCTCGACTGGATCGACGGCTGGCCCGTGGTGCGGGCCGGGGCGGGACCGTCGGACGGGCCGACCGCCGCACCGGTCACCGCGTGGGCGACGGGCGGCACCTTCAACGACGGCGGCCTGACGGGCTGGCGCGCCGCGGGCGCGGGCACCGACGGCTGGTCCGGCGGCGTCGACCCGGACTCGCGCGACTACGCACGGCACACCCCGGGACGGCCGGGGCAGGGTCCCGCCTACCTCCTCGCCGACGGACGCGCTCCGGCGGACCTGCGGGCGGAGGCGGACCTGCGGGTGACGGCGGCCGGCGGTGCGGCGGGGCTCACCGTCGCCTACCGGGACCCCGGCAACAGGATCGTGGCCTGGCTCGACCGTGCCCGGGGCGCTCTCGTCACCGACGTGCGCGTGGCCGGCCGGAGCCGTGGTGAGCGGGTGACCGCGCTGCCGCCCGGTTTCTCCTGGGGCACCTGGAACAACGTGTCCGTGGAGATACGCGGGAGGCGGCTGACCGCCGAGGTCACCGGCGACCGGCTGCGGGATCCGGTGGCCCTGCAGTCCCGTGCGCTGCCCGCCGCGGCCGTGCACGCGGGCGCGGTGGGCGCGGCGGCGCGGGGCGCGGGCGCGGCGGCGGACAACGTGGGTGCGGCAGCCCTGCACCGGCCGGTGACGAAGCGGGTGGCGACGGCTCCGCCGGGGCGGCTGCTCCCCGGCCACAGCGACGAGTTCGACTCCGCCGCTGTCCCCGGCACGGAGGCCGGCTCGCCCTGGCAGTGGGTGCGCGGGCGGGCCCCCGGGGTCGGTGTGACGGACGGCGCGCTGTCCTGGCCGACCCAGGACGCCGAGCTCCACCTGGGCGACAACACGGCCTCGGTGCTGCTGCGCGACGTGCCCGAGGGGGACTTCACGGTCGAGACCAGGATGCGGTTCGCTCCGGACCGGACCGCCCAGCAGGCGGGTCTCGTGCTCTACGAGAACGACGACCGGTGGTTCAAGCTGGTCCACTCCGTCCTGCCGCTCGCGGGCGGCGACGGCGCGGTGCTCGACGTGAGCGAGTTCGGCAAGGAGGGCGAGCGTCCCACCACCACCCCGCCGACGGCGGTGGCCAACGCCCCGATGTTCGGCGGCCCCACGGCCGACACCATGTGGCTGCGGATGGCGTACCACCGTGACACCGCGCACGGCGAGCACGAGGTGCGGGCGTCCACCAGCCGGGACGGCGTCCACTGGTCCCCGGGCGGCACCTGGACCCTGCCGGTGCGTGGTGCGCTGAGGATGGGGCTGGTCTCCCACAACCGGTCGGGCGCGACGGCGGAGTTCGCCTACCTGCGGACGTACGCCGCCCGGTGAGGGCACCGCCCGCCCACGGGCCGGGCGGTGCCGGGCACCGTGTTCCGGCACCGCGGGAGAGCGGCCCGCGCGGCACGGTCCGGGCGCGTGGCGGACCGTGCCGACGGCGCGGGGCCCTGCGGGAGGGATCCCGCCGG